>NZ_CP118100.1:2877628-3197365 GCF_028747645.1 Microbacterium esteraromaticum
CGCGGATCAGCACCGCCACCGGACTCGGCGTGATCGCCACGACCGGGCGGCATCGAGAGGCCCACTACGCGCCGGATCATCCGACGCGCAAAGCGGATGCCGCACAGCTGGCCGCCCTGTTCATCGCCGATGTGCGCGAGGGGATGCCCGCGACCGACGCCGATCCGCGCGGTCCGCGCGCGCTGTCACCGACCGGCGCGTCAGTGCGCGCCGGCATGCTCAAGGGCGGCGCGGACTACTGGCGGATCAGCGCGTTCGAGCGCACCACGCTGATGGCCATCGCCGAGGCGCACCGCGCGACCGGCGCGCCCATCATGGTGCATCTGGAGTTCTGCACCGCCGCACACGAGGTGCTCGATCTGCTGGCGGACGAGGGTGTGGCATCCGACCGCGTCGTGCTGGCCCACGCCGACCGCGACCCCGATGCCGGTCTGCATCTCTCGCTCACCGAGCGCGGCGCCTACCTCGGCTACGACGGCTACGCCCGCCCGCGCACGCGCTCGGATGCCGAGCTGCTGACGCTGACAGACACGGTGATCGCGGGCGGCGGGGGCGATCGCATCGTCCTGGGCGGCGATGTGGCACGCGCCACGCGCTACATCGCCTACGGTGGCATGCCCGGACTCGCCTATCTCGGCGAACGGTACCTGCCGCGCCTGCGCAGCGCTGTTGGCGACGCGGCTGTCGACGCGTTGCTCACGACCAATCCGGCACGTCTGCTGACTCTGCGCTAACAGGCACCGCACGACAGCAGAAGGCCCCCTCGCTCACGCGAGGGGGCCTTCTCTGTCGTGTCAGATCACTCGTAGAGGACTGCCGCGATCTTCGGGTCGTCGATGTTGTCGGCGTCGTACCAGTACGAGCCGGTGTCGTAGAACTCATCGAGCGTCTCGCCGTTGGCCGCGGCCACGGCCGACTCGACGGTGCGGGCACCGATGCCGATCGGGTCCTGGGTGATGGCACCGGCCATCGTGCCGTCCTTAATCGCGTTGACCTGAGCGGCACCCGAGTCGAAGCCGATGATCGTCAACTCACCCTTGGCCAGCCCGAGCTCCTTGACCGCGTTCACCACACCGATGGCCGAGCCCTCGTTGGTGCCGTAGATGCCCTTGAGGTCGGGGTGTGCGGCGATCATGCTCTTGGCGATGTCGGCCGACTTCAGGTGGTCACCATCGCCGTACTGGATGTCGACGATCGTGATGTCGGGGTAGTCGGCCTCGATCTTCTCGACGAAGCCGTCACGACGCTCGACACCGGTCGAGTTGATCTGCGAGTGGCCGACGATGGCGACTTCGCCCTCGCCGCCGATCAGCTCGGCCATGTGCTCGGCTGCCAGTGCACCGGCGGCCTTGCCGTCAGTGGCGGCCAGGCTGAGCCCGACGTCACCGTTGCAGGGGGCGTCGAAGTAGACAACCGGGATGTCCTTCGACTTCGCCTGCTCGAGCGGGGCGACGCACGCCTCGGGGTCGAGTGCCGCGTAGCCGATGGCGTCGGGGTTGTTGTTGATCGCGGTGGTCAGCATGTCGAGCTGCTGAGCGATCTCGGTCTCGGCAGCGGGGCCCTCGAACGTGACGCGCACGCCGAGCTCCTCGGCCTTCTGCTCGGCTCCCGTCTTGACGGCCTGCCAGAACTGGTGCTGGAAGCCCTTCGAGACGAGGGCGATGTACATCTCGCCGTCGTTGCCGGACTCGCCCGCGGGGCTCTCGCTGACCACATCGCCACCACCGCAGCCGGCGAGGGCGATAGCGGAGGCTGCGACGATCGCCGCGAACGCGGTCTTCTTACCAAATCGCATGGAAACTCCATTGTTCTCTGTGTGCCGACCGAGGTCGGCGGTGTGGACATCTGGTGCTGTGCCGTGCGGATCGCTCCGCGGGTTCGGCCGGAGCCGATCGGGTGGTGACAGGCACGGGTATCGCCGCCACCCGAATCATCAGGTGCGCTGTCGGTTGCGCAGCGAGTCGAAGAACACCGCCAGCAGCACGACCACGCCGACCACGACGTTCTGCCATTCGGTCTGGATCGACATGATCCGCAGGCCGTTGACGAGCACGCTCATGATCAGCGCACCGATCACGGTGCCGACGATCGATCCGCGCCCTCCCAGCAGCGAGGTGCCGCCGATGATCACGGCCGCGATGGCCTGCAGTTCGTAGCCCATGCCGATCTGGGGCTGGGCGGAGTCCAGTCGCGAGGCGATGACGACACCAGCCACGCCGACGAACGCACCCGCGAACATGTAGACGAAGATCGTCCAGCGGCGGGTGTTCACACCCGAGAGCCGCGTGGCCTCTTCATTCGAGCCGATCGCGAAGGTGTAGCGGCCGAGCAGCGTCTTCGACAGCACGAGCGCCGCGACGACCGCGAGCACCAGCGTGATCAGCACGGCGTTCGGGATGCCGGGGATCAGCGTTCCCAGCGCGATGCGCTTGAACTCGGGCGCCGACGTCGAGAAGTAGATGGGTCGCACGTTCGAGATCACCAGCGCCAGGCCACCGGCGATCATCATCATCGCCAGCGTGGCGATGAACGGGGGCAGTCGCAGGATGGTGATGTTCACACCGTTGACGAGCCCCATCAGCACGCCGGTGGCGATTCCGCCGAGCACGCCGACCCAGATCGGCATGCCCCAGTTCGTGATGAACACACCCGTCATCACGGCCGAGAGCGCCATGCCGGTTCCCAGCGACAGGTCGATGCCGCCGGTGATGATGACGAAGGTGGTGCCGAGTGCGAGGATCGCGATCACCGCGGTCGACAGCAGCACCGTGGTGAGGTTGCTGACGGTGAAGAAGGCGGGGCTGGCGATGGAGAAGAAGATCACCAGCACGATCAGCGTGCCGAACGCCAGCGACTGCTGCAGCTGTCGCTTCAGCGCTCCGGCGATGTCGCGCTTGTCGGTGTTCTCTGTCACGGCCTGCTGAACGACGGTCGTCGTCGATCCGGGCTGCTGGGGCGTGCTCATTGTTCTTCCTCCCCGTGGGCGGCGAGCTGCATGATCTTCTCCTGGCTTGCTTCCTCATTGCGGAGCGTTCCGGTGATCCTGCCGTTGGCGAACACGGCGATGCGGTTCGCGACGCGCAGGATCTCGGGCAGCTCCGACGAGATGACGATGATGGACTTGCCCGATGCCGCGAGCTGCTGCATCAGACGGTAGATCTCCTCTTTGGCACCGACGTCGATCCCTCGGGTGGGCTCGTCGAAGATGAGGATGTCGCAGTCGCGCATCAGCCAGCGGGCGATGACGACCTTCTGTTGGTTGCCGCCCGAGAGCAGCTTGACGATCTGGTTGACCGAGGGCGTCTTCACGCGCAGCTGCTGCACGTACTCCTTGGTCTGGTTCTTCGCCTTGCGGTCGCCCATCCAGCCGATCGCATTGGCGTAGGAGTCGAGCGAGGCGAGCACCGTGTTGAACGTGACGTCCTGGTCGAGCATCAGCCCGAGCAGCTTGCGGTCCTCCGAGAGGTAGCCGATGCCGCGCTTGACGGCGTCCTCGGGCTGGCGGATGCGGGCGACCTTGCCGGCGACACTGACGGTGCCTGCGTCCTTTCGGTCGGCACCGATCACGGCACGGGCCGTCTCGGTGCGACCAGCACCCATGAGTCCCGCGAAGCCGAGGATCTCGCCCCGGTGCAGTTGGAACGACACGTCCTTCAGCAGGGCTTTGGTCGACAGCCCCTGCACGTCGAGCACCACCGGGTCGTCGAGGTGTTCACGCGCCTCGGGGCGGGTGCCCTCGTCGATCGCGCGGCCGACCATCATCTCGATGATGCGCGGGATGCTGATCTCGGATTTCTCGAGCGAGCCGATGTACGCGCCGTCGCGCAGCACGCTGACCCGATCGGCGAGACGACGCAGCTCGTCCATGCGGTGCGAGATGTAGACGATGCCCGTGCCGCGCTGCTTGAGCTGCTCGATCAGCACGAACAGGGTCTCGACCTCGGTATCGGTCAGCGCCGACGTGGGCTCGTCCATGATCAGCACCTTGGCGTTGAACGACAGCGCCTTGGCGATCTCGACCATCTGCTGCTCGGCGACGGTCAGCTCGCCCACCTTCTGTCGTGCGTCCAGGCGGATGCCCAGACGTGCCAGCAGCTCGTCGGTCTGCTTGTTCAGCGCACGCTCCGAAAGGAACGGACCGGTCTTGGGCTCGCGGCCGATGTAGATGTTCTGGGCGACCGTGAGGTCGGGCATCATGTTCAGTTCCTGGTGGATGATCGTGATCCCCAGTTGCTGGGCCTGCAGCGGGCTGGTCAGCTCGACCGGCTGCCCTTCGAAGTGGATGGTGCCCTCATCGCGGGTGTAGATGCCCGAGAGGATCTTCATCAGGGTCGACTTGCCGGCGCCGTTCTCTCCGACGAGAACGAGCACCTCGCCCGACCGCACCTCGAGGTTCACATCCTGAAGCGCCTGCACACCGGGGAACCCTTTGCTGATCCCGGCCATGCGGAGGATGGGTTCGGTCATGTTGCCCTACTCCCTCGGAGGTTGCGGACCCCTCTTGGAATCCATTTCAAACATCGGGTCAATTGTGCGCTTCTCGCGGTTCCGATGCAAGTTGTATCTAAATGTATCTAAGAATTCGCGGTTGCGCCAGACCTGTAATAACAAGTTGATTACAGGGCATCAGTGCAACGCGATCGACTCCACGGCGACGAGCTTGTCGCGGATGAACCGGTTGGCGTGCGCCCCCAGCTCGTCACTATCGGTCCAGAGATTCCGCCAGATTCCGAGCATCCGGCTGAGGTCCTCGGCGACCACCGCCGACGAGAACGACTCGAACACGATCGGGCCGTCGTAGCCGATACGGCCGAGTGCTTTGAAGAACGCATCGAAGTCGACCGTGCCGGTACCCAGGTACCCGCGGTGACTCTCACCGATGTGCACGTAGCGCAACAGCTCGGCGGCATCCAGCACAGGAGCGGTCATATCCGACTCCTCGATGTTCATGTGGTACGTGTCGAGGTGAATGCCGAGCCCCGGCCGATCGACCTGTCCCACGTACTCGACCGCCTGCCTCGCGGTGTTGAGCACATTGGTCTCGTAGCGGTTGACCACCTCGAGCGACACCTGCACGCCCCGCGACGCCGCATGATCGACGACGCGTGCGATCGACCGCTGACTGCGTGCGACACCGGCCTCCGAAACAGGAAGCATGTACTTCTTCATCGCCGAGTAGATCACTCCGCAGAAATGTGTCCCGCCCAGATCGGCCAGCACATCGACCGCCCGCATCAGCAGCGCTTCGCCCGCCGCGACCACCGCGGGGTCGTCGCTGGTGACATCGGTCGCATCCGACAACCCCAGTGAGGCGCTCACAGCCAGGCCGTGCTCGTCGAGCGCGCGCCGCGCGGCACCGACGTCGAAGGCGAACGGGTCCATCAGGGGGAACTCGATCAGGTCGAAACCCGCCTCGGCGGTCTTGCGCACCGCCCGTTCGATCCCGGCGGCGTCGAACGTGCCCGTCCACACCAGTCCATGGCATCCGATGTTCATCACAGCTCCTTTGCTGGGTTCTCTTCACTTCTGTCTGCGTCTACGGCCGCAGCGACCGGGAACCGTCAGGCCGACGGATGCCCGACGACACCCTTGCGCAGCAGGGCGTTGCCGTACTTGCGGGTCTCGCCGGTGCGCACCATCAGATAGGCCCCCTTGGCCACGTCGTAGTACGCGAAACGCTCCACGAAGCGCGTGGTCTGCACCGTCGTGCCCGCGGCCGTCATCAGTTCGCGCTGCACATCGAGCACCGTCGCGTCGGCCGACTCCATCAGGTCCATACCCGGGGCGTCATCCAGCGGCAGCACCGAACGGATCGCGGCGACCACCTCGGGCGTCGTCGTGCCCGGCAGGTCGATCACGCGCGCGCCGAGCGCCCACGCGGGGAAGTGGGCGTCGGCGACGACGACCGCATCGGAGTGCCCCATACGATCGAGGTGCAGCAGCAGTTCACCCGTCAGCAGCGGGTTGATTCCTTCGAGCATCGTCGTGTCCTTCTGTCAAGCTCCGGTCAGGCGGGAATGAGCCCCTCGGCGGCGAGGTTCTGCCACAGCTCCGCCGGAATCGGCAGCGCCGCGTACTCGGCGTTCTGCGCAAGCTGGGCGGGCCGGCTGCCACCGACGACAACCGAACGCACGGCGTCGGCCTGCAGAGGGAATTGGATCGCCGCGGCGGGGAGCGGCACGCCGTGGTCCTTGCAGATATCGGCGATGCGCACCAGGCGGTCCCACAGCTGCTCGGGCAGCTGGCCGTACTCGTAGCGCCCGTCACGGGTCGGCTCGCTCTTCGCGAGCAGCCCCGAATTGAACACCGACGCAGCGACGATGCCCGTGCCGCGCTCATCACACGCCGGCAGCACCTCGGCCGCAGCCGGCTGCTCCAGCAGGGTGTAGCGGCCGGCGACCATGATGATGTCGAGGTCGGCTTCGCGCACGGCCCGAGTCAGGGCATCCGACACCATCGATCCGATGCCGATCGCGGTCACCGCGCCCTCGCCACGCACCTTCTCAAGCGCCGGGAACGCCTCGGCCAGCGCGAGATCGAGATCATGCCGCTCGGGGTCATGCAGGTAGAGCAGATCGATGCGGTCGAGCCCCAGGCGCTCCTGCGACTCGGCAATGCTGGCGCGGATGCCCGCCTCGGTGAAGTCCCACTCGCGACGCAGGTCGTCAGGCACATGGAAGTCGTTGTCGGTGTCGAGTCCGCCGGACTGGTGCTCGGGGTTCGGGCGCAGCAGACGCCCGGCCTTGGTCGAGACGACGAACTCGTCGCGCGGCTTCGTCTGCAAGAAGGCGCCCAGGCGCTTCTCGGAGAGCCCCAGCCCGTAATGCGGCGCAGTGTCGAAGTAGCGGATGCCCGCATCCCAGGCCGCCTCGAGCACCGCCCAGGCCTCATCGTCGGTGAGCGACCGGAACAGGTTGCCGACGTTGGCGGCACCGTACCCGAGCGTCGGCAGGGCGAGGTCAGTGGATTCCGCGTCAGTCAACAACGTGCTGCCCCGTCCAGGTGTACTTTGCAATGCTCTCGGCCTTCATCTCCATGCTCGCGCCAGGCTCAGTCGGCGCCATGTACGACCCGCCCTGGATGTCGGTGGGGACCACGAAGTGCTCGTGAAGGTGATCGACGTACTCGATCAGGCGCCCCTCACGCGTGCCACTGACGGCCACGAAGTCGAACATCGACAGATGCTGCACGGCCTCACACAGGCCCACGCCACCCGCGTGCGGGCACACCGGCTTGTCGAACTTGGCGGCGAGCAGCAGGTTGGCGATGTTCTCGTTCACTCCGGCGACGCGCACCGAGTCGATCTGCATGACCTCGATGGCCTCGGCCTGCAGCAACTGCTTGAAGATCATCCGGTTCTGAGCGTGCTCGCCGGTGGCGACGCGGATCGGGGCGACCCCACGGGCGATCTCGGCGTGGCCGAGGATGTCATCGGGGCTGGTGGGCTCTTCGATCCAGGCGGGGTCGAACTCGGCGAGCGCGTTCACCCACGCGATCGCCTCCGAGACCTCCCAGCGCTGGTTGGCATCGATCGCGATCGGGAAGTCCGGTCCGCACACCTCGCGCGCCTTGCGGAAACGGCGGATGTCGTCTTCGAGGTCGGCGCCGACCTTGAGCTTGATCTGGGTGAAGCCGTCAGCCATCGCCTCGCGGGCCAGGCGTTCGAGCTTCTCGTCCGAGTAGCCCAGCCATCCGGGGCTGGTGGTGTAGCCGGGGTATCCGGTGGCCAGCAGCTCGGCCTCGCGCTCTGCGCGACCGGGCACCGCGGCGCGCAGGATCTCGAGCGCCTCGTCACGGGTCAGCGCGTTGGTCAGGTACCGGAAGTCGACCAGGTCGACGATCTGCTCGGGTGTCATGCGCGAGAGCAGCTGCCACAGCGGCAGACCAGCGCGCTTGGCCTTGATGTCCCACAGTGCGTTGATCACCGCACCGATCGCCATGTGCATGACGCCCTTCTCGGGGCCGAGCCAGCGCAACTGCGAGTCGCCGATGATCTCGCGGAACGTACCGCCCATGTCGTCGAGCAGCGGTTCGATCTCGCGCCCGACGAGGTGGCCCGCGAGGGCGTCGATCGCGGCGACCTGCACGTCGTTGCCACGGCCGATCGTGAAGACGAAGGAGTGCCCCTCGATGCCGTCGGCCGCATCGGTGCGCACCACCACGTAGGCCGCCGAGTAGTCGGGGTCGGGGTTCATCGCATCCGAGCCGTCCAGGCTCAACGACGTGGGGAAGCGGATGTCGCTGGTGTCCAGCGCGACGATACGGCTCACAATGCTCCTTCAACGCGTCGGAGTGCCCGACGCAGATCACTTGGAAGTGTAAACATCCGATGTCTATACTGTCAACGGCGGCAGCCCCTATGGCGCCCGCCCCCGAAGACGAGAAGGAGAACCATGAAGTTCGCGCGACTTGGCGAGGCCGGAAGAGAGATCCCCGTCGTCATCGACGCAGACCGCACCTTCGATCTGCGCCCCGTGACATCCGATGTAGACGGCGCGTTCCTGGCCGACGAACCCGTCGCCCGCACCCGCGCCGCGCTCGACGCCGGTGAGCTGACCGAGCTGACCGACGCCGACCAGCTGCGCATCGGCGCACCGATCGCCCGCCCCAGCACGGTCATCTGCATCGGCCAGAACTACGCCGCCCACGCCCGTGAGTCGGGCTCCGAGCCGCCCACGGTGCCGATCATGTTCCTGAAGACGCCCAACACCGTCGTCGGCCCGAACGACACCGTGACGATCCCCCGCGGCAGCGAGAAGACCGACTGGGAGGTCGAGCTCGGCATCGTCATCGGCGCGCGGGCGGCCTACCTCGACTCGGTCGACGAGGCCGCGGCGCACATCGCCGGCTACGTCGTCGCCAACGACGTCTCCGAGCGGGCCTTCCAGATGGAGGTCTCGGGCGGGCAGTGGTCCAAGGGCAAGATCGCCTTCGGCTTCAACCCCACCGGCCCGTGGTTGGTGACCCCCGACGAGGTCGACGTCGACAACCTCACTCTGAAGAGCTTCGTCAACGGCGAGGCCCGACAGGACTCGAACACCAACGACATGATCTTCGACGTGCGCACCATCGTGCACCACCTGTCGCAGTACGTCACCCTCGAGCCCGGCGACCTCATCCTCACCGGCACCCCGCAGGGCGTCGCCTTCGGCGGCAAGTTCCCGTACCTGAAGGCCGGCGACGTCGTCGACATCGAGATCGAGGGCCTGGGCGCGCAGCGCCAGCAGTTCGTCGCCTGGGAGCGTGCAAAGTGCGGTGCGCTGAGCGAGCGGAGCGAGACGAAGTGAGCGGCATCGACCCGGTCGTTGAGCGAGCCGAAGGCGAGACGAGACGCGCCGGCGGCCAGCTCGACGGACTCGTCGCGATCGTCACCGGCGGCGCCTCGGGTATCGGCGCCGCCGTCGCCGGAGCGCTGCACGCCGAAGGCGCGCAGATCGCGGTACTCGACCGCGACATCGCCCACGCCGATGCCGCCTTCGCCGCGTTCACCGCAGATGTCTCCGACCGCGCGTCGGTGGATGCCGCCGTCGCGGCGGTCGCAGAGAAGTTCGGCCGCATCGACATCGTGATCAACAACGCCGGCGTCGGCGCCCAGGGCGATATCGCCGCGAACGACGACGACGAATGGGCCCGCGTGCTCTCGATCAACGTCACCGGCATCGCGCGAGTGACCGCGGCGGCGCTCCCCTGGCTGCGACGCTCGCCCGCCGCAGCCGTCTGCAACACGGCATCCATCGCCTCCACCACTGGGCTCCCCCAGCGCGCTCTGTACTCGGCGTCCAAGGGCGCCGTCTCGGCGCTGACCCGGGCGATGGCCGCAGATCACCTGCGCGAGGGCATCCGCGTCAACGCCGTCAACCCCGGCACCGCCGACACCCCCTGGGTGGGGCGCCTGCTGGACTCGGCCGACGACCCCGCCGCCGAGCGCGCAGCGCTGAACGCCCGCCAGCCGCACGGCCGCCTGGTCTCGCCCGACGAGGTCGCCGGCGCCGTGCTCTACCTGGTCAGCCCACTGTCGGGCTCGACCACCGGCACCTGCATCGAGGTCGACGGCGGCATGGCGCAGCTGCGCCTGCGCAGCGAGTAGTCGCGCCTTCGGCCGGCTTGTCGCCCGCGCTCCGGTCGCAGTCTCTCCCGCATCCGCCGGCGCATCCTCATTCCGGTCGCAGTTTCTCCCGCATCCGCCGTCGCGAAGCGGGAGGAACTGCGACGGGAACCACCCGGCGGATGCCCGTAATGGCGCGCCGCGCGTCGGCGCCTGTGGATAACCGGCCCGGCACCGGCCCCGAGATGCCATCGTGGGCGGATGCCACCGCGCCCGCGCCCTCTCCCGCCTCACCTTCCCACGCACTTCGCCGTGCGGGACGCCGCGGTCGCAGGAGTGAACCGCGGGCGCCTGCACCGCGCTGACCTGGATCGCCCGTTTCAGGGCGTGCGCTCCCGCCGCGCGGGGTCCTCCGCCACGCCAGAGCCCGCAGATGCGTTCGCGCGCCAGCGGCACGAGCACAGACTCCGTACGTTGGCCTACGCGCCGCGACTTCGGCCAAACCAACTGATCAGCCACGAGAGCGCGATCGCCCTCATCGGCGGACCGATGCCGCTCGCACTCGACGAGAACGGCCCCCTCGACGGTGCGACCCTACCCGTGCACGTCAGCACCCGAGGCGCGGGACCGCTCGTGCGCGCGGCAGGCGTGCGTGGCCACCGAATCCCTGAAGAAGTGCCGTGGCTGGAAGGGGACGGCATCAACGCCGTGCATCCAGCATTTCTGTGGACGCAGATGGGCTCGTGGAGCGTGCCCGACCTCGTCGCACTCGGTGACTACCTGTGCCGCCTGCACCGGCCGGGTCCCGGCCGCCCGACAGTGGGGCGCCAACCGTGGACCACGATCACCGACCTGCGCACCATGCTGGCGTCCGGACGCCGCATCGGCATGGCGCGGCTCCGCACAGCAGTGGATCTCATCCGCGAAGACTCCTGGTCCCCGCGGGAATCGCTGGTGCGATATCGCATCGTGATGGCCGGACTGCCCGAGCCCGCGCTCAACCACGACGTGTTCACCGCGGACGGCCGATTCCTGGCCTGCGTCGATATGGCGTATCCGCAACGAAAGGTTGCCATCGAGTACCAGGGCCGCCTGCACCATGCGAGCTACGCGGCCGACGTCGAGCGGATCGCCGCACTACGCGCCGCAGGCTGGACGGTGATCGAGGTCACCGATGCCCTCTACCGCCGCCCCGATGAGCTCATCGCACGCATCCGCCGGGCACTGGCCGGCTGACCTGCGCTGCCCGCGCCCGCCATTCCAGTCGCATTTTCTCCCGCATGCGACCTCGCGAAGCGGGAGAAAGTGCGACCGGAGCAGCCGAACCGGGCGCCCGACACCACCGACTTCAGCGGATGCCGTAAAACCGGCGACCGTTCGTCCAGAGGATCTTGTCAACATCAAGGCCGCGGCGCTCTGCCCAGTCGGCGATGGTGTGGCACCAGTCGTCACGTCCCCCCGGAACGTAGGCACCGCCGTCGATCACGGTGGCGTCGATCGACGACACCGGCCAGTCACTGCCCCACATCAGCCGGTTCTCCCCGAAAGCGTCCGCCGCGGCATCCAGGAAGGGCTCCAGCTGATCCTCATCCCACACCCCACCTGCTTCGGCCGGCAGACCGGACAGCTTGACGTACACTTGCGGGTGTCGCGCGAGATCGGCCAGGTCGCGCAGCCAGTCCGCACTCGGCCGCAACGGCCCGTCCGGGGTGCCGACAGCGGGCTTGCCGAGGTGGTCGAGCACGATGTTCAGACCCGGAACGGCGTCGGCAAGGGCTGTGACGTCGGGGATCTGATGCGCGCGCACACAGGCGTCGAACGTCCATCCTCGGGATGCCAGGGTTCGGGCGCCCTCAATGAACTTCGGGGTGCGGGCGAGTCCGTCCTTCTCTCCCTGCAGCAGGTGCCGCACCCCCACGACACTCTCGTATCGGGCGAGTGCGTCGAGGTGCCGTGTGGTCTTGCGACCGCGGTCGAGCCGAGCCCCCGCAACGATTGCGACGACGCCGGTCGCCTCGGCGATCGCGTCGACCCAGCGCACTTCGTCGATCGATTGCTTCTCGACGGGGTCGGCTTGCACGAAGACTGCGATCTGCTCGTCGACATCGTCGATCCGGTCGTTGAGAAGCTCATCGACGGCGAAGCGGCTGTCGAGCTCTCCTTCCAACCAGGGGTAGCTGAGGACCTCCGGGTCCCACAGGTGGAGGTGAGAGTCCATGACGCGCATGCACCCATGCTCACACACCTCACCGAGACATCCGATCAATATGCGAAGATGTGCGCATGGCTGTGACAGACGAGGCGATCGAGAAGATCAAGGCGATGATCGTGTCGGGCGAACTCGGCCCCGGCGACCGCCTGCCGCCCGAGAAGGAACTCGCCGAGCGACTCGGCCTCTCCCGCAACTCGATGCGCGAGGCGGTGAAGGCGCTCGAGGTCATCCGCGTACTCGATGTGCGCCGCGGGGACGGCACGTATGTGACGAGTCTCGAACCGCATCTACTCCTGGAGGCCATCACGTTCGTCGTCGACATGCACGACGATGACTCGCTACTGGAGCTGTTCGCCGTGCGCCGCATCCTCGAGTCCCAGGCGACCGCGCTGGCCGCGGGCCATGCCGGCGCCGATGATGCCGGTGCACTGCTCGACGAGGTCAACGCCGTCGATCCTAAGACCGTATCGATTGACGACCTCGTGGCGCATGACACGCACTTCCACTCGCAAGTGGTCGGCCTGGCCGGCAACGGGTATCTCGCCAGCCTGATCGACGGCCTGAGCAGTCAGACCATTCGGGCGCGGGTGTGGCGCGGGCTCACCGAGCAGGGGGCCGTGGAGCGCACGCTCTCGGAGCACCGCGCGATCGCCGAGGCCATCGCGAACCACGATGCGACGCTGGCGGCATCGCTCGCGAGCGCGCATGTCGCCGGTGTGGAGCGTTGGCTGCGTCAGGCCGCTCAGGCCTGACGCGACCGGTTCTGCTCAGGCTCCGAGGCGCACCATCGCGGCGTCGAACTCGGCGGCTGACGAGTCGCTGACCGGGTGCGCGAAGAGCTCATCGAGCACGGCCGGTGCGGCCGTGAAGTAGGGAACGCCGTTCTCGCGCAGCGCGACGATGTCGTCGGCCGAGCGCAGGCTCGCGGCGAGCACGTCCGTGTCGCTGTCGGCGCACACCGCCTGCATGCGGGCGATGAGTCCGTCGCCGTCGAGGCCGGCGTCGCGCATCCGCCCGAGGTAGGGGGCGATGTACCGCACGCCGATGCTGGCGCAGGCAAGCGCCTGCGCCACGGAGTAGACGGCGGTAACGAGCACGGTCGCCCCGTCACGCACGAGGGCGGATGCCGCCGCGAAGCCTTCTTCGGTGGCGGGCACCTTGACGGCGATGCGGTCACCCAGCTCGAGCAGGCCCGCGGCGTTGCGCAGGAAGGAGTCGCGGTCACCGCCCCAGGTCTGGAAGAAGACCTCGCGTGCGCCCTGGCCGGTCCAGCGCGCGTAGAGTTCTGGAATGTCGGCGGCCGTGCGGCCGCCGCGCTCGAGGATGGTCGGGTTCGTCGTCACGCCGTGGACCACGCCGGCGTCGAGCAACCGTCCCACACGTTCGACATCAGCACTGTCCACATACAGCCGCGGCGCGGTCATCCGGTCTCCTCACGCGTCCAACCTGTGATTACAGGTAGGGATGCGGCTAATGTAATGACAGCGTTCGTCGAAGTCAAAGCCGATCGGGAGAACATGACAAGCGACCAGTCCAGCCGCACCGGTGTGGTGATCGTCGGCAGCGTCACCGCCGATGTGACCACCTTCTCCCAGCGGCTCCCCGCCCGCGGCGAGACCATCCTCGGCGATGAGTTCACCCTGGTGCTGGGCGGCAAGGGCGCGAACCAGGCCGTCGCGGCCGGTCTCGCGGGCGCCCGCACCAGCTTCGTCGGCTGCGTGGGCGATGACCTGTTCCACGATCTCGTCGTCGACGGTCTCAGCAGCGCGGGTGTCGATCTGACCCACCTGCGCACGGTGCCCGGCCCCACCGGGATCGCCCACATCCGCGTCGACGCCTCGGCGCAGAACGACATCGTCATGGTGCCGCTGGCCAACGCCCACCTCAACGCCGAGCAGATCGACGCGGCCCTCGCCGCGCTCGCGCCGACGACGTCGGTGCTGCTGACGCAGCTCGAGACCCCGGCATCCCTCACCCTGCACATCGCCTCGCGCGCCCGCGAGCACGGCATGAGCGTCGTGCTCGACCCGGCTCCGGCAGCACCACTGGATGCCGCGGTCTGGGCACACATCGACATCGTCACCCCGAACGAGACCGAGGCGACACTGATGAGCGGCATCGAGGTCGTCGACCGCGACTCGGCCGAGCGTGCGGGCCGCTGGTTCCGTGAGCAGGGCGCCGGCGCCGCGGTGATCACGATGGCCGAGAAGGGGTCGTGCGTCGTGACCGCCGAGGGCACCACGTTCATCGACCCGATCCCCGTCGAAGCCGTCGACACGACCGCCGCGGGCGACGCCTACGCCGGCTACCTGGGAGCGGCACTCGCCGAGGGCTGGACGCTGGCCGAGGCGACCGAGCTGGCCAGCGCGGCGGGCGCGATCGCCGTCACCCGCCAGGGCGCCTCACCGAGCCTGCCCCGTCGTGCAGAAGTGGATGCCCTGCGCGCGTCGCAGAGCTGAGGAGGAGCCCATGCGCAAGACCGACACCACCATCAACCCGGCGCTCTCACGCGTGATCAGCGAAACGGGTCACACCGACCTGATCGTCGTGACCGACGCCGGACTGCCGATCCCGCCCGGTACCGAGCGCATCGATCTGGCATACCGCCCCGGCGCACCGGCGTTCCTCGATGTGCTCGACACCGTGCTCGCCGAGATGGTCGTGGAGGGTGCGACCGTGTCGGCAGAGGTCGCCGAGGTCAGCCCGCACGTGCTCGACGCACTGCGTGAGCGCCTGCCGGGCATCGAGATCGAGCTGGTGCCGCACATCGAGTTCAAGAAGCGGACCGCGGATGCCCGCGCCTTCGTGCGCTCCGGCGAGTTCACACCGTACGCCAACGTGATCCTGCACGCGGGCGTCGCGTACGGAGCACCGTCATGATCGAGAGCAACGACGGGATCGACCGCCGCTCCGCCGCTCCGATGTACGACCAGCTGCGACGGCTGATCGTCGAGCACATCGAGAACGACCGCCTGCAGCCCGGCGACCCGTTGCCGGGCGAGCACCGACTGTGCGACCAGTACGGCGTCTCGCGCACGGTGGTACGGCAGGCACTGGGTCAACTGGAGCACGAGGGCCTGATCGAACGGGTCAAGGGCAAGGGCACCTTTGTGGCCAGGCCGCGCACGGCCGAATCGCTCGTGCACACGCTGGTCGGACTCTACGAGGAGGTCGAGCGCCGCGGCGGGCACGTGCACAGCGACATCCTGCGCCATGAGCGGATCACCGCCGATGCCGAGGTCGCGCGGGCGCTCGAGCTGGACGAGGGCGCCCCGGTGGTCGTGCTCGAACGTCTGCGTCACGTCGACGGCGACGCCTGGTCGCTGTCGACGACGTGGATGCCCGAGGACGTCGGCACGCACTCGTTCGACGTCGACCTGCGGGAGGCCTCGCTCTACCGACTGCTCGCAGAGCAGGGCATCGTCGCCACGCACGGCGTCCGCTCGGCTGAGGCGACGGTGGCCACGCACGAGCAGGCCCAGCTGCTGGGGTTGACCGCGGGCGCGGCCCTACTGCGGCTGCGCAGCGTGAGCCGCGATGAGAGCGGACGGCCGATCGAGTTCTTCGTGGCCTACCACCGCGGCGACCGCTCCCGCTTCGAGTTCCAGCTCGACGCCGACAGCTCGCGGGGCGAGCTCATCCGCATCCCGTGACCGCGACGGCTACCCTCGAATCATGAGTGAGTGGGTCAGTTCCGCCATCCGGGTGCTCGAGGCGGATGCCAACCGCTCGGCCGATACGCATCTGCATCTGTTCCCCCTCCCGGCGGAGTGGGGCATCGACCTGTATCTGAAGGACGAGTCGGTGCATCCGACCGGGTCGCTCAAGCACCGCCTGGCACGATCACTGATCCTGTACGGGCTGGTCAACGGCCTGATCGACGAGAACACGACGCTGGTCGAGTCCTCCAGCGGGTCGACGGCGGTGTCAGAGGCGTACTTCGCCCGAATGCTGGGCTTGAAGTTCATCACGGTCATCCCGCGCTCGACGAGCCAGGAGAAGATCGACCTCATCGAGTTCTACGGCGGGCACTGCCACCTGGTCGATCGGGCCGAGGACATCTCCCCCGAGGCGCGGCGGCTGGCGGCCGGATGCTACGGGCATTACCTCGACCAGTTCACGTTCGCCGAGCGTGCCACCGACTGGCGGGGCAACAACAACATCGCCGAGAGCGTGTTCAGCCAGTTGGCTCAGGAACGGCATCCGGTCCCCCGCTGGATCGTCGTCGGCGCCGGCACCGGCGGCACCAGCGCCACGTTCGGACGCTACGTGCGCTACCGGCGTCACGCCACACAGGTCGCGGTCGTCGACCCCGAGGGGTCGGCGTTCTACGCCGCCTGGAAGGGCGACACCGAGGCGACCGGGCAGCCGAGCCGCATCGAGGGCATCGGGCGTCCGCGCGTCGAGCCCTCGTTCGTCCCGAGCGTCATCGACGAGATGATCGCGGTGCCGGATGCGGCCTCGGTCGCCGCCATCCGCCTGCTGCGTGAGCGCACGCTTCATCTGGCGGGCGGCTCGACCGGCACCAACCTGTACGGCGCTTTCGAACTCATCGGGCGCATGCGCGATGCCGGCGAGACCGGCAGCGTCGTCACACTGATCTGCGACAGCGGCATCCGCTACACGCAGACCTACTACTCCGACGAATGGGTCACGGCGCAGGGTCTCGATCTGGCCCCGCACCGGCAGCGGATGATCGATTTTCTCGCCGGAAGCGCCTGGGGGTAAGCGCGCGTCGAGTCGTTGGGCGCGCGGTTCCGTTCGCAACTCCGGAGATTCTCACCGAATCCGGTCATCTGAGCCGTTTTGCCGCCGGAAGTCAAGCGGTGGATGCATCATGCGGTTAGGAGGAACTCGTTGAACGCTTGGGCGGGTGTTCTCAGCTCAAGGGTGGGGCGGGGTCTGGCGTTGAGTTTGTCGGCGACGTGGCGCAGGTCCTCGGCGGTCCAGGCGGATAGGTCGCTGCCCTTGGCGAACCAGTGCCGCAGGAGCCGGTTGGTGTTCTCGTTCGTGCCGCGCTGCCAGGGTGAGTGTGGGTCGCAGAAGTAGACGGGGGCTTGCAGATCGAGTTGAATGTCGACGTAGTCAGCCAGTTCGGTTCCTCGGTCCCAGGTGATCGATCGGCGCAGGTGGTCGGGGAGCTTGCTCATCTCGCGGATCATCGCCCCGGCGACTTCGGTTGCCGTGTGGCAGTTGGGCAGGTGCAGCAGGATCGTGAACCGGGTGGTCCGCTCCACCAGTGTCCCGATCGCTGACCGGTTCCCTGCGCCGAGGATCAGGTCCCCCTCCCAATGCCCAGGGACCGCACGGTCCTCGACCTCAGCAGGGCGTTGGCTGATCTTCAACGCGTCTTTGAACGGGCTCGGTGAACGCCTGCTCGCCCCTTCCCGGGACTTGCGGGCCGTGCGCCCGGTGGACAGCTGACGGGCCAGATCCTGGCGTAACTGGCCGCGCCCTTGGACATACAGGGCCTGATAGATCGTCTCGTGGCTCACCCGCCAAGTCTTGTCGTCCGGATGGTCGATTTCGAGGACCGTCGCGATCAGCTTCGGACTCCACCCATCGTCCATCCAGTCGGTGATCTGCGCGGCGAGGGATGGGTTCGTGTTGAGTTTGAACTCCTTCGGCCGTCGCCGGCCACGCTGCGCGGACAGCTCCGCGACCGCCGCACAATACTGACCATCCACACCCCGGTGCCGAGCGAGTTCACGAGAGATCACCGACTGATCCCGGCCAACCCGCCAACCGATCTCGCGCTGAGACAGGCCCGCTCGCACGCCGGACTGGATCTCGATTCGCTCTTCCAACGTCAACCCCCGACCTGGCACCGAGTCCGGGCGTAGAGGGTCGGAAACAGGCTTCTGGCGACGAAACACTGGCATACCGACACTGTCCCGCCACCACATCCCGATCGTCTTGTCTGACACGCCAACGACCTGCGCAGCGCGCCCGAAAGAGAGCCCCTGACACACCGCCAACAGCGCCGCATCCCTGACCGCAACCGAATACGTCATCAACGACCTCCACATCAACCGATGCATCGACCATATGAATCCGCCCCGCCAGACCACTGGAGTTCTCCGGAGTTGTGAACCGACAGCGACCAGCACCGGGCTACCCTGGGGCCATGACTACGCTCATCCTCACCGTCGCGGGAACGGATCGCCCCGGACTCGTCTCTGCCGTCGCCGATGTCGTCGATGCCCACGGCGGCAACTGGGAGAACAGCAGCCTCGCCGAGCTTGCCGGAATGTTCGCGGGCGTGATCCAGGTCTCGGTCGCTCCGGACCGCGTCGATGACCTGCGCGCAGCCCTCGACGCGCTGGATGGCCTGCTGACGGTGACGGTGCACGCCGGGGCGGGCAGCGGGGCCGATGCCTCGCCGCAACGGATCTCGCTGACCGTCCTGGGCAACGACCGACCCGGAATCGTGCGCGAGGTTTCAGGCGCGTTGGGGGCGCACGCCCTCAGTATCGAGAGCATGACCACCGAGACGCGCGACGCGGCGATGGCCGGCGGCCGACTGTTCGAATCGTCCGTGACCGCTGTCGTCCCGGCCTCGGCCGACATGGATGCTCTGCGCGCAGCGCTCGAGCGGATCGCCAGCGAGATCCAGGTCGACATCACCGTCGGCTGACCGACACAGTTCAGCGCGGGCGTCAGTCCCGCACCGGCTCCGCTTCTCCGGCGGAGTGCGTCCGCACCCACGCGGCCGTGTCGGCGACGTGCGCAGACGCCGCCGCGGACGCGGCGACCGGGTCGGCCGCGGCGAGGCCGCGCAGAATGGCGCGGTGCCCGATATCGGAGTTGCGCTTCAGCTCGGCGGCATCCGCCGGGTCGGAGAGGCGGTACGCGCGCGACCGGGAGCGCAGAACGTCGAGCAGGCTGGTGAGTGCATCCTGCCCGGCGACCTCGGCGATGGCCATGTGGAACTCGTGATCCAGGCGCGAGTGCGCCTGGAAGTCGTCGTTGGACTCGATCTCGGTGAGCAGCGCATCGAGGCGGGCGATCTCGTCCTGATCGATGCGCGCGGCCGCGAGCGCGGCGACGTGCGGTTCGAGAGCACGGCGAAGCTCGGTGAGTTCGAGCACACCCTCCATGGGCAGCAGCCCGACGGTCAGTGACAGGCTGCTGATCAGGTCGGCGGCGCGCAGCTCGCCGACGTAGCTGCCCGATCCGTGCCTGGTCTCGAGAACGCCCAGCGCCGCCAGCATCCGAATCGCCTCGCGCAGCGAGCCTCTCGACACACCGAGTTGCTCGCACAGCTCGCCTTCGCTGGGCAGGCGGTCGCCGGGGCGCAAGGCGCCATCGGCGATCAGCGATCGCAACCCGTGCAGGGCGGTGTCGAGTGCACTCATCGGTTCTCCCCGTGTCTCCGTCGTGCTTGCAGCGAGTCTGTCGGAAGGACACCTCGGAGACTATTTGTAGAACAACTTAGTCACTAAAAGCGGATTTCACTCGACATATCCCCGGAGACGTGGCATGGTTGTGCAACAAGTTCTCCCCCCACCGTTGCGAGGATGCATGACCACGGGCACCACCCCACCGCCGATCCGGCTGAAGTCCTTCGAGCGCGCACGCGACGCGTGGCCGCTCGATCCGACCATCATCCACCTCAACCACGGGTCGTTCGGAGCCGTGCCCACCAGCGTCGTCGCGCATCAGGACGCCCTGCGCCGCCGCGCCGACCTCAGCCCGGTCGAGTGGTTCCCGCGCATCGCCGAGCGCGTGCGCGAAGCCCGTGAGCGCACCGCCCCGTTCGTCGGAGCGCGGGCCGAAGACACCGCATTCGTGCCGAACGCCTCGGCCGCCGCAACCGTGGTGTTCAACGCACTCGTACTGTCTGCCGGCGACGAGATCCTCGTCACCGACCACGGCTACGGCGCCGTGACCATGGGCGCACAGCGCCTGGCCCGACGCTTCGGAGCAACCGTGCGCGTGGTGCACCTGCCGTTGCTCGCCGATGACGACGAGGTGGTGCAGCGCTTCGCCGACGCGATCAGCGCGCGCACCCGGCTGATCGTCATCGACCAGATCACCTCCGCCACGGCGCGCCGATTCCCCACTGCGCGGATCGCCGCCCTCGCCGCCGAGCATGGCGTACGCACGCTCGTCGACGGCGCGCACGCCCCCGGCCTCATTCCCGACGCCGCCGTCGCCGGAGGCGGCGACTGGTGGTTCGGCAACATGCACAAGTGGCCGTGCGCCCCGCGCGGCTCCGCCCTGCTGGTGACCACGGCCGAAGACCGCCAAGACCTCTGGCCGCTGATCGACTCCTGGGGCGCACCCGACCCCTACCCGGTCCGATTCGACACCCAGGGCACGGTCGACGCCACCACCTACCTGAGCACACCGGCATCCATCGACTTCGTCGAGAGCGAGATCGGCTGGGACGCCGCTCGCGAGGCGATCGCCGCGATGGCCGACCATGGGGCGCGCGTCATCGCCGATGCCCTGCAGCCCTACACCGAGGCCGAGGCGCTCGCGCCGCTGCCGACACCCGTCGCGTCGATGCGCCTGATCCGCCTGCCCGACGCCCTCGGCCGCAATCGCGAGCAGGCCGACGACCTGCGGATGCAACTGATCGACGCCGTCGGCGTCGAGACGGCGTTCACCAGCTTCGAGGGCGTCGGCTACTTCCGACTCTCGGCCCACCTGTACACCGAAGCATCCGACTTCGAGGCCTTCGTGGACCGCTGCGTTCCCGAGATCCTTCAGCGCGCCGGCATCCGCACCCCCGCGCCCGCACACGTCATCTGATTCCCACCCGAGAACACCCAACCCTGAAAGAGAAGAGGCACCTCATGAAGCACAAGCTTCTGACAGCCGCGAGCATCGGCACCGTCGCCGCGCTCGCCCTGACCGGCTGCTCGGCCAGCAGCGACGGCGGCTCGGCCGACGGCGACGTCACCCTGCAGATGGTCGAGAGCCTGACCAACCCCGCACGCACCGACCTGCTGCGCGGACTGCTCGACGAGTTCGAGGCCGAGAACCCCGGTATCACCGTCAAGCTGGTCTCGCCGCCCACCGAGCAGGCCGACCAGAAGATCCAGCAGATGCTGCAGTCCGGCAAGGGCGTCGACGTGCTCGA
This sequence comes from Microbacterium esteraromaticum, assembly GCF_028747645.1. NCBI lineage: Bacteria > Bacillati > Actinomycetota > Actinomycetes > Micrococcales > Microbacteriaceae > Microbacterium > Microbacterium esteraromaticum. The sequence goes on from NZ_CP118100.1 coordinate 2,898,977, forward strand.
GGTGCGCGACCTCACCGTCGGCCCCTTCTCGAACAACGGCTGGCTCTACGACATGAAGAGCGACCTGGCCGACTGGGACGGCTGGAACGAGCTCACCGAGAACGCCCAGGCCGCCGCCGACACCGACGGCAAGAGCTACTTCGTGCCCTACGGCTTCTACGGCCTGTCGCTGTTCTACCGCACCGACCTGGTGGCGGATGCCGGATTCGACGGCCCGCCGCAGAGCTGGGAAGACCTGCTCGAGCAGGCAGCGGCCATCCAGGACCCGTCCAGCAACGTCTACGGCTACGCCTTCCGCGGCGGCCCCAACGCGAACAGCAACGTCGTCGCGGCCATCGAGGCGTACGTCATCGACGACCTGAACGTCGAGGATGCCTTCCTGCTCAACGACGGCACCACGATGTTCGCCGCCCCCGAGGCGCAGGACGCCGTCGACACCTACTTCGAGCTGTTCACCCAGGCATCGCCGCCGTCGGCCGTCTCGTGGGGCTACCCCGAGATGGTGGCCGGCTTCACCAACGGCACCACCGCATTCCTGCTGCAGGACCCCGAGGTCATCGCCACCGTGCAGGAATCATCGCTGGCCGAGGATCAGTGGGACACCGCTCCCCTGCTCGTCGGCCCGACCGGCAAGGCCGCGCAGCCGCTTGCCACCGCCGGATGGGGCGTGACCGAGGCCAGCGAGCACAAGGAAGAGGCGGTCAAGCTCGTCGAGTTCCTGTCGTCGTCGGGCCCGGCCACCACCTTCGCGCAGAAGAACAGCCTGGTGCCGATCATCGCCGGCGCCGCAGAGGATGACTTCTACAAGACCGGCCCGTGGACCAGCTACGTCACGATGACCGAGAACCCCGACACCTACGTCAACGTCGTGCAGCCGCGCGGCGTGAGCTGGTGGACCGAATGGATCCAGAAGTCCGACCAGGACGTGCAGAAGGTGCTGCTGGGCGACATGTCCACGCAGGAGCTGCTGGCGTCGTGGGACGAGTACTGGACGGAGAAGTACGCCACGGAGAAGGGTTGACCCCGTTGGCTGCTCGCACTGTGAAGGGAGGCCCCGTCGGCGCAGCCGGCGGGGCCTCCCCCGCCCGCACGCCGGCATCCGACTCCCGGCACCGCGTCTTCCGAGCGAAGCACGCGCTCACCCTGCTCGCCTTCATGGCGCCCGCGATCATCTTCGTCGTCTGGTTCACCTACGTACCGATGCTGCAGGGCGCCCGCATGGCCTTCCACGACTGGAACCTCTGGGACCTCACCTCGACGCCGTTCGTCGGCTTCGACAACTTCGTCACCGTGTTCACCGACCCGGTGTTCCCCACCGTCGCCTGGAACTCGGTGCTGTGGGTGGTCGGGTCGCTCGTCCCCCAGCTGGTGATCGGCTTTCTCATCGCCCTCGCGCTGCGCAAGCGGTTCCGGTTCCGCGGTGTCTACCAGGCACTGGTGTTCTTCCCCTGGGCGGTCTCGGGCTTCCTGATCGGCATGCTGTTCCGCTGGATGTTCAACGCCGAGTTCGGCGTGATCAACGACCTGCTCATGAAGGCCGGTCTGATCGCACAGCCGCTGCCGTGGCTGGCCGACCCGAAGCTGGCGATGTTCGCCGTGATCGCCGCGAACATCTGGTACGGCGTGACCTTCTTCGCGATCATGATCCTCGCGGCACTGCAGTCGGTGCCCGACGAGATGCTTGAGGCTGCGAGCATCGACGGCGCCGGCAAGGTGCGCCAGCTGTTCTCGATCATCATCCCGTACATCTCGATGACGCTGCTGCTGACCGTGCTGCTGCGCATCATCTGGATCTTCAACTTCCCTGACATCATCTGGGCGATGACCGGCGGCGGCCCCGCCAACCAGACCGACATCGTCACCACGTGGATGATCGACTTCACCCAGCAGGGCAACTACGGCATCGCCAGCGCCATCGGTCTGATCGTCGTGGCCTTCCTGCTGGTGTTCTGCGGGTTCTACCTGATGGCGATGAGGAGGATGCAACGATGAGCGCGACCATGGCCATCACGACCGCCGAGGCGACCAAGCGCTCCGGCCGCGCGCCGCAGGCACCGCGCCCGCGCCGCCGGCTCACCGTCGGCGGGGTCGTGCGCTTCACCGGGTTGGCGATCTGGCTGATCATCACCCTGTTCCCGCTGTACTGGATCGCACTGACGTCGTTCAAGTCACCGGGAACGATCAACGCGTTCCCCATCGAGTACTGGCCGAGCGAGCCGTCGCTGCAGAACTACTCGAGCCTGTTCGAGAAGAGCAGCTTCGGGGTGTTCCTGATGAACTCCGCCATCGTGGCGCTGGCAGCCGGAGCCGTGGCGACCCTGATCGCCCTGCTGAGCGCCTATGTGCTCGCACGGTTCGAGTTCCGCGGCAAGGGCCCGGTGCTGGTGGCGTTCCTGCTGACGCAGATGATCCCCGCGTTCATCGCGCTCGGACCGCTGTACTCGATGATGACCGACCTGGGGCTGGTCGACACCCGCCCCGGGCTCGTGCTGGTGTACGTCGCGGTGTGCATCCCGTTCTCGACGGTGATGCTGCGGGGCTTCTTCGAGAACGTCCCGGCCGCGCTCGAAGAAGCCGCGATGATCGACGGATGCTCGCGCCTGACCGCGCTGTTCCGTGTGCTCGTCCCGGTGATGACGCCCGGCATCATCGCCGCGTTCATCTTCAACTTCGTGAACTGCTGGAACGAGCTCTTCCTGTCGGTGGTGCTGATCAACTCCGAGGAGAAGCGGACGGTGCCGTCGGCGCTGAACGGCTTCATCTCGACGTTCAACATCGACTGGGGTTCGATGTCGGCCGCCGCGGTGCTGACGATCCTGCCGACGATGGTGCTGTTCGCTCTCGCCAGTCGCTGGATCGTGGCGGGACTCACCTCGGGTGCCGTCAAGGAGTGACCTGCGGCGATAGCCTCGGATGATGGACACCGATCGTCGCGCGAGCGTTCTCGCCGCGCTCACGGCAGCGCTCCCCGAGGGAGCGCTCATCACCCACGAGGACTCCCTGCAGGCCTACCGCCGCGACCGTGCGGACGACCCGCGAGCCGGCACGCCGCTCGCGGTCGTCCGCGCCGAGTCGACCGAGGACGTGCAGGCCGCGGTGCGCATCGCGGCCCGCGAGAATCTCGCCGTCATCCCGCGCGGCGCGGGCTCGGGCCTGTCGGGCGGCACGTCGGCCGTCGACGGCGCGATCGTCATCTCGCTGGAGCGGATGCGGGCGATCACCATCGACCCGGCCGTGCAGATGGCGGTCGTGCAGCCGGGGGCGTTCAACGCCGAGGTCAAGTCCGCAGCATCCGAGCACGGCCTCTGGTACCCGCCCGACCCGTCGTCGCAGGACTTCTGCTCGATCGGCGGCAACGTCGCCACCAATGCCGGCGGGCTGTGCTGCGTGAAGTACGGCGTCACCAGCGACTACGTGCTGGGCTTGACGGTGGTGCTCGCCGATGGACGCGCGGTGAAGCTCGGCGGCCCGCGTCTGAAGGATGTGGCGGGGCTGTCGTTGACGAAGCTGTTCGTCGGCAGCGAGGGGACTCTCGGAATCGTCACCGAGGTGGTGCTGCGGCTGGTGCCCGCGCAGAGCACACCGACCACGCTGGTGGCGATGTTCCCCACTCTCTCGGGCGCTGTGCAGGCCGTGGTCGACATCAAGGCCACGATGCGCCCGTCGATGCTGGAGTTCATGGACCAGGTGGCCATCAACGCCGTCGAGGACATGACGCGCATGGAGCTCGATCGCACGTCGGCGGCGATGCTGCTGGTGCAGTCCGACGAGTCAGGCGCGGTGGCAGCGGCCCAGGCCGAGGCGATCGAGCAGCTGTGCACGGCGGCCGGCGCCACCGAGGTGTACGCGACCGATGATGCTGACGAGAGCGAGGCGCTGATCGCCGCCCGCCGGATGGCCGTGCCGGCGGTGGAGCGTCGCGGAGCGCTGCTGCTGGAAGACGTCGGCGTGCCCATGCCGCGACTGGCCGACCTGGTCGAGGGCGTGCAGGTGATCGCCGAGCGCAACGGCATCGAGATCTCGATCATCGCGCACGCCGGCGACGGCAATACGCACCCGCTGCTGGTGTTCGACCGCGAGGACGCCGATCAGAGCGCCCGTGCCGATCGCGCCTTCGGCGAGGTGATGGATCTGGCGCTCGCGCTGGACGGCACGATCACCGGTGAGCACGGAGTGGGCCGGCTCAAGCAGCCCTGGCTGGCCGCGTACCTCGGCGACGACGTGTTCGAGCTGAACCAGCGCATCAAACAGGCGCTTGACCCGCAGAACATCCTCAACCCCGGCGTGATGTTCGACGCCTCGTAGCGCGCCCTCCCCTCACGCGCCCCTTTCCGCCCGCGCACCCCTCCGCCCGCGCGCCGCTTCCACCCACGCGCTCCTTCACGAGGGGTCAATATTCGTCGTGTGCAGGCCTCTGAACCCGACAGATTTTGACCCCTCGTGGATGGGAATGGGTGCGCGGGGGCGGCGTGCGGGGAATAGGTGCGCGAGGGTGGGGGCGGGGGCGCGGAGAGGGGAAGGCGGGGCGCGGTGGATGCCTCAGACGAGGCGCTGCGCGGGAGAGACGCCGTATGTGTGCTCCGGGTCGTCGTTGACGACGCCGGCGAGCGCGGAATCGATCGCGGCCATCGTGTCGGCATCCAACCGCACTCCGGACGCCTTCACCGTGTCGGCAAGCTGCTCGGGACGCGACGCGCCCACGAGCGCGGCGGCGACGTTCGGGTTCTGCAGCACCCAGGCGATCGCGAGCTGCGGCATCGTCAGCCCCACCTCGTCGGCGATCGGCTTCAGCCGCTGCACCGCTTCGAGGATCTCGTCGCGCAGGAAGCTCTGGATGAAGTGCGCCCCCGAGTGCGGATCGGTCGCCCGCGATCCCTCGGGCACCGGCTGACCGGGCAGGTACTTGCCGCTCAGCACGCCCTGGGCCATCGGCGACCAGACGATCTGCGAGATGCCGAGTTCTTCCGAGGTCGGCACGACCTTGCCCTCGATCACGCGGTGCAGCATCGAGTACTGCGGCTGGTTCGAGATCAGCTGGAACCCCAGCTGCTTCGACAGGGCGTGGCCTGCGCGCAACTGCTCGGCGGTCCACTCGGAGACGCCGATGTACAGCGCCTTGCCTTGGCGCACGACGTCGGCGAAGGCCTGCATCGTCTCTTCCAGCGGAGTCTCGTGGTCGTAGCGGTGTGCCTGGTACAGGTCGACGTAGTCGGTGCCGAGGCGCGTGAGCGATCCGTCGATCGACTCGAAGATGTGCTTGCGGCTGAGTCCGGTGTCGTTCGGTCCCTTCGGCCCGGTGGGGAAGTACACCTTGGTGAAGATCTCGAGGCTCGCGCGCCGCTGACCTTCCAGAGCTTTGCCGAGCACGACCTCGGCGGCCGTGTTGGCATAGGTGTCTGCGGTGTCGAAGGTGGTGATGCCGGCATCCAACGCCGCGTGCACGGTCGCGACGGCGGCGTCGTCGCCGACCTGCGATGCGTGCGTCACCCAGTTGCCGTAGGTGATCTCCGAGACCTTGAGTCCGCTGTTGCCCAGATAGCGATAGTTGACCATGTGCCCACGCTAGTGGCGTTCCGCACCGCGTGGGGCGGTTCAGAGTCAGCCGATCAGGCGACCGACACAGCAGCCGGGCGGCTCCGCGCCAGGCGCACGACGAGCCAGACGATGCCCGCCGAAGCCAGCAGGCTCGTGATGTACAGCGATGCTGCCCAGGGCGACGCATCCGCGCCGGAGATGAAGAACGTGTCGGCAAGGCTCATCCCCGGAGCGAACGAGGCGACGAAGTAGGCCGGAGCACCGAGCACCAAGACGATCAGGAAGAGCAGCATCAGCACCTCGGGGTCGAGGTCGGCGCGCATGCCGAGCACCGCGATGACGATCGCGATGACGACGCCGACCGCCAGCACTCCCAGCCCGAACCCGACGGGCATCGTCTCGCCGACGGCCGCCATCTCGGCATAGACCTCATCAAGTGAGAGCCCGGGGGCGACGGCCAGCGGGTTCAACACGAAGATCTGCACGGCCGCCCACACGGCGTACAGCGCCACCGCCACCACACCGGCCAGAGATACCATCGCGCGTCGGTTCATGGCGACAGCCTCTCAGACGCCCGCCGGTTCGCGCAGATCGGCGCGCGTCATCGGCACAGTGGGCGGACCGGGATCGACGACAGGGTCGGATGCCCGCCCGCGGGCAGCATCCGGTGCATCCGTGGTGCCGACCGCAAACGGGGGCGAGGCGTTCTCGGCGACGATCGCGGCGCGATCGCGGAAGCCGTCAGCGGTCACGCGATCGAGCTCGACCTGCTTGCGGATCGCCTTCGCCTTCTCGTACAGCGAGGGGTCTCCCCAGCTGGTGAGCACCTTCACGATCACCGGAAGCAGCTCGATCATGAAGAACAGCGCCGCGATCAGCACATGCGCCCACCAGATGGCGGGCTCCTTCGCGGCGAGGTTCTTCAGTCCGGTGATCTGGCTGAGCAGGCCAACGGCTTGCGCGTTGCCGGCGGCCACCGAATCGGCGCGGGCGTTGTAGGCCGCAAGGGCCTGCTCGTAGCTCTGCTGCGCGGCGGGCAACTGGTCCTGCGCCTGCTGACGGTTGGTGGCCTCCGAGGCCGAGGTGTTCTGCTTGGCAGCGGTCTCGGCGGCGGCGAGGTCGTCGTTGGCGTCGCGCAGCTGCGCGGCGAGCGCATCGTAGGTCTGCTGGGCCTGAGCGAGCTGCGCCTTGGCGGCGTCCGAGCTGGAGCCCTCCCCGTTCACGCCCGTGCAGCCGGGCACCTCACCGGCGCCCTCTCCGGTGAGCTCGCACTGGTACAGCGCGCGGGCGTCATCGATGACCTGCTGCTGCTCGGTCATCTTCGCGGTGACGTCGTCGACGGTCGAGGCCGCCGCGGCCGTCGACGCCGAGCCCGATTCGGTGCCGGCGACGATCCCTGTCGCGGCCTGGTTCTCGAGGGCGGCGACCCGGGCGGATGCCGCCTCGAGCGCGATCTTCTCGGGTCCCTCTTCGAGGGCGGCCTGATCGGACTGTGACTGGGTGATGTTGGTGGATGCCACCTCGCGCGCGATGTCGTTGTGGAACACCTGCAGCACGAGGGGTTCTGCGACGAGGAAGCCGATCAGTGCCGCCATGGCCACGCGCGGCACAGCGAGGGCGATCAGTTTCATGACGCTGCGCGTCGACGTCATGGTCGAGGTCAGGAACCGGTCGAGGTTGAAGATGATGCCGCCCCAGACGACGGCCAATGGCACGGCCACCCAGATCGCGACCTGCACGCCCGTGGTGAGGGCGAACATCATCGAGATCGCCGAGACGAGCGCTGTTCCCAGCAGCACGAAGAACATCTGCACGAACCGCGGGGTCTCGCCGGGCACCCGGTCGAGGATCTCCCCCTCGGCACCGCCGAGGATGGCCATGGTGCGCAGGCGCGAACCCTCGACACGGGGCGCGCGCTCGGCCCGGGGCGCACGCTGGCGACGTGGGGCGCGCTCGCGGCGGGGCGTGCGCGCGTTCGCCGGCGCGGAGTCCGGCTCGGTCTCGGGGAGCTCCGCGGGCGCGGGCTCGGCGCGCTTGGATGGGTCGGCCGGCTCGGATGGGTCGGCCGGCTCGGATGGGTCGGCCGGCTCGGACGGGTCGACCGGAGTCGCCGGGGCGGGCGCACCGGTCGGCTCGTAGTGTCGCAAGAAGTCGAGGTCCTCGTCGGTCACCGAGCCGTCAGACGCGTCGGTCTCCAACGAGATCCGCCCCTGGGAATCCATCCGACCAGGGCGATGTGCGGAATAGGACATCCCTCGAGGGTAGGAAACCGTGCCTGTGGGAGTCCCGGACGATCGCTGGGACGGCTCCCAGGAACGCGCCTGGGTCCGCCACCCCATCGGTCAGGCGATGACCATCGTGTGATCGACCGCGGGCGCACGGCTGTCGTCGGGGGACCCGATCAGTTGCGCCACACGTAGCGCGCCGGTCGGCGGATGCTGACGCACTCGCACCCCGAGAGAGCGCATGACCGCCACCGGGTGCGGCGGCCGACGCCATGACTGCTGCGGGCTCAGGGCATCGTCGACCCGTTGCAGAGTGTCGGCGGTGAGACCGGAGGGCAGGGCATCGTGGGCCGCATAGTGGTGGAGGATCTCGTTGATAGTCCAATCAGACGTGAAATCGGCGGGATTGGCTGAAGGGGTGGTGCGTGACGGGCTCATTGGACCAGAATGTGTCGCTATGAGCACAACGAACAGTGCCAATCAGCGGCTGGTGGACCACCGCGCGGCCACGGTCGACTCGACGGCGCTGGCCGCACGTCTGGGTCGGTGGGCGCACGGCGACGGCACCCTGTCGGCGCGGCTCGCCGCCGGCATCCGTTCCCTGATCGACACGGGAGAACTGCGCCCGGGCGATCGCTTGCCGGCCGAGCGGGCGCTGGCGGCCGCCGCGGCCGTCTCTCGCGGCACAGTCGTCGCGGCGTACGGCGAGCTCGCCGATCGCGGTGCGGTCGAACGCCGCCAGGGCAGCGGCACGCGCATTGCCGGCTCGCCGCTGTCGGCTCCGGGGCGCGGCGGGCGCGGTGAGGTGCTCTTCTCGGCGCTGCCGAACTCGATCGATCTGCTGCGCACGGTGCCGCGAATCCCCGATCTGGGGGTGCAGGTGATCCGTGCGCACCACCCCGACCTCGCCACCGCCCTGCTACCCGAGACCGATCCGGCCGGACTGCCGTCGCTGCGGGCGCTGATCGCCGACCTGTACACCTCTGAGGGCGCGGTGACATCACCCGAGCAGATCCTCGTGACCCACGGTGCGCAGCAGGCCATCAGCCTGCTGATCGACGCGCTCGTCTCTCCCGGTGATGTCGTGCTGGCCGAGGAGGTCACCTGGCCGGGCGTCACCGACAGTGTGCGCCAGCGCGGCGGCATCGTGCACGGCATCCCGATGGGAGACGACGGCCTCGACCCCGTGGCCCTCGAGGTGGCGATGGCGCGGATGCGGCCCGTGCTGGTCGCCCTGAACCCGCACCATCAGAACCCGACGGGCACGCGGCTGCCGCCGGCCGCACGACGGCGCGTCGCCGATCTGGCCGCACAGTACGGGGTGGTCGTCGTCGAGGACCGCGTGGTCGCCGGCATCGCCTTCGACGGCGTGATCCCCCCGCCACTGGCTGCCGAGCGGGCGGATGCCCCCGTGGTGGTGGTCGAGTCGCTTTCGAAGTGGGCGTGGGCGGGACTTCGGATCGGCTGGCTGCGCGCCGACCCCGTGCTCGTGCGGCGCCTGCGTGGCGCCCGGCAGCTCGCCGACCAGTCCACGAGTATCCCCGGGCAGCTTCTCGCGATGGACCTGCTCGCGCACGCGGGTGAGTTGCGGCGCGAGGTGGCTCGCGAGCACTACGCTCGGCTCGGGCTGCTACGTGAGCTCATGGCCCGCCACCTGCCCGAATGGAGCTTCGTCGAGCCGCGCGGCGGGCTCTCGCTGTGGGCGCGGCTTCCGATCGGATCGGCGGATGCCCTCGCCCGGGTCGCGGCGGTGCATGGCGTCTCGGTGGCGGGCAGTGGCGAGTTCGCCGCATCGACATCGCCGGACGACCACATCCGCATTCCCTTCACCGCGCCCGATGACGTGCTGACCGAGGGGGTGCGCCGGCTGGGTGCCGCCTGGGCCCAGTACCGCGCGACGCTCTGACGCGCCGGGTTCCCGTCAGTGCGCGACGGCGGGTACGCGCGGGGCACCGTTCCGATCGCGCACAGCGTCTCGCTCGCCGAGCGCTGCGGCGCGGTCGAGCCAGCCCTCGATGCGCGAGGGAGGTGCGGTCTTCACCCCCAGCATCCGATGCGTGCGCACCGAGCGGATGCCGACCAGCTTCATCGTGTTGCGCACCACCTGGGTCTGTGCGGGCACGCCGGTGATGGGCGTGAAGAACCACGGGGTGTCGGCGAGCAGCAGCAGGCGGCCGCGGTTCGCGCCGACCAGACCAATCGGCAGACCCGCGGGGCTGTAGCGGTACTCCTGCTGCGGCAGGAGGGCCCGGTCGAAGAATCCCTTCAGCACCGCAGGCACACCGCCCCACCACAGCGGGGCGGCGACGACGACGTTGCTGGCCTCGTGCAGGGCGGCCTTCGCCTCGACGAGGTCGGGCTCGAGCGTCATCCGCTGCCGGTACCCGAAACGCAGATGCGGGTCGAAGTCAAGGTCGCGCAGGGCGAGCAGGCGCGCGTCTCCGTGCGCTGCGGCGTAGCGGCGGGAGAGCTCGGCGGTGAGCGAGTGGTCGTCGGGGTGGCCGTCGATGACGAGGGTGGAGGCCATGCAGGTTTCCAATCTTGACAGTGTCCATTTGGTTGACAGTGTCAAGATAAGGAACAATGTTGCGCGTGTCAAGTTCTCGAGCGGCCTACCATCACGGAGATCTCGCGCACGCGCTGGAAGCCGCGGCGATGCAGCTGCTCGCCGACAAGCCCGCCACCGAGATCAGCCTGCGCGAGGTCGCGCGCGCAGCCGATGTCAGCCACAACGCGCCATACCACCACTTCTCCGACAGGCGCGGGCTGCTCAAGACCCTCGCCGAGCGCAGCATGGCCGAACTCGTCGACGACGTGCGGGCCACCCTCGCCGCCGCACCGGACGCGACGGCGGCACTGATCACTGGCGGACAGGCCTACATCCGCTTCGCCGTCGAACGCCCCCATGCGTTCGACGTGATCTACGACCCGACCGTGTGCATTCCCGGCGCACCCACCGAGACCATGGCACCGCTGATCGACGAGCTCGAGACGTTGCTCGGTGGCGCGGTCGTCAACGCCGGCCTGCACGAGAGTGCCCTCACCGCGTGCTGGGGACTCGTGCACGGACTCGGCACGCTCGCCGCGGCGGGGCACTTCCCCCTCGACGTGGCGACGACCTCGTTCGAATCCGCGGTGCGGGCGATGCTAGCGCGCTGACCGCCCGGCAGGCGTACGCAGCTGCACCAGCCGGCCCGACCCCTCAATCAGTTCGGCCCATGAGTCGACGTCGACGAGGCACTCCGCGACGGCGCACGTCGGAAACTCGACGAACGCACCGGTGAGCTCGGCGACAGCATCCTGCATGCCCGGGTTGTGCCCCACGAGCATCGCAACCTCCGCCTCATCGGGCAGGCGCGAGGCCGCCGCCAGGATCGAACGGGCCGACGCCGCATACAGCAGCGGCTCGTGCACCACCTCGACACCCTGCGCGGCGGCGTACTCGGCCGCCGTGGTGCGTGCCCGCACGGCCGTACTCGAGACGATACGGGCCAGGCGGATGCCCTCATCACGCAACCTGCGGGCCATCAGCGGCGCATCGCGCCGGCCACGGGCATTCAGCGGCCGGTCATGGTCGACCAGCGACGCATGGCCCCAGTCGGACTTCGCATGGCGTGCCAGCAGCAGCGTCTTCACGCCACCATTGTCACACTCGACTGCTCTGAGTTCGGCAACCCTGGGCTTGCCTTCCCGGGCGGTCGAGCGTCAGCATCCGATCAGGCCATCGCGGCCGCGGCGACCTCGTCCTCGCTGGTCGCGACCAACTGACCGCACGCACCGTCGATCTCCTTGCCGCGGGTGTCGCGCAGAGTCGTGGGGATGCCCGCATCGTTCAGGCGCCGCACGAACTCGTCTTGGACGGCCTTGTCGGATGCCGTCCAGATTGACCCCGGCGTGGGGTTCAACGGGATGGGGTTCACGTGCACCCAGCCGCGACCGCGCGAGTTGAGCTTGGACGCCAGCAGGTCGGCGCGCCACGGATGGTCGTTCATGTCCTTGATCAGCGCGTACTCGATCGACACACGGCGCCCGGTCTTGTCGAAGTACTCGCGGGCCGCGTCGAGCGCCTCGCCGACCTTCCAGCGCGAGTTCACCGGGATCAGCTCATCGCGCAGCTCATCGTCGGGCGCATGCAGCGAGAGGGCGAAGGTGACCGGGATGTCCTCATCGGCGAGCTTCTTGATCGCCGGCACCAGGCCGACGGTCGACACGGTGATGCCGCGAGCACTCATGCCGAGGCCATCCGGCTGCGGGCCGACCATGATGCGCACGGCATCCATCACCCGCTTGTAGTTGGCGAGCGGCTCACCCATGCCCATGAAGACGATGTTGCTGACACGCTCCATGCTGTGGTCGCTGGCCTTCTTGCCGCCCAGACCGCCCTCGGCGATCAACCGGTTCGCACGCACGATCTGCTCGATGATCTCAGCGGTCGACATGTTGCGGGTCAGTCCCGCCTGTCCGGTCGCGCAGAACGGACAGTTCATGCCGCAGCCGGCCTGGCTCGACACGCACAGGGTGATCCGCCCCGGGTAGCGCATCAGCACCGACTCGACCAGGGCACCGTCGTGCAGGCGCCACAGGAACTTGATCGTGTCGCCACGGTCCGTCTCGAGGCGCTTGACCTCGGTCAGCAGCGGCGGCAGCATGCCCGCCACGAGCTCGTCGCGCTGCGCCGCGGGCAGGTCGGTCATCTGCGCGGGGTCGGACGTGTAGTGCGTGAAGTAATGCGTCGACAGCTGCTTGGCCCGGAACCCGGGCAGGCCCAGCTCCTTGACCTTCTCGACCCGCTCGGCGGGGGTCAGATCGGCCAGGTGCACGGGAGGCTTGCCGCGCTTGGGGCTGGCGAACTGCAGCAGTGGCCGACCTTCGGCATCCTTCTGCTGCGTCCATCCCTCGGTCTTGGGGCGCACCTGAGTGCGCGCAGATCCGGTGGCGCGCACCGGGGTGGAACGGGGGCGCGAGTTCTCATCGGATGCTGACATGTCTCCAGGGTACGGGAGCCACCTGCGTAAAGAACTTGTAATTACAAGTTAGGGCGGGGAGAATGGAACAGACGAACGGAGCCTTCATGACCGACCGCCTCGCCCGCACGCGCCAGACCGGCGTCCTCGCCGTCCTGCGCGCACCCTCCCCCGAGAGCGCCCTCGACGCCGCCGAGGCGATCATCCGCGGAGGGATCACCGGCATCGAGGTGACCTACTCCACCCCCGACGCACCCGCCGTCATCCGCGAGCTCATCGCCCGCCACGGCGAGCGCGCCCACATCGGCGCCGGCACCGTCACCACCCCCGCGCAGGCCGCGGCCGCCGCCGACGCCGGGGCAGAGTTCCTTGTCAGCCCCGGCACACTGCCCGACCTCACCCGCGCGATGCTCGACACCGGCACCGTCGTCATGACCGGCGCGCTGACGCCGACCGAGGTGATGACGGCACTCGACCTGGGTGTCGACGTCGTCAAGATCTTCCCGGCATCCCTCGGTGGCCCCTCGTACCTCGGCGCGCTGCGCGGCCCGTTCCCACACGCGCCGCTCATGCCCACCGGCGGCGTCAAGCCCGACAATCTCGCCGACTGGTTCGCCGCGGGCGCCGTGGCCGTGGGCGCCGGAGGCGACCTCGCCAATGGCGCGTCGATCGCAGCATCCGACTGGGCCGATCTCGAGGCCCGCTCCGCCCGCTTCGCCGAGGCCCTCGCCGCCGTCCGCGCCTGAGATCCGGCACGGCGGGCGCCACGGCGGCTGGCTGACTGACTGACTGGCCGGCTGGCCACTCCGGTCGCACTTTCTCCCGCATCCTCGTGCCGCCCACCCACTCCAGTCGCACTTTCTCCCGCATCCTCGCGCCGCCCACCCACTCCGGTCGCACTTTCTCCCGCATCCGGGCGCTCGAAGCGGGAGAAACTGCGACGGGAATGCCAGCGGCCAACGCAAACACCAGCGGCCGACGGCGCACGAAGCGCCGCCGGCCGCTGGTGTACCCGTCCGAGACGGAGCGTCAGTCCAGGAAGATGTCCGGGAACAGCCGATCGTCCGGGGTGCCGGGGACGGCCGCGTACTTCGAGAAGTCCGTGACGCCGTCGGCCTCGAGCACGTCCTCGACGATCAGCGTCTGGCCGGTGTACTCGCGCGACGGCTTGGTCAGCACGGCGTAGGCCGCGTCGGCGTAGACCTCGGGGGTGCGGCTGGCGGCCATCACTTTGTCACCACCGAGCAGGTTCTGCACCGCGGCGGTCGCGATCGTCGTGCGCGGCCACAGCGTGTTGGCGGCGATGCCGTCGGCGGCGAACTCCGCGGCCAATCCCAGCGTCGCCATCGTCATGCCGTACTTGGCCAGCGTGTAGCCGGTGTGCGCGCCGAGCCACTTCGGCGAGATGTTCAGCGGCGGCGACAGCGAGAGGATGTGCGGGTTGCTCGCCTCACGCAGCACCGGCACCGCGGCGCGCGAGAGCATGAACGTGCCGCGCACGTTGACGTCCTGCATGAGGTCGTACTTCTTGGCGGCGAGATCGGTCGAACGCGACAGGTCGATGACGCTGGCGTTGTTGATCACGATGTCGATGCCGCCGAACTCACCCTCGGTCTTGAGCACGGCACCGGTGATGTCGTCGTCGTCGCGCACATCGCCGACGATCGGCAGCGCCTGGCCGCCGGCCGCACGGATCGCCTCGGCCGCCGTGTGCACGGTTCCCTCGAGCTTCGGATGCGGGCTGTCGGTCTTCGCGAGCATCGCGATGTTCGCCCCGTCGGCCGCTGCACGCAGCGCGATCGCGAGGCCGATGCCGCGGCTGCCGCCCGACATGAGGATGGTCTTTCCTGCCAGTGACATGTTCACTCCTGTTCGTGTCGCGTGACGCGGGTTTACTTCGGTGCCATGCGGATGGCGCCGTCGAGACGGATGGTCTCGCCGTTGAGATAGCCGTTGGCGACGATGCTCTCGACGAGTGCGGCGTACTCGTCGGGCTTTCCGAGTCGCGCCGGGTACGGCACTTGCTGGCCCAGCGAGTCCTGCGCGGCCTGCGGAAGCCCCGCGAGCATCGGGGTCTCCATGATCCCGGGGGCGATCGTGCACACGCGGATGCCGTGGCGGGCGAGTTCGCGGGCGATGGGCAGGGTCATCGCGTGCACGCCGCCCTTCGAGGCCGAGTAGGCGGGCTGGCCGATCTGGCCGTCGAAGGCCGCGACGCTGGCGGTGTTGACGATGACGCCGCGGTCGCCGCCCTCGGTGGGCTCGTTCTGCGCGATGACGGCGGATGCCTGCGAGATGACGTTGAAGGTGCCGACGAGGTTGATGCGGACGACCCGCTCGAACGCGTCGAGGTCGGTCGGGTTGCCGTCGCGATCGAGCACCTTGGCGGGCGGCGCGATGCCGGCGCAGTTGACGACGACGCGCAGCGGCGCGATCGCCTGGGCGGATGCCACGGCCGCAGCGATCTGGTCGGGGTCGGTCACATCAGCCGGGGCGAAGATACCGCCCAGTTCGGCGGCGATCTCCTCACCGTTCGAGGTGGGCAGGTCAACGATCGTGACCTGCGCTCCGGCTGCGGCGAGCCGCCGCGCGGTGGCCAGACCGAGACCGCTGGCGCCGCCTGTGATGAGGGCGCCCTGTCCGGTGATCTGCATCGTGTTCTCCTTTGAAACGGCACGGCACCTGAGCCCGGCGTCGCGTGCGACTGAGTCTCAGCATACGTGGTTCCGAGTACCGCCACTACTGGCGGATCTCTCACGAGAAGCGGATGCTGAGGGCATGGACCTGCGTCGCAAGCGAGCCTACGACACCCCCTCGCCCGAAGACGGCTTCCGCGTGCTGGTCGACCGGCTGTGGCCGCGAGGGGTCTCGAAGCAGAACGCAGAGATCGACCTGTGGGCCAAGGACGTCACACCGACTAGCGAGCTGCGTCGGGAATGGCACGCGGCACCGGCATCCGATTTCGAGATCTACGCAGCGCGCTATCGCGCACAGTTGGCCGCCGACGACGCGGGCGCGCTGCGCGCGCTCGCGGACGAGCTGAGCGAACATCCGGTCGTCACGCTCGTCTACGCCGCGCGTGACACCGAGCACAACCACGTCATCGTCCTGGAGCGGGCCCTGCACGACCTCGCCCCGTAGCCCCCCTCCTTTCCTCCCCCGTCCCCCCTCGCCCCTCCCTTCCCCACCCCTCCCTTGCACTGAGAAACCACTTCCCGTCTGAGAAATCACCTCAGACGTGGTTTCTCGAGCGGGAAGTGGTTTCTCAGCGGCGCAGGGGCGCGCGGGGCAGGCGCGCGCAGGGGCGCGCGGGGCGGGGAGAATGAGGGGTGTGTCGATCCCTGTGATGCCCGTCGTTGTTCCGCCGCGCGTGCGCGAGCTCGCCAGGGGTGCCGCGCTCGAATGCGTCTGGCAGAACGATCTCGGCGGCCTGACGCTGCGCGCGGCCCCGCAATACGGTGAGCCGTTCTTCATCAAGTGGGGACCCCGTCACGACGAGTCGACCATGCGCGACGAGGCGGAGCGGATGCAGTGGGCGGGGCGATGGGCTCGGGTTCCGCAAGTGCTCAGTCACGGGGAGGATGCCGCCGAGGAGTGGCTGGTGACGGCAGCCCTCGCGGGCGACAGCGCCGTATCGCCGTACTGGAGAGAGCGCCCCGAGACGGCTGTGCGCGCCGTCGGAGAAGCGCTGCGCGCCTGGCACGACGCGTTGCCCGTCGAAGAATGCCCATGGGACTGGGGCGTAGCCGCCCGTATCGACGCCGCCGAGCAGCGCGGCATCCGTGTGCCCGAGAGCCTGCGCACGCCGCCGCCGATCGACCGGCTCGTCGTCGCGCACGCCGACGCCTGCTGCCCCAACACGCTTCTCGACACAAACGGACGCTGGCTGGCACACGTCGACCTCGGCCAGATGGGCACCGCCGACCGCTGGGCAGATCTCGCCGTCGCCGCCATGAGCACCGAGTGGAACTACGGCCCCGGCTGGGACGACACACTCATCGCCGCGTACGGCATCGCCCCCGATCCGGCCCGCCAGGCCTACTACCGCGCCCTCTGGAACGCCACCTGACCCCGCACTGCCTCGCCCATTCCCCTACCCACTCCCGTGAGAAACCACTTCCCGTGTGAGACATCACACTGGACGCGGTTTCTCACACGGGAAGTGGTTTCTCAGCGGAAGGGAACGCGAGCGCGAGCGACGCGAGCGGCGCGCTAGGCGGGGCCGAGGATGAAGTTCCAGGCGCCGGTCGCGACGGCGGCGATGATGGCGGATGCTGAGATCGCCGCACCGGCGAGCAATAGCATCCACTCGCGGGCGCCGAAGCGCGCGGGGCGCGCCCACGTGCGCCGCACGTCCGCCCCGAACCCACGCGCTTCCATGGCCGTCGACAGCTTCGCCCCACGTCGGATCGACAGCACCAGCAGCGCGAACGCCATCCCCAGGAACCTGCGCACGCGCCCCCGATCGGCGACACCTCGGGCGCGACGCGCCAATTCGAGCGCACGCCAGTCGTCGACGAACAGGCCGACCATGCGCAGTCCCGCCAGCGCCCCCAGCACGAAACGCGCCGGGAGCCGCAGGGTCTGCGCCAGACCATCAGCGAGGTCGGTCGGATCGACGGTGACGAAGAGCACCACCGAGGGCAGTGCGATCGCCAGCACCCGCAGCATGGTCGCTCCCGCCAACGCCAGCGAGCCGTCACTCACCCGCACCAGGAACCACTCGACGTAGACCGTGCCGCTCGGCTCGCCGTACAGCGCAATGGTCACGCCGGTCAGCGGCGCGGCCAGCCACACCGGCCAGGTGCGCACCCAGAATTCCCGCCAGCCGATTCCGGCGAACAGGAACAGCACGCACTCCAACGCCAGCGCGACGGCGGCCGAGACCATGTCGAGGGTGAGGATCAACGGCAGGGCGATCAGCGCACTCGCGCCCAACTTCGCCACCGGGTTGATCTGCGCCATCGCGCCCGTGCGTGCCCGGGTCTCCAGGAGCGTCATGCGCCCACCCCCAGTGTGAAGCGCTCGGCATGCAGGGCTTCGACGACATCGAGGTCATGGGTGACCGTCACCAGCGCGGCGCCATCGTCGCGCAGGTCGGCGAGCATGGCCACGAGTTCTTGCCAGGTGCGGGCGTCCTGCCCGAAGGTGGGCTCGTCGAGCACGAGCACCCGAGGCCGGGTGGCCAGCGCCGCAGCAACGGTGAGCCGCCGCTTCTCGCCACCGGACAGCGTGTACGGGTTGGCCTTCGCGAGCCGTTCCAGCCGCAGCCGTTGCAGCAGTTCGTCGCTGCGGGCGGCGATCTCGCCCTCAGCGAGCCCGAGCGAGCGTGGTCCGACGGCGAGTTCGTCCTGCACCGTGGAGGCCAGCAGTTGGTGCTCCGGTTCTTGGAACACGGTGCCGATGCGCGTCAGCAACTGCCGCGACGCCCACCGGATCGGATGCGGCCCCGCTCCGCCGGCGAGGGCATCCGAGGCCGTCACGGCGCCCGACGCCGGTGGGAGGAGCCCCGCCAGCGTCAGGCCGAGCGTGGATTTTCCGGCGCCGTTCGGCCCGGTGATCGCCAGGGTGGAACCTGCCCGCACGGCCACGTCGATACCGGATGCCACAGTCGTGCCGCGCACGCGCGCCACCGCAAGGTCGTCGCCGCGCAGCAGCACGTCGCCGGGGGCGGATGCCGGTGGTGCGGGATGCTTCGGCGGAAAGCCCGGCACCCACACTCCGGCCTGTGCGAGGCGCTCGCCCTGCGCGGTGAGCACGGCATCCGGATTCCCGTCGGCGATCACCCCGGTTCCGCCGGCACCGTCGTCGCCGATCACGATGACCCGATCGATCAGCGGCAACCAGACGTCGAGTCGGTGTTCGACGACGATCAGCGTGGTGCGCTGCGCGGCCAGCATCCGCTCCACGGCGTCGCGCACCTCGGCGATGCCGTCGGGGTCAAGGTTCGCCGTCGGCTCGTCGAGCAGCAGCAGTCCTGGCCGCATCGCAAGCGACCCGGCGAGCGCGAGGCGCTGCTTCTGCCCACCCGAGAGCGCCTTCGTCGGGCGATCCCGCGGCACGTCGAGGCCCACGGCGTCGAGCGCGGCGTCGACGCGGCGCCAGATCTCGTCCCGGGGCAGGCCGAGGTTCTCACATCCGAAGGCGACGTCGTCGCCGACGCGCGCAAGGATGACCTGCGAGTCGGGGTCCTGCAGCACAAGGCCGGCCCGGCCGCGCGCGGCCGCGGCGGGCAGGCCATCGATGAGCAGCTCACCCTCGGCCTCGCCCTCCTCATCACCGCCGAGCACACCGGCCAGGCCATGCATGAGCGTCGACTTGCCGGCACCCGAGGCGCCGAGCAGCAGTACCCGCTCACCGGGCTCGATGCGCAGCGTGACATCGCGTACCGCCCAGGCGAGGCGACTGGCGTGCCGCCAGCCCCATCCACGCGCCTCGACCGCGGCGGGCGCGATCCCTCCTGACACCATGGCGATCGCCGGTCGGTCAGACCCGCTTGCGCACCTCTCGGCCCGAGCCGAAGCGGTCGAGAGCACCCGTAGCCGCGAGGCCCCGGGCGAGCAGCCAGCCGAGCAGACCGGCGAGTACGGCGCCCGAGATGACGGTGCAGATCAGGTAGACGACGGTGAAGGCTGCGTCGGCACCCGCGAACCACAGGATCATGTTATTGATCCCGCCCAGCAGGGCGGCGCCGGCGCCGGCGAGCATCGCCACGGGCAGCGACCAGACACGGTACGCGAAGAGCAGGAAGATCAGTTCGGCGCCGAGGCCCTGCACGAGTCCGGCCTCAATGGTGAGGAACCCGCCCCACTGTGCGCCGGCCAGGGCCGAGACGACGGCGGCGAGGGTCTCGACGTAGATCGCAGCGCCGGCCTTGCGGATGATGAGGCCACCCAGCACGCCGGCGATCAGCCACGGCCCGTCGAGCAGTCCCTGCACGCCGGGCAGCAGCGGGTCGAGCAGCGCCTTGGGGCCGAGGTAGCCAACGTTCCACAGCAGGAACAGAACACCGCAGGCGACGCCCAGCACGCTGGCGACGACGATGTCGACGATGCGCCAGCGCCAGATCTCGGGGCGCATACGCCCCGTGTTCGTGGACGCGGAACTGGACGTGGACGTGCTCATAGGAACTCCTCCCTGCGCCGGCATGATCCGGATCAGGTTCGACGGTCGAAGCGCTCTTCGCTTCCTCTCAGCCCGGCGGTCCGGACTCCCGTGGTGGTTCATCGATCATATCCCGCCGACCGCACACAGGGACGTTGGGTAGCGTGGACGGGTGACCACCTCCCCCGAGTCCACGCGCCCCGCCACGCGCCGTGAACTGCGCGAGCGTGCCCACCCGCAGACGACGGAGTCCTCTCGTGCTCCGCTGCCCGCATTCGGTGACACACTGCGCACTCCTGACAACACCGTCATTGATGACGTGCCCGCCCCGAACGACGACGCCGTCGACGACGCCGAACGCTTCTCAGACGCGCCGCCCCTGGGCGACACGCGGGCTGCCGCCCCGTCGTGGGATACCGGTTTCGCCGCGTATGCCGTCGATACTGTCGCTGTGGACGCCGTCGAGAACGACCCGGAGCCGGCGTTCCTCAGCGCCTTCGACGATGACGATGCTCCGACGCGCGAGAACCCGGTGCTCTCTCCCGACGCCAGCGAGCCCAGCGGCACCGCCGTCGGTTCGGATGCTGCGGACGAGCCCTCTGCGCCGCAAACGGCTTGGGCGGATGAAAAGCGGCCGCCGACCGCACTGACCTGGCTCGATACCGCGACGTTGAAGGCTGAGTCGCTGCCGGAACCCCGGAGCACGCCCGACCTCCTCGACGGCGCACATCTAGCGCCGAGCTGGCGACGCCCGGGAGTACTGATCCCCCTCGGGATCGTCGGAACCCTGTGCGGCGCATACGTCGCCTCGACTCTGCTGTGGCCGCTCGACGCGGTCGCTCCTGCAGCGGCCGCCGTGAAGACAGAGATCGCGCCGGCAGAAGCGGCAGCTCTCACCTGGCCGGAAACCGGCAGCGCCGCCGTCGCGGTAGAGGGAATCGGGCCCGCCTCATCGACGACCGAGCGCGACGAGATCGCCAGCATCACGAAGGTCGCCACGGTGCTGATGATCCTCGACGAGCTGCCGCTGCAGCCCGGCGAGGAGGGGCCGAGCTTCGCCTTCGACTACGGCGACACGCTGGAGTACTGGCAGTACCGCAACCTGAACCAGTCGGCCCTCGATGTGCCGGTGGGCGGCAGCCTCACGCAGTACCAGATGCTGCAGGGCATTCTGCTCGGCTCGGCCAACAACTACACCGACCGCCTGTCGGACGAGATCTGGGGCTCGGACTGGGCGTTCTCGCAGGCATCCGAGAAGTGGTTGAGTGATCACGGCCTCGGTGGGATCACTCTCGCCTCGCCCTCCGGCTTCAGCGAGTTCAACACGGCTTCGCCCGCAGATCTGACCAAGCTGGGTCAGTTGGCCATGAAGAACCCGGTGGTCGCCGAGATCGTCGCGACGCGTTCTGCGGAGATCCCCGGTGCGGGCACGGTCGAGAACACCAACGGCATGCTCGAGGATGCCGGTGTAGTGGGCATCAAGACCGGCACTCTGTCGCACTGGAACCTGCTGACGGCCAAGGACGTGCCCGTCGGCGGAACGTCCGTGCGCGTCTACGCCTCGGTGCTCGGCCAGGACGACGATGACACCCGCCTCGCCGTGACGCGGCAGCTGTTCGCCGAGGTCGAGAAGTCGCTCGCCGAGCAGCCCGTTGCTGTACCGGCCGGCAGCGTGGTCGGACACGTCACCGCCGAGTGGGGCGGTCGCGTCGAGATCGTGACGGATGCTGACGCCCAGGTCGTGCTCTGGAACGGCGCGACGGCCACCGCCGACACCGAACTCGATCTCGGGGATGCCACGCAGACCGGCACCGTGGTGGGCACGCTCACCGTCGATGGCCCGACCGGAACCGCCGAAACGTCGGTCTCGCTCGCCGATGAGGTCGCGCCGCCGAGCATCTGGTGGCGTCTGACGCACCCGATGGCGCTGTTCGGTATCGACTGACGCATGCGCTGGGACTGGAACTGAGCCCAGCACTGAGACAAGAGCGCCCGCCCCGATTTCCGGGGCGGGCGCTCTCGCGTTGAGGCGCGACGAGTCAGTCCTGGCGGGCCTCGGCGGCGCCGACCTCGACGTCCTCCGCGGCATCGCCGGTGACGATCACGGGGATCGATCCGGTCATGGCCTCTTCGGCGTCGATATCGGTCGCGGCCTGCTCGAACTGCGACTGGTACAGGCGCCAGTAGGCGCCCTGCTGCGCGATCAGCTGCTCGTGGTCACCCTGTTCGACGATGTCGCCGTGCTCCATCACCAGGATCAAGTCGGCATCGCGGATCGTCGACAGACGGTGCGCGATCACGAACGAGGTGCGTCCCTCGCGCAGGGCCGCCATGGCGTGCTGCAGCAGTACCTCGGTGCGGGTATCGACCGCGCTGGTCGCCTCGTCGAGGATGAGGATCGACGGCTGTGCGACGAAGGCCCGCGCGATCGTGATCAGCTGCCGCTCACCGGCCGACACGTTCGAGGCGTCCTCATCGAGCACGGTCTCGTACCCCTCGGGGAGCGAGTGCACGAAGCGGTCGACGTACGTCGCCTCGGCGGCCGCGACGATCTCGTCGTCGGACGCCGACGCGTTGCCGTAGCGGATGTTCTCACGGATGCTGCCGCCGAACAGCCACGGATCCTGCAGCACCATGCCCGTTCGGCCGCGCAGGTCGTCACGCGTCATCTGCGCGATGTCCTGCCCGTCGAGCAGGATGCGTCCGGAGTCGAGCTCGTAGAACCGCATGATGAGGTTCACCAGCGTCGTCTTCCCGGCGCCGGTCGGGCCGACGATGGCGACGGTCTGCCCGGGTTCGACCCGGAACGACAGGTCAGTGATCAGCGGTCGGTCGGGGGTGTACGAGAACGCGACGTGCTCGAACTCGATCACTCCGTGCCCGTCGGTCACCGTCGGGGCGTCCTCGTCGTCGGGATCCTGCTCGTCCGCGTCGAGGAAGTTGAACACACGCTCGGCAGAGGCGGTTCCCGACTGCACGACCGCGGCCATGCCGCCCAGTTCGCTCAGCGGCTGGCTGAACTGCTGCGAGTACTGGATGAACGCCTGCACGTCGCCCAGCCGCAGGTTTCCACTGGCGACCATCAGTCCGCCGAGCACTGCGATGCCGACGTAGGTGAGGTTTCCGACGAAGGTCATCGCGGGCATGATGATGCCCGACAGGAACTGCGCCTTGAAGCTCGCCTGGAACAGCTCTTCGTTCTCGGCTTGGAACTTGTCGAGGGCGTCCTGCTCGCGGCCAAACACCTTGACCAGCGCGTGACCCGAGAACGACTCCTCGACCCGGGCGTTGAGCCTGCCGACCTTGCGCCACTGCATGCCGAAGGCCTTCTGCGAGCGCGGCCCGATGACACCGAAGATGATGCCCATCAGCGGCAGCGAGATCAGCGCGACCAGCGCCAGCTGCCACGAGATCGAGAACATCATGATCAGCACACCGATCACCGTCAGCACCGAGGTGAGCGCCCCCGACAGCGACTGCTGCATCGTCTGGGTGATGTTGTCGATGTCGTTGGTGACGCGCGAGATCAGCTCGCCGCGTTGCACCTTGTCGAAGTACGACAGCGGCAGGCGGTTGATCTTCGCCTCGACGCTCTCACGCAGGCGCCACATGGTGCGCACCATGATCACGTTGATCACGTAGCCCTGGATCCAGCTCAGCAGCGCGGCGACGATGTAGATCGCCATCACCGCGATGATGATCCAGCGCAGGCGCTCGAAGTCGACGCCGTCGCCGACCTGGAAATCGGCCATCGCTCCGACCATGTTGGCGAAGTCGTCCTGACCAGCGGCGCGCAGCGCCTCGACGACCTGATCCTTGCTGGTGCCCGGTGGGAAGCCGGGTGCGCCGCCCATTCCTGTGGCGAGCATGTTCGAGACGAAGCCCTCGTAGACGATGTTGGTCGCCTCGCCGAGCACCTTCGGGGCGATCACGGCGAGCACGACGCCGATCGCACCGAGGAACGAGACGAAGACGAACCAGACCGCCGACGGCTTGAGCAGTCCGATCATGCGGGCGAAGCTCTTGCCGAAGTTGTCGGCCTTGCCCGCGGCCGGGCTGTCCCATCCGCCGCCGTCGAGGCGCGCCTGCTCGGCGAGTTCGGCCTCGTAGGCCTCGTCACCGGTCGCGTCGGTTGCTTCGGTGGACGTCATCGTGGTGTCTTTCGCGTCGCTCATGCGTCCACCCCCAACTGCGAATCGACGATCTCGCGATAGGTCTCGCTGCTGGCGAGCAACTCGTCGTGGGTGCCGACGCCGGCGAGCGCGCCGTCTTCGATCACGACGATGCGGTCGGCATCGGTGATAGTCGACACGCGCTGCGCGACGACGATCTTGGTCACGTCCGGCAGCTCGCGCCATAGCGCCTGGCGCAGCCGGGCATCCGTGGTCAGGTCGAGCGCCGAGAACGAGTCGTCGAACACGAGCACCTTCGGCTGATGCACGATCGCCCTGGCGATCGCGAGGCGCTGCCGCTGACCACCTGAGACGTTCGTGCCGCCCTGGGCGATGCGCGATTCGAGCCCCTCGGGCATCTCTTCGACGAAGTCACGCCCCTGAGCGATCTCAAGGGCCTTCCAGAGTTCCTCGTCGGTCGCGTCCTCACGGCCGTAGCGCAGGTTGGATGCCACCGTGCCGGTGAACAGGAACGGACGCTGCGGCACCAGACCGATGTCCTGCCAGAGCGCGTCGACGTCGGCCTCTCGCACGTCGACACCGCCGACGCGCACGGCACCGCCGGTGACGTCGAACAATCGCGGGATGAGCGAGACCAGGGTGGTCTTGCCCGAGCCCGTCGACCCGATGATCGCCACGGTCTCGCCGGGGGATGCGCCGAAGCTGATGCCGCTGAGCACGGGCGCCTCGGCGCCGGGGTAGGTGAACTCGACGTCGTCGAAGACGACGGCCCCGGGCTCGGGGAACGCGGTGGTGCCGTTCTCGGGGCGGGTCATCGACGCCTCGGCGTCGAGCACCTCACCGACGCGCTCGGCCGAGACCGCAGCGCGCGGGATCATCATCGCCATGAAGCTCGACATGATCACGCCCATCATGATCTGGCCGATGTACTGCATGAACGCGAACAGGGTGCCGACCTCGACACCACCCTGGTTGATCTCGATGCCGCCGAACCAGATCACCGCGACGACGGTGACGTTGAGGATCAGCATGAACAGTGGGAACAGCAGCACGAACAGCGAGCCGATCTTGCGGCCCAGCACCATCAGGTCGGTGTTCGCGACCCGGAACCGCTGCTCTTCGATGCGCTCGCGCACGAAGGCGCGCACGACGCGCACACCCGTGAGTTGCTCGCGCATGATGCGGTTGACGGTGTCGAGCTTGCTCTGGTTCGCGCGGAACAGCGGCACCATGCGGCTGATGATCAGCACGGCGACGACGAGCAGCACGGGAACCGACACGGCGATCAGCCAGCTCAGGCCGACATCGGTCTGCACCGCCATGATGATGCCACCGATGGCCAGCAGCGGCGCGGTCACGAACATCGTCGCGCCCATCATCGCCAGCATCTGCACCTGCTGCACGTCGTTGGTGTTGCGGGTGATCAGCGAGCCGGCGCCGAACTGCGAGACCTCACGCTCGGAGAACCCGCTCACACGCGAGAAGACGTCGGCGCGAATGTCACGGCCGACCGACATGGCGGCCTTCGCGGCGAAGAACGTCGCGATGATCGAGGCGAGGATCTGACCGAGCGAGACGGTCAGCATGAAGGCGCCGTGCGACCAGATGTAGCCGATGTCGGCACGGGCGACGCCCTTGTCGATGATGTCGGCGTTCAGGCGCGGCAGGTACAGCGATGCCATGGCGCTGGCGAACTGGAACACCAGCACGCCCAAGAGCAACCATCGGTATCTGGAGAGATAGCGGACGAGGATTTTTCCCAGCACAGGCGGACTTCCTTGCGAGATTCAGTGGGGCCGAGAAGGGGCCACAGGTTAGCGTGCCACGATCCACCGACATTCGTATCCCCCTGGAGGATGACCTTCGCTGACAGCGAAACGCACGAATAGACTCGCTGAAGCGATGCGAAGGGAACACATGCGCGACGACGAGACGGCCGCACCCGCGGTTCTGATGGTGTGCGACTACTCGCTGCAGTACCTCGGCGGCGCGCAGACCGCGTTCCTGCGACAGGCCGAGGCCCTGGCGGATGAGGGCGTCCGCGTGGTGGTGCTCGCGCCCGATGCCGACTCCCTCGCCCTGCGCAGGGCGGACGCCGCGATGTCGGATGCCGTCCGGCATCCGATCGTCACGATCGCACCACCCCGCCGCGGGACCATCCCGGTGCTCGATCTGCCGCTGCTCGGCCGCGCCGGTGATCTCGAGCCGCTCGTGGCCGCCACCATCCGTCGGCACGGCGTCGGCGCCGTCGTCGTGCATTCGGAGTTCGCGCTGGCCGCCGCCGCGATCGCCGTCGCCGCGCGCACGGGCATCCCCTCACTGCACACGGTGCACACGTTCTTCTGGCGCGCGCCCGCCGTTCTCGCGCCGTTCGCGCCGATCGTGACGAAGGTGCATGCGACACTCACCGGCATCCGCGAGGGCAAGCGATTCACCGGCAGCCACCCGCTCAACAACGCGCTGCGCACGATGACCCTGCGCGTCGCCGAGCGCGCCGACATCGTCCTCTCCCCCTCCAAGCATCAGGCCGAAGCACTGCGCGAGGCCGGCGCCGCACGCGTCGAGGCGTTCTCGAACGTGGCGCAGCCGCTGCGCCTGGCATCCGCCCCTTCCGCAGACGGTCCGCTCCGGTTGCTGTGGGTCGCGCGGTTCGCGCCCGAGAAGCGCCTCGACGTCGCCCTCGACGCGATGCGTCTCGTGGTCGACCGGCTCGGCCCCGACCGTGTGCGGCTCGATGTGGCCGGCGGCACGCACCGTGCCGTGCCGGGCGTCGAGTTCCACGGCCCCGTCCCGGGTGAGCGCGTGGGTGAGCTGATGGATGCCGCCGATGCCGCGCTGATCACCTCGCACGGGTTCGACAACCAGCCCATGGTCGCTCTGGAGGCCTTCGCGCACGGGCGCCCGGTCATCGTCAGCGATCCGGTGCTCGCGACAGAGTTCGGCGACGCCGCGCTGGGCACGCCGACCCCGGATGCCGCCGGGCTGGCCGATCTGATCCTGCGCCTGGAGGCGGACCGCGGTGTGCTCGCCGCGCACCGCGAGGCCGCCGTGGCCTACGCCGACGAGCGCCAGCCAGCCGCGCACGTCGCGCGTCTGCAGCAGCTCATCGCCTCGGTGGACTGAACCGCCGGCATCCGATCAGAACAGCGGCTTCTCCGGAACGAACTCGCGCGCCCCCGCGCCCGCGGCATCCGCCAGCCCGGCGATCGTCGCGGGCTGCCACTTCGGCTGACGATCCTTGTCGACGAGCTGCGCGCGGATTCCCTCGACCAGGTCGGGGTGGTGGTGGGCGAACCACATCACTCGGCGGTACTCGCCGACCAGTGCCTCACGCACGCCGCTCATCGTGCGTGCTTCGCGCACCGCGTCGAGCGTGACGGCGAGTCCGGTGGGCGAGAGCTCTTCGAGCGTCGCGAGAGCGGATGCTGCCCCCGGGGCATCCGATGCGCGCAGGCGCTCGACGATCTCACCGACGGTGTCGGCCGAGAACGCCTCGTCGACCCACGCCCGGTCATCGGGCAGCGACGACGGCTCGGGGGTCTCGTCGAACAGCAGCACCAGCTCATTCGGTGTGCCGGGGTCGGCGCGGTGCGCAAGCGCGTCGCGCACGGCGTCGAGGTTCTCGGACGGCACGAAGTGATCCGCGAAGCCGAGGTGGATGGCATCCGCCCCGTTCATGCTGCGCCCGGTGAGCCCGAAGTACTCACCCATGCGTCCCGGCGCGCGGCCCAGCAGCCACGTGCCGCCGACGTCGGGGGTGAAGCCGATGCGCGTCTCGGGCATCGCGAGGCGCGACCGTTCGGTGACGACCCGCACGGCGGCGTGGCCGGCCAAACCGATGCCACCGCCCATCGTGATGCCGTCGGCGAAGACGACGACCGGCTTCGGGTACTCGGCGATGAGCGCGTTCATGGCGTACTCGGCACGGAAGAAGTCGGCCACTCGGTCGGCGTGGCCCGACACGATCTGGTCGTACAGCGCACGCACATCGCCGCCGGCGCACAGACCGCGATCACCCGAGCCGTCGATGAGAACGGTCTGCACATCGCTGTCGTCGATCCAGGCGGTCAGGGCCGCCGTGATCTGCTCGATCATGCCCAGGTCGAGGGCGTTGATCGCCCGCGGACGGTTCAGGGTGATGCGCCCCAGGGAGTTCTCGGTGCGCACGAGGACGGTGGCTTCTTCGACGTCTGTCACGATCGTCAGGCTACTCGGCTTCGCGTTCCGCACGCATTTTCCGGTGCGGGATGGGCGTTTCCCGGCAGGTGAGCCGTCGATTCTGCAGGATTTCCGCGAAGATGGGATGAACTGGCAGACAACAGGGGGAATCACCATGCCTGAAGGACAGGTGCTTGAGTTCACCGGCGTCACCAAGCGTTTCAACACGGTGACCGCGGTCTCAGAGCTCTCCGTGCGCGTCGAACCGGGAGTTGTGACCGGGTTCCTCGGACCGAACGGTGCCGGCAAGACCACCTCGCTGCGGATCATGCTGGGCCAGATCAAACCGACCTCCGGCACGGCCACGATCGGCGGAGTCCCCTATTCCGACCTGCGCCAGCCGCTGCGCACCGTCGGCGCGGTCCTCGAAGAGTCCGCGTACCGTCCGCGCCGCTCGGCGATGCGCCACCTGCTGATCGCGGCCAAGGCCAACGGCATCCCCGTCGAGCGCGTCGATGAGGTGCTGCGCCTCGTCGGGCTGCAGGATGACGCCGACACACGTCTGGGCAGCTACTCCCTGGGAATGCGCCAGCGCCTGGCCGTCGCGACCGCGCTGCTCGGCGACCCCGGTGTGCTGGTGCTCGACGAGCCCGCGAACGGACTCGACCCCGAGGGCATCCGCTGGATGCGCCTGCTGATGCGCCGCCTCGCCGACGAGGGACGCACCGTGCTCGTGTCTTCGCACGTGCTCAGCGAGATCGAACAGGTCGCCGACAACGTGGTGGTGCTCTCGCGCGGACGCGCGGTCTTCTCGGGCAGCATGGATGAACTCGCCGATCCTTCCGGCGGCGCCGTGGTCGTGGATGCCACCGACCGCGCCGCGCTGGTGACGGCGCTGACCGCGGCCGGATTGAGCTTCGATCTGTTGCGCTCGGGCGTCACGGTGCGCGATTCGGATGCCGCCCGCGTCGGCGCCGTCGCCGCCGAGGCCGGCATCGCCTTGAGCACTCTTCAGCAGCGCGGCCCGAGTCTGGAAGAGGTCTTCCTCGACCTCGTCTACGGGCGCCGCGCCGACAGCCCGCGCCTGGATCAGGTCGCGAACCCTGTCGCGCACGCCCCCGAGAGTTCCGCTGACCCGGTCGGCGACGCCGCACTGGTCGCGGGCGGGGTTCCGCTCGCAGGAGCGGCCGCCGTGATCGCCGACGGTGGCGTCGTCGCCGCAGCCGGCGTCGGATACGGCACCGCGCCGATCGACATCGTGCGCCCGGAGGGCTCCGAATCGGATGCTGCTGAGCCAGCGGATGCTGCGGATGAGGCGCCCGCCGAGGAGGTACCCGCCGAAGAGGCGCCTGCCGACCAGACCGAGGCCGATGAGACCGAGACCGTCGGTGACGACGCCGCACCTATCGAGGGCACAGCCGCCGACGCTGGTGTGGCCGAGGACGCGTCCGAGGCCGAGGCCGAGGCCGAGGCGACCGGGCTCGAAACTCCTGTGATCGATGAGCATTCGGTCACGGGCGAGACCACGGTTATCGACGCAGCGCCGGCTTCAGCCGACGAGTCGTCCCCTGTCGAAGACATCTCCGCGACGGTCAGCGCGCTGTTCGGCGACGCGGCACCCGTTGCCGACGCTGCGCACCACGAGCCGCTGCCGGCCGAGGGCTCTACCGCAGAAGACGCCGCCCCGAGTGACGACGCCGCGTCTGACGAATCCGCGCCCGAACCGCACGACGAGCATGTTCCGGTCGACGAGACCGCCGCTGCCGACGAGAGCGACACCACCGATGACGAGGTGCCGAGTGACGAGGCGCCGGCTGACGAGGCGCCGGCTGACGAAACGCCGGCTGACGAGGCAGAGCGCACCGACGAGCGCGTGCAGGCAGACGGTGAGCCGAACGCCGACGCCGCACCGGCGGTCACCGAGATCATCGACGAGATCGACATCACGGTGGCGTGGGCTCCGCGCACGGCCGATGCCACAGCATCCGATGAGGCCGACGCTGAGGTTCCCGGCGTTCTGCCCCTGGCGACCGAAGCGGTGTCGCTGCCACCGTCGCCCACGGTGACGTCGTTCACCGAGCTGATCACGGGAATCCCCGCCGACTCGGCCGACGAAGCCGCACCCGCGACCGAAGCGATCTCGGTCGAGGCTGTGTCGGTGCTGCACGACGACGATGACGACTCGACCGTCGATGACGACGAGGACGACCCGCGTCTCGCCGCAATGCGCACCTCGCTGTCGTCAGCGGCCAGCCGGTTCTTCGATGGCCCGGCGCCGGATTACCCGTACACGCGGGCCGATATCCGCGCCAGTGCCCACGCGGCCGAGCAGGCCGGGGCCGCCGCTGAAGCCGCGCAGCCGGAACAGACCGACTCCGAGCAGGACGACTCCGAGCAGGACGGCTCCGCACAGGACGACCAGTCCGCAGACACGGACCGCGACGAGAACGCTCGCGACTGACAGCCGCCGCGTGCCCTGCTCAGGCGGGGCGCGGGCGGATGACCGGACGCTGGGGCTTCAGCGTGGGGATCGGCGCCGTCGAGGCGATGTCGACGACGTCCTCGGGATGCTCGGTGACATCCAGGCGCAGTGCCTGGGTGAGCGCCAGCCCGTGTCGGGTGGTGAGGATCAGCCGCTGGTACTGCGGGTCACCGTCGAGGTCGATCACGACGCTCGGACGCCGGCGGCGGATCAGCACGAAATCGGTCGTACCCGTGCCCTTCCAGGTTCCCGCGGCCAGGATGCCGGGAATGTACGTGCCCGGTCCCGGTACTCCGCGCATCCAGGTCCAGGCGTCCTCCGTCAGCTGCACCTTCGTGATGTGCTCGCGCTCGACGCGCACATTGTCGCGGTGGAACGTCGACGCCCGCTCGATCGGGGACAGCACGACTTCCAGTCGTGTCTGATCCAACAGCAACGTCACCATGTCTCCAGTGTGCCAGCGCAGTCCGGTCGGATGCTGGCGACTTGCTCACAGGACCGCAACGATACTTCTGTGGCCATCCACAACGTTGGAAATCCCAGATGATGTGATCGCCCGTCGGCGCGTCGCGCCATGACACGCCGAGTCACCGGCATCCGCTCTGGGATTTCCGACACCACCCGCACGACGACACCACCCGCGCGGGCTGGACGACGCTCAGGCCGAAGCGGCCGCGGCCGCCGGCAGTGCAGCCTCGATCGCGGCGAGTTCCTGCTCGCCGTGCGCCGCAGTGAGGAACCACGCCTCGAACACGCTCGGCGGCAGCGCCACTCCCTGCTCGCGCATCGCGTGGAAGAAGGGCGCATAGCGGAACGACTCCTGCGCCTGAGCCTGCGCGTAGTCACGAGGCACGTCGGCGGCGAAGGCGACGCCGAACAGGTTTCCGGCGCGCGGCACGGTGTGCACGACGCCGGCGTCCGTCAGCGCGGCATCGAGAGCGGATGCCAGACGCTCGGCCGCCCGGTCGATGCCGGCGTACACCTCGGGCGTCGCCAGTCGCAATGTGGCGAGCCCTGCGGCGACCGACAGCGGGTTCCCTGACAGGGTGCCCGCCTGATAGACGGGCCCCACCGGAGCGAGCAGATCCATCACCTCGGTGCGACCACCGAGCGCGGCGAGCGGCATACCCCCGCCGACGACCTTGCCGAAGGTGATGATGTCGGGCTGGTAGGTCTCGCCGGCCTCCTGCTGCAGACCCCAGAATCCGGCGGGGTGCACCCGAAAACCGGTGAGCACCTCATCGAGGATCATCAGGGCACCGTGGGCATGAGCGGTCTCGGCGATCAGACGGTTGAAGCCCGGCAGCGGGGGCACGACGCCCATGTTGGCCGAGGCGGCCTCGACGATCACCGCGGCGATGCGGTCGCCGTGCTCGGCGAAGACCGCCGCCAGCGCGTCAGGGTCGTTGTAGTCGATGACGAGGGTCTGCGCGGCGATCGGGGCCGGAACGCCCGCGGACCCGGGCAGCGCGAGCGTCGCGACGCCCGAACCGGCGGCGGCCAGCAGGCCGTCGGAGTGACCGTGGTAGTGGCCGGCGAACTTCACCAGCAGATCGCGGCCGGTGGCTCCGCGCGCGAGGCGGATGGCCGTCATCGTCGCCTCGGTGCCCGTCGACACCAGGCGCACGCGCTCAACCGGACGCGCGTCACCGTGACGCACGCGCTCC
Organism: Microbacterium esteraromaticum; assembly: GCF_028747645.1. Taxonomy (NCBI): domain Bacteria; kingdom Bacillati; phylum Actinomycetota; class Actinomycetes; order Micrococcales; family Microbacteriaceae; genus Microbacterium; species Microbacterium esteraromaticum. Next base: position 2,931,245 of record NZ_CP118100.1, read on the forward strand.
GAGATCAGCTGGGCGAGTTCGACCTCACCTTCGGTGGGTGCGCCGAACGACAGCCCCCGCGTCGCGGCCTGCTGCACCGCGTCGACGACCTCGGGGTGCGCGTGGCCGAGCAGCGCGGGGCCCCATGAGGCGACGAGGTCGAGGTAGGTGCGGCCGGCGGCGTCGGTCACCGTCGCGCCGGAGGCGGATGCCAGGAATCGCGGCGTCCCGCCGACAGAGCCGTATGCGCGTACCGGCGAGTTCACGCCCCCGGGAATCACGGCACGGGCGGCGTCGAACAGGGAGTCATTGCGGTCGCTCATGATCTCCAGCGTAGGACCTGCCCCTATGCGCCCCGTCAAGGAAGCGCGGCGGGACTCGGCCTAGCGGGTACGCAGCCAGTGAGCCGCTTCGGCGGCCCAGTACGTGAGCACCGCGTCGGCTCCGGCGCGGCGGATCGACGTCAGCGACTCCAGGATCGCGGCGCGGCGGTCGATCCAGCCGTTTGCGGCGGCGGCCTCGATCATCGCGTACTCACCGGACACCTGATACGCCCACACGGGTACGTCGACGGCGTCGCGCACCTCGCGCAGCACATCGAGGAACCCCATCGCGGGCTTGACCATCACGATGTCGGCGCCCTCGTCCTGATCGAACAGCGCTTCGCGCACGCCCTCGCGACGGTTGCCGGGATCCATCTGGTAGGTGCGTCGGTCGCCCTGCAACTGCGAATCGACGGCCTCGCGGAACGGCCCGTAGAACGCGCTGGCGTACTTGGCCGAGTAGGCCAGCAGCAGCACGTCGGCGAAGCCCTCTTCGTCCAGCGCTTGACGCACGGCTGCAACCTGGCCGTCCATCATGCCGCTCAGACCGAGCAGTTGAGACCCCGCTCTGGCCTGTGCGAGCGCCATGGCGGTGTAGCGCTCGAGAGTGGCGTCATTGTCGACGACGGTGCCCGATGCGCTCAGGACCCCGCAGTGCCCGTGATCGGTGAACTCATCCAGGCACAGGTCGGTCTGCACGACGAGCGCATCGCCCACCTCAGCGGCGAGGGCCTCCGTCGCGACGTTCAGGATGCCCTTCGGGTTATCGGCGCCCGAGCCGGTGGCATCGCGTCGGGCGGGCACACCGAACAGCATCACTCCGCCGAGGCCCAGCTCGGCAGCATCCGCCGCCGCCTTCTTCAGCGAGTCGAGCGTGTGCTGCACCACGCCGGGCATCGAACCGATCGCGGCGGGCTCGGTGAGCCCCTCTCGCACGAACATCGGCAGCACGAGCTGACGCGCCTCCAGCGAGGTCTCACGCACAAGCTCGCGCACGGGCGCGGACTGACGCAACCGGCGCAACCGCGCCTCAGGAAAACGGCTCACGGCGCGAACTCGTCGGCGGCGTGCGGAAGCGTGAAGTGCGACACCGTCTCGATCAGCGCGTCGACGGTCTGCTTGTCGGCGATGGCGGCGATGGTCAGGCCCGCACGGCGGGCGTCGTTCGCGGTGCGGGGGCCGATAGCCGCCAGCAACGTGCTGTCGGGGATCTCGGGGAACTGCTCGCGCACCTGCCCGGCGACCGAGCCACTGGTGATGAGGATCGCGTTGATCCGCCCGTTCTCGACGTCGCGGCGGATGCGGTCGGTGACCGGCACGCCCACCGTGCGGTAGGCAACCACGCTGTCGACGTCGTGCCCGGCGTCCTTGAGCATGACCGACAACACGGGCTTGGCGATCTCACTGCGCAGCGACAGCACACGCCGGGGGTCGGGCTCCAGGGCGATCATCTGCTCGGCCATACCGGCCGCCGAATTGTCGAGATCGGGCACGAGCGCTACCTCGTAGCCGACGGCCTGCAGAGCGGCCGCGGTGGTCTCGCCGACGGCCGCGATCCTGGTGCTGCGCGGCACCTCCACGCGGTGCGCAAAGAGCACATCGACGGTGGTGGCGCTGGTGATGGTGAGCCAGTCGTACTCCCCCGCGGCCAGTCGCGCCAGGGCGGCGTCCAGCGCGTCCTGGTCGGTCGTGGGGGCGAAGTTGATCAGCGGTGCCACCACCGGCACGGCGCCCTGCGAGCGCAGGCTCGCAGCGACACTGTCACCCCACGGGCCACCACGGGGTACGAGAACTCGCCAGCCGTCCAGCGGCCGGGCCGTCTTTGTTTCGGAAGCAGTCATCAGGTTCACTCTCGCGGGAGAAGGTCGGCCGCTCCCTGTTCGAGCAGCCGATGGGCCGCAGATTCGCCGATGCCACGGGCTACGCGCATCGGGTCTGCACCATCGGCAGCATCCGCACCGTTGCCGCTGCCGTTTCGTCGAATATACCCCCGGTTCAGGGACTCGGTGACATCAAGTCCGATCCGGCGGCCACCGCCGGGCTCGTAGACCACAGCGCGCACGCGGATGCTGTCGCCGGTCACCACCGCGTGGGCGGCCATCGGCGCCTGGCATCCGACGTCGAGTCCGGCGAGGATCGCCCGCTCGACCGTGACGGCGAGGCGGGTGTCTTCGTCATCGAGCTGTGCGAGCGCGGCCAGCAGTTCCTGCGGGGCGTCGACGGTCGTCTCGACAGCGAGTGATCCTTGTCCGGGTGCGGTCGGCCACTCGCTCAATCCGAGCTCTTCGCGGTGCAGCCGCATCTCGGGCCGCAGGCGGGAGAGCCCCGCGGCGGCGAGGATGACGGCATCCAGCTCGCCCGACGACACCCGCTCGAGGCGCGAATCGACGTTGCCGCGGATGTCGACGACCTCGGCGTGCGGTGCACGGCGACGCACCTGGGCGATGCGCCGTGGTGCGCCGGTGCCGACCTTGGCGCCGCGGCCCATCTCGTGCAACGGGGTGCCGTCGCGGGTGATGACGACGTCGCGGGCATCCGCCCTGGACGGGGTCGCCGCGATTGTCAGCTCGGCCGGGATGGCGGTCGGCAGGTCTTTGAGGGAGTGCACGAGGATGTCGCACTCCCCGGCGACGAGCGCCTCACGCAGCCGGTTGGCGAAGATCCCCGTGCCGCCGATCAGTGACAGGGAAGCCCGGTTCGTGTCACCCTCCGACACGATCGGCACGAGCTCGACAGGGCGTCCAGCGACCTCGGCCAACGCGTCGGCGACATGACCGGACTGCGCCTGCGCGAGCGGGCTGCGGCGCGTGCCGAGACGGATCGGGGCCGCGGTGCTCACTGCAGCACGTCGGCGATCTCGTCGAGGCGCAGGCGACGCCCGGTGTAGAAGGGCACCTCTTCCTTCACATACTCACGAGCCTCGGTGTAGCGCAGGTCGCGCATCAGGTCGACGAGCTCGGTGGGGTCGTCGGCTTCGAGAGGCAGCAGCCATTCGTAGTCGCCCAGTGCGAAGGCAGCGACAGTGTTGGCGATCACGCCGGTGAAGGCGGCGCCGCGTCGACCGTGGTCTGCCAGCATGCGCCGGCGGTCGTCCTCGTCGATCAGGTACCACTCGGGCGTGCGCACGAAGGGGTACAGGCACAGCCAGCCCTTCGGCTCGATGCCCCGCAGGAAGCCGGGCACGTGTGCGCGGTTGAACTCGGCGTCACGGTGCACGCCCATCACGTTCCACACCGGCAGCAGCGTGCGCAGCAACTCGGTGCGACGCAGGCGCCGCAGCGCCTGCTGCAGCTCTTCGGCGATGTCGCCGTGCAGCCACACCATCAGATCGGCGTCTGCCTTCAGCCCGCTGACGTCGTAGAACCCGCGCACGGCGACGCCGGAGTCCTCGATATGGCCGACGATCGTCTCGAGCTCGGTCGCATCGGTCTCACGGACCGGTGCATCGGGGTTGCGGCGCCACACGGCCCACAGGGTGAATCCGGACGGGGAGTCAACACGAGGTTCCGACATGTCTCCAGTGTGCCTCGTGAACGCCAGGACAGCGAACCGGGGCCGGCATATCGGGGTTTCAGCGCGACGCGGCGCGGGCGATCAGCCAGACGATACCGCCGACGACGGCCGCGACACCGGCGACGGCCGCCGCTGCGCCCACCGGGTTGCGCTGCGCGAACGCGCGCGCCTGCACGATGCCGCGCTGCGAGGCCTTCTCGATGCGGCGTGGGAAGTTACCGCGCACCTCGATCGCGGCGAGGGCCGCCTTGAGTTCCGCGCGAGCGGACTCCACCGGGTCGGTGATGCCGTCCGGCACTGCGGTGCGGGGAAGAGGCGTCGGATGCTGGGATTCAGAGTTCGTCATGGCCTGCCTCCTTCACCAGACGGACGTCGGTGGCGACGGCCTGCCCGGGGTTCTGTCGTTTCATGATCTTGCGGAAGCGCAGGACGCCGAGCAGCGCGAAGACGACCATCGCGAGTAGCAGGAACCCGAACACCGACAATGCGGCGACCCATGCGGGCCACCACGACGAGAGCCCGATGATCGCGAACGCGAGCAACACGGGGATCGCCCAGAACAGCAGGAACAGCGTGATGATGAACCACAGGCTGCCGAACATGCCGTCCTTGGCGGTGCGACGCACCCAGGCCTTGGCTGCTTCGACCTCGGCGACGACGAGGTTGCGCACCAGTTCGGGCAGATCGCCGAGCAGCGTCAGCAGGCTGTCGTCGGCGCGGTCGCGGTATCCGCGGCGCATGTCAGGACCCGTTCTTCTTAGAGGTGCTCTTCTTCGCAGCGGACTTCTTCGCGTCCTCGACCGTGTCTTCGGCAGCGTCGGCGACCTCTTCGACGGCGTCCTTGGTCGCGTCGATCGCGCCGTCGAGCTTCTCACCCGGCGTTCCCGCCGACGAGACCGCCTTCACGACCTTGACGGCGCCGTTCCAGACGGCACCCGGTACGGCGGCGGCCTGCGACTTGGCGAACTGCTGCACGCGCTCGACCTGGTGCTGCACCGGATCGGTGTGCCACAGCTTCAGCCACTGCGTCTTGATCTGCTCGTAACGCTCGCGCCCCGCGCGCGTGCCGAGCACGTATCCGACGCCGAGCCCGACGACGAGTCCGATCTTCCCCTTCATGGGAGCCTCCTGACTTCCTGTTGCGGCGTCTCCACCGGGCCGGAACTCGCCGGACCCCGCGCGATCGGTCTCCAGCGTAGTCGCATATTCCTGGCTCGGCATCTACGGTTGTGCGATGCCGCCCGGCGGTGTAATGCCGCGGAGTGCGGCGCTCAGTCCTCCCAGAGCAGCGCGCTGCGCAACCGGTCGGTCTCGGCGATGGCATCCGGGATCACCTGCGCAAGCCCCGTTCCGGCCATCCACGCGCCGACCACGGCGAGACCCGGGATCTGCTGCACAGCCTCGCGCGCGGCGGCGCGGCGCTCGCCCGCCCCGATGAGCGAAACGGGCTGCGCCTGAACGAAGCGTGCCCGATGCGCGGCCAGCAGCTGCTCGGGTGCGAGATCAACCCCGAGGAGCGCGGATGCCTCAGACATCGCCAGCTCTGCTGCCGCGTCGTCATCCAAACCGACGGTGGGCGCGACCTCGCCCTGGGTGCCGAACGAGACGCGGACGACGTGGTGACCATCCGCGGCATCGCGCAGCCAGCCCCACTTGGCAGTGGAGTGGGTCAGCGCCTTGGCGACGTGGCTTCCGGGTACGGTGAGCACTCCGCTCCCCCGCGGGACGTCGTCGAGGGCGGGCGCCTGTAGCAGGAGCGTGACGAGCTCGATCTCGGGGGCATCGCCCGAATCGCCGAGCTCGGGCGCGTGAGCACCGAGCAGCGCGCGCGCCGCGGGCTCGGGGGTGGCGATGATCACACCCGTGGCGGCCAGCGACTTCTGCTCTGGTTCCGCGGTCCCGAGCGCCGATTCTTCGTCAGCGGCGGCATCCGCAGCACCCTCGTCGGGGGCATCCGGCGTCGTCTCGTACGCGACCACCCACGCCGCGCCTTCGCGCACCACAGAGGTCACCCGCGCGCCGGTGCGCACCTCGACGCCGTAGGTCACGAGGTCGTCGCGCAGCGCCTCGACCAGCCTGCCCATCCCCCCGATCAGGCCGAGCACCGCCGACCCCGGTGCCTTTCCGGGGTCGCGGGCATCGCGCTGCGCGAGCAGCGTGCCGACAGCACCGCTGAGCGACCCCGTGCGGGTGAGTGCGGCGTTGAGTCCGGGAGCGGCGACCTCGGTGTCGATGTCACCGGGCAGCGCCGAGTACACACCGGCGGTCACGGGCGCGACCAGTCGGTCGTGCACGCGATCGCCCATGCGGGCGCGCACGAGTTTGCCGAGGCTGTGCTCGTGGCCGATTGTCAGCGGGGGGCGCAGGCGATCCACGTAAGCACGCCAGGCGCCGCGCCAGCCGATGATGCGGCGCACGTCGTCCTGGAACGGATTGGCCGGGATGCCGAGCAGACCGCCGACCGGGAGCGGAGCATCCGGGGCATCCGGAATCCCGCTCAGCCATGCCCCGCCTCCCTCGGGCGCCACCACCAGGTCGCTGAGCCCGAGCTCATCGACCAGCGCGCGCACGTGCCCGCCGCGGGTCGCGAAGCTCTCGGCGCCCGCGTCGACGACCAGGCCGTCGAGCTCAGCAGTGCGGATGCTGCCGCCGAGAGCATCCGTCGCCTCGAGCACCGTCACACGCATGCCCACCTTGGCGCACTCGCGCGCCGCGACAAGACCACCGATGCCACCGCCGACGACGACGACGTGCTGTTCAGCGGCGCGGGCGGCCAGTGCGGGGGCGGCGTGTTCGGTCATGCTCTGATTCTTCCACCGCCGTCTATGCGAATTCCCCGGTGCGGGCCGGGCGAAAGCCCCTGGCGGGCGAACGCCTGCGAAGATGGGGGGATCAACGAGAACTCGCGCCTGGAGCTGCCAATGGACTCTCGGATGCTCACCACCGAGAAGCTGCGTGCGCTGCGGCGTCCCCCGGAAGAGCTCAAGAAGTCCGACCAGCAGGACCAGCGCGTGCACAACAGGACGCTGCTGTTGCGCTTGCTTCGGGCCGAAGGCCCGCGCACGCGACCGCAGCTGTCACGCCTCTCGGGCCTCTCGGTACCGGCCGTCACGACGTTGATCGGGGAATTGTCCGATGCCGGGGTGGTGTGCGATATCGGCATCGACGGCGCTGCGCGCGTGGGAAAACCTGCTAGCTACGTGCAGATCAACGATGACGGTGCGTTCGTCGTCGCGGTCGATACCACCGCACGTGGTGGCTTCGTCGGGGCGGTCTTCAACCTCGCCGGCGAAGAGAAGCTTCGCCTCACGCACCCGCACGACGGCACACCGGGCACCGCACTCGATGTGCTGATGGAACTGCTCGACACCCTGATCGACGCGGCGCCACTGCCGCTCGTCGGCATCGGGGTCGCCTCGCACGGCCTCGTCGACGACGCGGGCATCGTGCACCTGGCGAACAGGTTCGACTGGCGTGAACTTCCGCTCGGCTCACTCATCGCCGAGAAGACCGGGCTGCCGACCATCATCGGCAATGACGTAGACCTGATGGCGCTCGGCATTCGCCGATTCCGCCGGCGCTCCGACAGAGATCTCATTGCGATCGCGATCGACCACGGTGCGGCTGGGGCGGCCTTCATCGACGGGCGGATTCTGCTCGGCGAGCAGTTCGCCGCGGGCGAGCTCGGTCACCTGAAGATGCGCGATCACGGTCACTTGTGCCCCTCTTGCGGCGGGCGCGGGTGCCTGGACACGATCGTCAGCGGCGACGCGCTCCGCCAGGCTCTGGCGCAGGCCCCGCAAGACCGGGAGGCGCTGTTGGCGGATGCTGGTCAGGTGCTCGGTGACGCGCTCGCCCCTGTCGTCAACTTCCTCAATGTCAGTGAGGTCGCCGTCATCGGGGACCCCGAACTCGTACCGGGCACGTTCCTGCACGCCGTCGATGAGACGGTTCGCTCCCGGATCATGCCGGCGATGGCCGGAGACGTGCTCATCGACGCGTACACGGATGGCACCTCGCTCGCGCTGATCGGAGCGGCGAGCGAGGTGTTCTCCCGTGAACTAGGCCTGGTCTGAGGATCGGCTACCGGCTGCGTCAACGAGCCCGTCAGCCAGCGCGACCGCAACCCGGCGATAGTGATCGGGATCCGCGGGGAAAGACGTGAGCGTCAGATCGGCCGACGGATCGACGATGGCGCGCACGTTCCCATCCGAAGTACATCGTGCCAGCATCGCCATCGCCCGATGGTCCACGAACGCTTCTGCGACGACACGATGCCGGATCGACTCCCAAGGTCTGCCCTCGGGTCCCGGGTACACAAGGAACGCGTCGCCCCCGAGGAAGGCGCTCCCCGCCGTGGTATCGCGGAACGGGTCGATTCGTCGTCGCGACAGGAAGGAGTTGTAGAAGTTGAACCCCCAGTGCAGGAATCCCTCCGCACCAGTCAGATACAACTGCGCGCCCAGCACCCGGCTGCGAGACGAGGGCAGGGCCATGAACCTATTCGCCACCCGCCGGCTCTGCGCAACGCAGTAGTACAGCCACATCGATGGGACCCCGGCGTCGAGGAACGCATCGGCATGATCGTTCGACACGATCGGAAGGGCCACGAGGCCCTTCGAGTGCAGCTCGAGCTCGGCGAGCGCGTCGATGACCGTGCACCCTTCCAGCAGATCGGCCACGATTCCCCACGCCGTAGCGAAGGACTCGAGATGCGCAAGCGTGGGTTCGTCGGAGACGTGGAAGAAGACCCGGTCCAGCCCCCACTCCTCGTCGAGCACCCGACGCAGTGCCGGCAGCATCTGTTCGAGCAGTCGCCGGTATCGGGGGTCATCGGCAGGTACATGCCACCCGAACCGCTGCTCTGGCCCTTCCGGCGTGTCGACGATCATCGGCGGTGTCGCCCGCGCACCCCACTGCGTGAACAGGTGCACGATCTCGAGATTGCGGATGCCGACCTTGCGGCAGACCGTCATCCATCTGCGCACCCCGCTGAAGTCGAACTCGTACTGTTCCTCGCCGCGATCGATGATCCGCAGCAACTGCGTAGGTGTTCGCCGCTCTGTGACGCCGGTGTCCAGCGCGGCAGTCCACACCGGGGTGAGGATCGTGTTGACCCCGGCGCGTACGGCCGACTCGAGGAAGTTCTCGATCGCCGCCCAGTGCGGCTCCGAGAAGACCCCGAAGCCGTAGTAATCGGCGAGTCCGTCGCAGTGGAACCACTCGGTGTGTGCGATCTCGAGCGGCGCGAGGTCCACGGAAGGCACGCGCACCGGCACCTGGAACTCGCCGATCACGCATTCATCGGCGAGGCTGTGCACTCGCACGAGCACGGTCTGGTCACCGCTTGCCGCCTCGGCGTCGGCAATGACATCGACCCACAGAGCTCGCCACTGACCAACGACCGGCTGGAGCCTGGCGTGAGGCGCAGGGCGCAGCAGATCGGGGAACAACCCTGGGCCGGTGCGCAGGTACCCCTCATCCGCGTCCTCGAAGGCGGCGAGGTCGTTGGGAACCAAGTCGACCACGCTGACGTCGGCGCGCAGGCCCGGCGGTGCGACGATCTCGAGTTCGACGTCACCGAGCCGTGTCGACTCCCGCAGGCGCGGCGGTCGCACAGCGATCTGGAATGACGCGAGCTGCCCGCGGTAAGCCACCAACGGGACGGACTCGGTGAACGGCCTGGGCGCCTGATCTGGGAACACCTTCTCAAGCGAGTCGCAGAGAACGGTCTGCCAGGTGCTGTGTGGGGTCAACAAAGGGCTCCTTCAACGGGATGGGGTGGGGAGAGAGGAAAGAAGAGGAAGAGATGAGAAGGCGTCAGCCCTTGACGCTGCTGGAGGTCACGCCTTCGACGAACTGCTTCTGCAGCACGAAGTAGACGATCAACGGCACGAGGAACGACACCGTCGCGCCCGCCATGATGATCCCGTAGTCGGTGAGCAGACGCCCCTGCAGCTTGGCGACCGCGAGGGTGACGGTCTGCATCCGGTCGTTCGTGATGGAGACGAGCGGCCAGAGAAAGTCGTTCCAGGTGGTCAAGAACGTGAAGATGGTCAGCGCGACGATCACCGGCTTCATAGAGGGCAGCACGATCCGGAAGAACAGCTGCATCTCGCTGGCGCCGTCGATACGCGCCGCCTCGAGCATCTCGTCCGGAATGGACGACATGAACTGGCGGATGAGGAAGACCCCGAAGGCGTTGATCACCGGAAGGAACAGTGACACCCAGGTGTTGAGCAGACCCAGATCACGCATGATCGTGAACAGCGGGATGAGCGTGACCTGTGCGGGGACCATCATCGTGGCCACGTACAACCAGAACAGCGCCTCCGACCCCGGGAAGGGACGCTTTGCGAAGGCATAGGCGGCGAACGAGCACACGATCGCGTTGACGACACAGGCAAGCACGACCACGCCGATGCTGGTGACCAACGCAGCCCCGAACCCGTTCTCGGTGAACAACCGCACGTAGTTCGACAGCTCGAGCTTGGCGGGGTCGAGAAAGATGGTGATGACGTTCGTACGCTGCAGCGATGTCACCACCATGAAGGCGAACGGCAGCAACGCCATCAGGCAGAACACGATCAGCACGGTGGCAGCGATGCTGTCTGCGAGCCGGGGCCATCCGCGCCCCTGCGGTCGGCGCGATTCTCGTCGCAGTGCCGCCTTGTCAACGACGACCGATGAGCGGGTCGTGACCTCGACGATGTCAGTCTTCATTGCTCTTGAGCACCTTCCGCTGGACGACCGCGATGATCAGGATCAGGGCGAACAGCACCGCCGCCATGGCGCTCGCGTATCCCATCTGGAAGTTCTGGAACCCCGCACGGAAGATCATCATGACGATGGTCGTCGTGGCACCGCCGGGACCACCACCGGTCATCACGTAGACGAGGTCGAACACCTGGAACGACCAGATTGTGCCGAGAATGACCACCAGCAGGGTCACCGGGCGCAGGGACGGGATCGTCACGTGCCACAGCTGCCCGAAGCGCCCCGCGCCGTCGAGGCCGGACGCCTCGTACAGTTCGGCCGGAACGTCCATCATCCCGGCGTAGTAGATGACCAGAAAGTAGCCGATGTTCTTCCAGACCGTGACCAGGCCGACAACCCAGATCGCCAGGGTGGGGTCGCCGAGGAAGTTCACGCGCTCGAGCCCGAACGCCTCGAGGAACACGTTCACCGCGCCGTCGTTGGTGCCGAGGATCGTCCGCCAGACGACACCCACGACGACCAGGGAGCTCATCACCGGGATGAACAGAGTCGAGCGCACGATCGCGCCGAATCGGTTGCGGAAGCGTCTGGCCAGCACATCGGCGAGCAGCAGGGCGATCACGGTCTGCAGCGGCACCGAGATCAGCGTGTAGACGACGGTATTGCCCAGCGCCGCGGCGAACGCATCATCGTTGAGCAGCTTCGTGTAGTTGTCCGTGCCGACCCAGGTCGGTGATCCGAGCACGCTGTACTGCGTCATGCTGAAGTACAGCGACATCACGATGGGGATGATCACGACGACCATCAGGATCACCAGGCTGGGCAGCACGAAGGGCACTCCGACGTACTGCCCAGCCCGTTTTCCGGGGCGACGCCGTCGCTGGCGTGGTCTGACGGCGAACGCTGCGTCGTCCTTCACGACCGGCTCGCTCGCTCCGGCGCCTGCCCCGGTTCTCATCGTGCCTGCGCCAGTGCGGCGTCGCCCGCCTCGGCGGCGTCGGCGAGCGCCTGCTGCGGAGACTTCTGGCCGAGAACCATCTGCTGCAGGTTCTCGTACAGGGCGTTGTACACGCCGGCGCCACCGGCCGCGATCGGCAGCGAATGCAGAGACTCCGCCGATTCGGCATACGTCTCGGTGAACTTCGTCGGTTCGCTCTGCTCATCGGTCGCCACCGGCGGGTAGGCGACGATCTGCTGGTGGAACTCGGCCATCTGGTCACCACCGAGCAGGAAGGCAACGAGATCAGCGCACAGCTGCTTATCGGCGCAGGACTCGAACATCACAAGCGCGTCACTGGCCACGAACGTGCCCGCCTGCTTGCCTACGAGTCCCGGGACGAACTCAACGTTCATCTCGGTCTGCTCCAGGTCGGCCCACGTTCCGTCACTGCCGAAGAAGAATGCGGTCTCCCCCTCGTAGAAGGCGCTCTGCACTTCCTCCGGCGTGAGGCCGGAGACATCGGCGGGCATCAGGTCCTCGTCGAGCAGGGTCTTGAGGAACTCGGCGGCGGCGAGACCCGCGTCGCTGTTGAACGCCGTCGCCGTGCCCTCCTCGTTCAGAATCTCTCCGCCGGCCTGCCAGAGGAGCGGGAAGTAAGTCGCGTTGAGCATTCCGCGGTTCGGTGCGCCCCACTCCTGGTACAGCGGGGTGATGCCCGCTTCGTGCAGGGTTCGGGCATCGTCGAGGAATTCGTCCCATGTCGTTGGGACCTCGTCGATGCCTGCAGAGGCGAGCAGGTCCATGTTCCCCCACAGCAGTCGGATGCCGCCGACGACGAAGGGCATGGCGTACTGGCTGCCGTCGACCTTTCCCTGGTCGAGGTACAGCATCTTCGACGTGGTCTCTTCGGAGAGGTGATCATCGAACGGCGCGAGTGCTCCGTTCGACACGTAGTCACCCATCATCTCGGTGTACATGTAGCCGACGTCGGGCCCCTGTCCACTGGAGACACCCGTGAGGTACTTCTCCTCGTAGCTGGCCCAGGGGACCAGGGTGACATTGACCTCGACGCCGTGTTCTTCTTCGAACGGGGCAAGGATGCTTCGCCAGGTCGCGGCCTCCTCGTCGGCTGTTGCCGCGGCGAAGGTGGTGGGCATCCACACTTCGAGAGCCTTGTCAGCGGCCGCGCCGTCCGTCGTACAAGCAGCCAGTGCAGTCAGAGCGCCGACGCATGTGACTGCGGCGATCGTCCGGTACTTCATGTTCATGCGGCAAACCAATCTCTTCATCGGGGTCAGTCGCCATCGCGGCGATGCGAGCGCGTCGGTGCTCACGCATCATTCATATCATAAACCACTTTATTAATGTGACTTTTCTTATAGATCGACGCCTTCCCGAGAACAAGAAACCGCGTGGCGCCCTCGGGCACCACGCGGTTCTCAGAGAAGAGTGCGGGTCAGATCTCGCCGTGGGCGAGCCGCACGATGCGCGTCAGCTGGTCGGGGTCGGTCTCGGGCGGAACGCCGTGGCCGAGGTTGAGGATGTGCCCCTTGGCGCCGCGCCCGCGCGCGATGACGTCGCGCACGTGCGCTTCGAGCACCGGCCACGGCGCCTGCAACAGTGCCGGGTCGATGTTTCCCTGCACGGCCACGTCCGGGCCGACGATGCGGATCGCCTCATCCAAGGGCATCCGCCAGTCGACACCGACGCCATCGACGATCCCACCGAGACGCATGTCGTCCAGGAACGGCCCCGTTCCGACACCGAAGTGGATGCTGGGCAGACCGATGCCGTCGAGCGCGGCGTGCGAGTGCGGGGCGATGTGCGCACGGTAGTCGGCGGGACTCAGAGAACCGGCCCACGAATCGAACAGCTGCACCACGGACGCGCCGGCGTCGCGCTGGATCTCAAGGAACCGGCGCGAGATGCGCGAGAGCCAGCCGGCCAGGGCGTTCCACGAGTCAGGGTCGGCGTGCATCATCGCGCGGGCACGCAGGTGCTCCTTCGACGGACCACCCTCGATCAGATACGCGGCGAGGGTGAAGGGCGCGCCGGCGAATCCGATCAGAGGCTTGTCGCCGAGCTCGGCCACCGTCAGGCGGACAGCTTCAGCGATCGCCGTGCCATCGAGGTCAGCCGGGTCGATCTGTGTGATGCGCGCGACGTCGTCAACGGTGCGCACGGGGTTGGCGAACACCGGGCCGCGACCGGGCTCGATCTCGACCTCGACACCGGCCAGACGCAGCGGGATGACGATGTCACTGAAGAACACGGCGGCGTCGACATCGTGGCGTCGCACCGGCTGCAGCGTGATCTCGGCAGCCATATCGGGGGTGAGGCACGCATCCAGCATCCGCGTGCCGACGCGCAACTCGCGGTACTCGGGCAGGGACCGCCCCGCCTGACGCATGAACCAGACCGGGGTGCGCTCGGGCTTGTCTCCGGCGAGCGCGCGTAGCAGATCACTCATGCGCCTATCGTGGCATCCGCTCCTATGCGTCCGCCGGTCGCCAAGCTCGTTCAAAGATGAGAGGGGTACACTCCCCTTCGTGCTGTTCTGCGTCACGGCCAGTCACAAGACGGCCTCCTTCGATCTGCTCGAACGCCTCAGCCGCACCCCCGACACCGTCGCACCCAACCTGGTGGATGCCGGTGCGCAGGGCGCGGTCGTGCTGGCGACGTGCAACCGCTTCGAGGCGTACATCGAAGCGGACGACTTCGAGCAGCACACCGTTGTCGAGGCGGTCGCGCTGGCCACGGGCATCCCGGCGACCGACCTGCACGGGTCGTCACGCGTCATCGGCGATCGCCACGTCGCCGAGCATCTGTTCGCCGTGGCGTCGGGACTGGAGTCGGTCGTCTCGGGTGAGGGCGAGATCGCCGGTCAGGTGCGCCGTGCATTGACCGTCGCCCGCGAGGCGGGCACCACGTCATCCGAGCTGGAGCGCCTGTTCCAGCGCGCCAGCCAGGCCCAGCGCAAAGTCAAGAACGTCACCGCTTTGCACCGCGCCGGCCGTTCGCTGGTGCGTCTCTCGCTCGAGCTCGCCGACAGTCGCATCGCCGACTGGGCCGCCGAGCGGGTGCTGCTGGTCGGCACGGGTGAATATGCGGCCGTCACGCTGGCGACGCTGCGCGAACGCGGCGCCGTCGACATCTCGGTGTACTCGCCGTCGGGCCGCGCCGAGCTGTTCGCGAAGAAGTACGGCATCACACCGGTGTTCGATGACGAGTACGCCGCTGTCGCCCAGCGGTCGACGTTGCTGATCACGTGCACCACCGCGACCGAGCCCGTGCTCGGCCCGGCGCAGTTCGCGCGCAACGGGAACGAGGCGGGCGCAGGTTGCCCGATGGGTCCGATGGCGGCGGATGCCCCGCATTCGCAGCTGGTGATTGACCTGGGCATGCCCCGCAACGTCGACCTCACCGTCGCACAGCTCGAAGGCGTCGCGCTGCTCGATCTTGAGACCATCCGCCTGCACGCACCGCTGGAGGAGCTGCAGGCCACCGATGCCGCCCGCGTCGTGGTGCGCGAGGCCGCCGAGAGCTTCCACCTCGACGGGTCACGCCAGAGCGTCACCCCGTCGGTCGTCGCGTTCCGCACGCACATCTTCGGGCTGCTCGAAGCCGAGATCGATCGCGCGCGCCGCCGCGGCGACGAAGACGGACTGGTCGAGCAGGCGATGCGCCACCTCGCCGGCGTGCTGCTGCACACGCCCACCACGCGCGCGCACGAGCTGGCCGCCGAGGGGCGCGGCGCCGAGTTCGCCGCGGCGATGCAGACGCTGTACGGCCTCGGGCCGGATGCTGGCGCCGACGCCACGGTGACCGCCATCGCCTGATCGACTGCGAGCTCTTCGCGGGTGCTCGGGCGTGCGCTTCGCGCGGATTTGTGCGCTAACTGTATGGGGCCAAGACGTTGCTGACGTGTGATGGTGTTGTGGATGCCGGCGGCCTACCGCCGTGGGGCCGGTGGTAGTTGTAGTGCAGGTTCCAGGTCTCGAGCGCCTTCTCTCGTTGGCGTTCTGAGCGCATTGCGGTGGCTGTTCACCGCGCGATCGCTCCGGGTTTATCTGCTGTCGTGTTCATGATGGCGGTCAAGGAGGCGGTAAGGACGGATCGGTCTTTGCCTGCGACCCATGCGGTGCGCGGGCCGTGGCGGTATTCGACGAGGGTGATGGCGTCGCTGTCATTGCCGGCGCTGGTGCTGGCCTGGTGAAGGTTCAATATCTCGACCGGGAATCCACGCTGCTCGAGCGCTGCGGTGAGTGCTTCGACAGGCCCGACACCATCGTGTGTGGTGGTGTGCTCGATGCCGCCAGCCCGGAGCGTGATGGTGGTGTTCTGGTCGGTCGTGTCGTATCCGACGAGTTCGATGGGGGCATCGGCCCGAGTGGCGAGGTACGTGGCGTTGAAGATGCTCCAGAGCTGTTCGGCGGTGACTTCGCTGCCGGTCTCGTCGGTGTGTTGTTGGACGTGGCGGGCGAAGTCGATCTGGAGGCGGCGCGGGAGTTCAATCCCGTACTCGGCCTCCAGCAAGTAGGCGATGCCGCCTTTGCCGGATTGTGAGTTCACGCGGATCACGGCGTCGTAGTTACGTCCGATGTCGGCCGGGTCGATGGGCAGGTACGGGACCCGCCACGCGATCTCCGACTCAGGTCGGCCCTCTGCGGCGGAGCGGGTGCGGTGTTCGGCGAAGCCCTTCTTGATTGCGTCCTGGTGGGTGCCGGAGAAAGCGGTGTGGACGAGATCGCCGACGTAGGGGTGACGGGGGTGGATCTCGGTGCGGTTGCAGTGCTCGACGGTGCGTCGAATCTCGTCAATGTCGGAGAAGTCGATCATCGGGTCGATGCCCTGCGCATGTAGGTTTAGAGCGAGGGTGGCGAGGTCGACGTTCCCGGTGCGTTCGCCGTTGCCGAAGATGCAGCCCTCAACTCGTTGCGCACCGGCGAGGACTGCGAGCTCGGCGCACGCAACACCGGTGCCGCGGTCGTTGTGGGGGTGCACCGAGAGGATCACGGCATCGCGGCGGGCGAGGTTCTTGTGCATGTACTCGATCTGGTCGGCATACACGTTCGGTGTCGCGATCTCCACGGTCGCCGGAAGATTCAGGATTACCGGGCGCTCCGGCGCAGCATCCCACAGGGTGGTCATCGAGTCGCAAACGTCGAGAACGTAATCGGGTTCGGTGAGGTTGAATACCTCGGGCGAGAACTCGAACCTGACGTTCGGCAGGTGCCCTGCGAACTCGATCACGTCCCGGCCGCCTGACAAGATCAGCGCTTTCAAACTGTCGCGGTCCTGGCCGAGGACGAGTGCGCGCCAGGTGGGGGCGGTGGCGGTGTACATGTGGATCACGACGGGATTGCGCATGCCGCGGATGGACTCCACGGTGCGCCTGATCAGATCGCGCCGCGCCGGGGTGAAGACCACAATTGTGACGTCGTCGGGTGCGATGTCAGTTTCGGCGACGAGGCGGACAAAGTCGTAGTCCGTCTGCGAGGCCGACGGGTACCCGACCTCGATCTCTTTGTAGCCCATCGCGACCATCAGCTCGAAGAAGCGCCGTTTGCGGGTTGGGTCCATCGGCTCGGCCAGAGCTTGGTTCCCGTCGCGCAGGTCCACCGGCACCCACAGCGGTGCTGTCGTCAGCCGGTTGGCGGGCCAGTCACGGGTAGTGAGCGGCAACGAGACGCGGGAGTACACGTCCTGGTAGCGGTGAGAAGGCATCTGCGAGTGCCGTTGGCGGTTCCACGTTGGCGCTTCGCCCGGGATAGGGCCTGCGGGGGTGGCGAGGGTCGGGAAGGTGCTGCTGGTCATGGTCAGGTTCCTGTCCGGAGCGTTCAGAAGTAGTCGACCGGCGCGCGTTGCGGCCCCACGTCGGGGAGCCGGTCTGGCTAGGCCCCGCCGTGGCGGCGAAGGAGGAGGAACCAGGAGTTGAACACGGGTCGAAACTATCACAACTCCTCAGACAAGTAGAGAAGTGACGTTTGATGGGAGAATGGCCGCATGACAATGGTGCGCCGCGAATCCCTCGCCGAGCGGGCCGCCGAGCTTCTCATCACTCGCATCCGGGGTGGGGAATGGGAGATCGGTGGGAAGCTGCCGGGCGAGACGACGCTCGCTCCGCAACTCGGCGTCGGGCGGTCAACGGCGCGGGAGGCGATCCGCATCCTCGCCGGGCGCGGCATCCTCGCCACTCGCCAAGGATCCGGTGTGTTCGTCACCGCCACCGACATCCCTGAAAGCTGGGATGCTCTCCTAGAGCGTGCCGATATCGTCGCGGTCATCGAGGCGAGGACCGCGATCGAGGTCGAAGCAGCCTCGCTTGCCGCCGAACGTCACACGTTCGCGGAGCTGAAGGCCCTACGCGCTGCGCTAGACGAGCGAGAACAACACCGCTCTGGCATCGGAGAGCACGTGGAGACCGACATGGCGTTCCATCGCGCCATCATCGTCGCGGCGCAGAGCCCGGTCCTCTTGGAACTCTTCAATAGCTTCGCGCCCCGCAGCCGACAAGCGATGACCGACATGCTCCGCCTTCGAGGCCACCACGGAGATGACGTCGACCAGGGAGTCCACGAACGCATCTACGACGCAATCGCCTCACATGACGTCGAAGCCGCCGCCGGGCTGACCCGCGCCCACCTCCAAGCGCTCAAGGAACTGCTCAACTAACCCCTGTCAACAACCTCATGGCCAACAACGGCCAACCCTGGGCGGATGCGTGATCAATCGCCAGCTGTCTCGGCGAGGAGCGAGGTGATCACGACGCGAACACGTGGCAGTTCGACGGTGAGCGTGGCCCACACCGCGTCGTAGTCAGTCGCCTCGTAGTGATGCGCAAGCCGATCGCGCATGCGCTTGATACTCGACCAGGGAACCTGCGGGTTCGCAACAATCGTCTCGGCGCTCAACCGTGCAACGTTCTCGCCGATCTTGATGATGATCGATTCGGCGGCCAGACCGGGGATGTTCAACTCATCTGACGCGCACCAGTCGCGTCCTCGCTCGGCGAGTCGGGTGCCGTCATGGCATAGTCGGACAATCTCGCACAGGGCTCGTTCGTCCCGCTCGTTCATGCAGCCACCGCTGACTGGCGAATCGGATGATCCATGGGGAGCCCGCCGTCAGTGACCACGTCCACGGGGACGCCGAGCAGCTCTTCCGCCGCGATGGTGAACTCGGCGATCGCCAGCAACCCGATGTTCGGAGAGCGGGTGACGAGGATGTCGAGATCGCTCTCCGTCGTGTCCGTTCCCTGGCCAACGGATCCGAACACGCGAATGTTGCTCAGCCCAAATTCCGACGCGAGATCCTTGAGCTCGTCACGATGCCGTTCGAGCGCCTCGCGCGGCAGCGGGCGCATGGCCGCCTGCAATCGGTCGACCATGGCAGCCGAGGGGTGTCGCCGCCCCGACTCGTATGCAGCGATGTTCGGTTGCGCAACACCACTGCGCGCCGCGAGCTGCGCTTGGCTGAGCCCCGCCCGCTCGCGCAATTCGCGCAGCGATTCTCCCATATCTCGATGATATGGCCCGGTGGAGTTCGATGGAAGAGCAAGGGCGCGGGCGCCGAGTGGATCATGACCTCGACGACGTCCCGCCGCCCGGAACCCGGTAGGCGCACCCATATCTGTCACGCGGGGCGGGCAAGCCGCACAGAGCTTCCGCCTCGACCGTTCGCGCCAGAGTGCGACCCCGTCGACCGTCACGTTCCGCACGCACATCTTCGGACTGCTCGAAGCTGACACAGACACGAATGGCACACTGGTCGTATGGCCCTTCACATCACCGGAGACACCGCCGCCGACACCCTGCTCACCGAGAACCCGCTCGCTCTGCTGGTGGGAATGCTGCTCGACCAGCAGGTTCCCATGGAGACCGCGTTCGCTGGCCCGCTCAAGATCGAACAGCGCACCGGAGCGACGGATGCCGAAGCGATCGCCGGCATGGACCCGGATGCCTTCCTCGAAGCGTTCAAGCAGACGCCGGCCGTGCATCGCTTTCCCGGTTCGATGGCGGCACGGGTGCAGACGCTCTGCCAGACTCTCGTCGATGAATGGGGCGGCGACGCTGCCGCGCTGTGGACTCAGGGGAACCCCGACGGCGCCGAAGTTCTCAAGCGCCTGAAGAAGCTGCCGGGCTTCGGTGAGCAGAAGGCCAAGATCTTCCTTGCCCTGCTCGGCAAGCAGTACGGTTTCACCGGCGCGGGCTGGCGGGAGGCATCCGCTCCCTACGGCGAAGAGGGCGCCTACCGCAGCGTCGCCGACATCGTCTCGCCCGAGTCGCTCACCCAGGTGCGCGAGCACAAGAAGGCGATGAAGGCCGCCGCGAAGGCGGCGAAGCCATGAAGCCGACCGGGGGTGACGTCGCGGAGTTCATCGCGGAGGTGAGCCCTGCGAAACGGCAACGGGATGCTGAGACACTGACGGCCATGCTGCAGGAGGTCTCGGGCCGCGAGCCCGTGCTGTGGGGAACGATCGTGGGGTTCGGCAGCTGCCACTATCGGTACCCGACCGGCAACGAGGGCGATATGCCGTTGCTGGCGTTCGCTCCGCGCAGGGCCGCCTCGACCATCTACCTGGAGTCGACGGCCGCGCACGCCGACGCGCTGGGCCGGCTGGGCCCGCACACGACCGGCGTCGGCTGCCTCTACATCAAGGACCTCGAAACAGTGGATCTCGACGTCCTCCGCGGCATCCTCACCGCGTCGTTGCAGTGGTCCGAGAACGGCGGCGGCGAGTACGCGACGATCACCGTCACCGGCTGACGCCATCCACCGCCGCGTGCGGGATGCCGTCGCGTCGGCCATCAGACGAGCGCGGCTACGCCGACGCCTCGGTAGCCGTCACGGGTTGTTGCGACGCAAGGGCGATCGCCAAGACGCCGAGGAAGGTCATCGCGGCGGCGTGGATAAGACCACCGAAGGCCAGGAGGACGTAGTACCCCGTTGATGCGGTGAGCACCTGGGCGGCATTCAGCACCGCCTCGAGCAGCGGCACGACGACCACAGCGATCAAAGCCCACAGCGGAGCCCAGCGCCACCGCGGCGGCACCACCCCGGCGCGCGCGATCTGCACCACCGCGATGGCCGCGAGCATGACCGCGACGACCGGAACGACCGTGTCGACGATCATGATCCCGAGCAGATCGTCGACCTCGGGCGACGGCCCGAACAGCATCGCCCCCCACATCGGGGCCAGGAGCTGCCACACCGCCAGAGCGATAATCGCGCCGGTCCCGAGCGGTTGACGCCCCGTGACGCTTCCGGCGCGGCCGAGTCCGATCGCGAACACGACAGCCCCAGCCCCGAACAGCACATTGGGCACCCAGCCCGTCAACAGACCGGGAACGGCCGGCTGGCTGCAGCCGACAAGGACGTACGCCACGAACAGCACCCCGCCGAGCAGCCACGTGCGTCGGCGGGCGCGAAGGTCATCGGTCAGGGGGTGGGCGGAAGACATCCGCCCACCCTAGTGCCGTTCGCGTTCTGTTGTCAGGCCCGGGAGAGACGCTCGGCTTCCTTCGCGGCGACGATCTTGCGCAGCCCCGAGCTGGAGAAGCGGTGGTTGCGGCTGTTGAAGTACAGCTCGATGCCGGCCTGCTCGCAGTACTCGCGGCCGGTGAAGTCACGGTCGATGTACTCATCGCCAACGATGCGCACATCGAGCTTGAACGAGCGCAGGATGTCTTCGAGGTCCTGCTCGGTCGAGTACGGCACGATCTCGTCGACGTATTCGCACCCGCGCAGCTGAATGTAGCGCTCGACGACCGTCTGGGTCGGCGCGTTCTTCTCGGGCCGGTCGAGGGTCGGATCCATCTGCAGACCGCAGATCAGATAATCGCACTGCCGCTTCGCCTCGGCGAGCATCATGATGTGCCCGGCGTGCAGCAGATCGAAGGTAGAGAAGGTGATCCCCACCCGCGGTCCCGGATTGTAGTCCTGGTGCTTCTTGGGCGCTTCGTCCGTCATAGCGGTCCTTTCAGATCGTGCCGTGATGAGTCTATGCGGCCGCACGACAGGCGTTGCTGAGCGTAGCCCCGGTACCGATGCCGGCGTGCTAGCGTCTGCCGAGATCCGATCGCTTCCCGGCGCTGAGAAAGGTCGACTATGCCCGCGTTCTCCTCCCCCGACGCACCGCTGCGCTTCGGCGCCAACTACACCCCGTCGAAGGAGTGGATGCACTCCTGGCTCTCGCTCGATCTCGATGCCGTGCGTCGAGACTTCGCGGGCCTTGCCGAGCTCGGTCTCGATCACGTGCGTGTCTTTCCGCTGTGGCCGGTGCTGCAGCCCAACCGCACCCTGATCCGCGATGAGGCCGTCGCCGACGTGCGTGCCGTGGTCGACGTCGCCGCGGAGTTCGGGCTCGACGCCAGCGTCGACGTCATCCAGGGGCACCTGTCGAGTTTTGACTTCGTGCCGTCCTGGCTGTTCACCTGGCACGACAAGAACATGTTCACCCACCCTGACGCGCTCAGCGGACAGGTGGCGCTGGTCGAGCGCCTGGGCGCGGCACTCGGCGACGCGGGCAACTTCCTCGGGTTCACCCTCGGCAACGAGACCAATCAGTTCTCGGCGCGCAATCACCCGCATCCGTGGCCCGTGACCGAGTCCGACGCCGCCCACTGGATCACCACGCTGCTCGATGCCGCCGAGCGTTCCGCACCCGACCAGCCGCACGTGCACAGCGAGTACGACGCCGCCTGGTACATGGACGGCCACGGCTTCACCCCCGCGCTCGCGTCACGGTTGGGTGCCATGACGACCGTGCACTCGTGGATCTTCAACGGCACCGCTCAGCGCTACGGCGGCCGGTCGGTAGCATCCGATCGCCACGCCGAGTACATGATCGAGCTCTCACGCGCCTTCCAAACCGACGCGCGGCGACCGATCTGGCTGCAGGAGGTCGGTGCGCCGTCGAACTGCCTGAGCACCGATGAGATGCCCGACTTTCTCGAAGCGACCGTGCGCAGCGCGGCGCGCACCGAGAACCTGTGGGGCGTCACCTGGTGGTGCTCGCACGATGTCAGCCGCGCGTTGGCCGACTACCCCGAGCTGGAGTACTCGCTGGGGCTGATCGACAACGATGGCGCCGCCAAGCCCATCGGGCGCCGCTTCGCCGAGATCATCCCCGAGCTGCGCGAGCGCCCGAGCGCCCCGGCGCGGTCGCTGGGCATCGTCGTCGAGGTGGACGAGGGTGATGTGCCTGTCAGCCGCGCGGCGCTCAGCCCCGGCGGTGCCGTGTTCGAGGCGTGGGTGCAGGCCTGCGCATCGGGTGCGGATGCGACGTTCGTCACCTCGACCGATGCGGCGGATGCCGCCCTGCTCGCCCGCCGTGGCATCACCGAGCTGCTGGTCCCGGACTCCGCCGACGGCGTGGGCACCTACTCGTCGAACAACACCGTCGTCTGAGTAGGCTCGACCTCACACCCGCGACAAGGAGGACGCGATGCACGAAGAGACCTCGCTCACGGTCGGGCGGGTGACGCGGGTGCTCGCAGAGCGCGTGCGCCCGGCGATCCACTCGACTCGTGTCCCGCTGCAGATCGCTGCTCATTCCCTGCCCGGTGAGCCGATCGCTCCGGCGGAGGGCCTCGCACTGGACTACGAGCCGTTCGCCGCGGGCGGCTTGTGGGGGCCGGCGTGGGGCACGACGTGGTTCCGGGTACGCGGCGAGGTGCCAGCGCAGTGGGCGGGCAAGAAGGTCGAGGCCCTGATCGACCTCGGATTCGACGTGAACATGACCGGGTTCCAGTGCGAGGCCCTCGCCTACCGCCCAGACGCAACGCCGATCAAGAGCCTCAATCCGCGCAACCAGTGGTTGCCGGTGGATGCTGAGGCGGGCGGGTCGGTCGAGTTCTACCTGGAGGGTGCCTCAAACCCGGTGCTGCTCGACTACCACCCGTTCCTGCCGACGCAGGAGGGCGACGTCCTCACCTCGTCACCCGAGCCGCTGTACCGCGTGCGGCACATGGACCTCGCCGTGTTCGAGCCCGAGGTGTTCGAGCTCTCGCTCGACCTCGAGGTGCTGCTGGAGTTGCAGGGTGAGTTGCCCGAGACGTCTCCGCGGCGCATGCGCGTGTTGCAGGCGCTTGACGACGCGCTCGATGCGTTGGATCTGCAGCGCATCGTCGAAACGGCGTCGGATGCCCGCGCGCACCTGGCCGGGGTGTTGGCATCTCCTGCCGAGGCGAGTGCGCACCGCATCGCCGCCATCGGGCACGCGCATATCGATTCGGCCTGGCTGTGGCCAGTGCGCGAGACGATCCGCAAGGTCGCCCGCACCACCTCGTCGATGACGGCACTGCTGGAGGATGATCCCGACTTCCGGTACGGGATGTCGAGCGCGCAGCAGTACGCGTGGATCAAGCAGCATCGCCCCGAGGTGTGGGAGCGGGTGCGTGAGGCCGTGGCTGAGGGCCGGTTCGTGCCGCTGGGCGGCATGTGGGTCGAGTCCGACACGGTGATGCCGACCGGTGAGTCGCTGGTGCGCCAGTTCGCGTACGGTCAGCGGTTCTTCGAGCGCGAGTTCGGCATCCGCTCGAAGGGGGTGTGGTTGCCCGACAGCTTCGGATACTCCCCCGCACTGCCGCAGTTGATGCGTCGGGCCGGGTTCGAGTGGTTCTTCACGCAGAAGATCTCGTGGAACCAGCGCAACGTCTTTCCGCACCACTCGTTCCTGTGGGAGGGCATCGACGGGTCGCGCATGTTCACGCATTTCCCACCGATGGACACCTACAACGCGCAGCTGAGCGGCTCCGAGGTGGCCAAGGCGTCCCGCCAGTTCAAAGAGAACCGGGTCGCGTCGATGTCGATCGCCCCGGTCGGTTGGGGTGACGGCGGCGGCGGAACGACCCGCGAGATGACGGGGAAGGCCGCCCGTCTGGCCGATCTGGAGGGCTCGGCGAAGGTCGAGTGGAAGCATCCGGACGCGTTCTTCGCTGAGGCGCGCGCAGAGCTGACCGACCCGGCCGTCTGGGTCGGCGAGCTCTACCTCGAGCTGCACCGCGGCACGCTCACCAGCCAGCACGCCACCAAGGCGCTGCACCGCTGGGCCGAGCAGGCGCTGATCGAGGCGGAGCTGTGGGCGGCGACCGCCGCCGTGCAGCGCGGCACCGCGTACGACTACGACGCGTTCGACCGCCTGTGGCAGGTCGTGCTGCTGCACGAGTTCCATGACATCCTGCCCGGCACGTCGATCGCGTGGGTGCACCGCGAGGCCGTCGAGGCGCTGGGAGATGTGATCTCGGATGCCGAAGATCTGTCTGCCGCGGCGCGCCGCGCCCTGGCCGGCCACGGCGATCGGCTGCTGCGATTCACCCCGTCGTCGGTGCGAGGGGCATCCGATGACCGCCCGCTCGGCGCGACCGCCGTCTCAGAGACGGACTCCGGTCATGCGCCCGCCACGCTGACCGAACAGGCCGACGGCTTCGTGCTCGCCAACGATCTCGTCACGGTCACCGTCTCGCACGACGGTCTGATCGTCTCGGCGATTGACAAGGCCACGGGCCGCGAGACGATCCCCGCAGGGTCGCCTGCGAACCTGTTCCAGCTGCACCAGGACTTCCCGAACATGTGGGACGCATGGGACATCGACCGGTACTACCGCAACCGCGTCGAGGACCTCACCGCGGTCTCGTCGATCGACACGTCGGTGCTGAACGGTGTTGCCTCGGTCATCGTGCGGCGCGAGTTCTCGCAGTCCACGATCGAGCAGACCATCCTTCTGCGGCCTGGCTCACGCACCGTTCTGCTGCTGAACGACATCGACTGGCACGAAACCGAGAAGCTGCTCAAACTCGCCTTCCCCCTCGACCTGTTCGCCCGAGAGACCCTCGCCGAGACGCAGTTCGGCTTTCAGCGCCGCGTCACCCATGTGAACACCAGCTGGGAGGCGGCGAAGTTCGAGACCTCGATGCACCGGTTCGTACTCGCACAGGAGGACGACGGGTTCGGCGCCGCGCTCGTGAACGACTCGATCTACGGCTACGACACCTCGCGCGACGTCGACGGTGACGATGTCACCACGACGATCCGGTTGTCGCTGCTGCGGGCGCCGCGCTTTCCCGATCCCGAGACCGACCACGGCGCGCACCAGATCGAGGTCGGGTTCGTGATCGGAGCGGATGCCGCCATCGCGACCGCCGAGGGCATCCGCCTCAACGCAATGCCGACACTGATGCGCGGGGCGCACGAGGTCGAACCCCTCGTGGCGGTGTCAGGCGAGGGCATCGTCGTGTCGTCGGTGAAGCTGGCCGATGACCGCTCGGGCGACGTCATCGTGCGGGTGTACGAGTCGCTCGGGCGCCGTGCCCGCGGCATCCTGTCGGTCGGGTTCGCGCACTCGGGCATCCGCGAGGTCTCGCTGATCGAGGATGACCTCGACGACGCGCGTGTCGGCGGCGAGCTCGCGCTGCGTCCGTTCGAGGTGCGCACGATGCGCATCGTGCGCTGACGACGGCGCGCTTCGCGACCCCGCCTGTCACCGAGAACAGGCCGTTCACCGAGAACAGGCCGATTCCTGAGAATTCGTCCTGTTGCGGCGAACGGGCCTGTTCTCAGACAGTGGCGGATGCCGGAAGACTGGGCATCACCGAGAGCTGACGGCACGGCGCCGGGCCAGAACGAGCCCGACGGCCACGGCAAGGCCACCGAGGATGAGCGGGATGACGGTGTGCACGAGTTCGAGTCGCGTGCCGGCGTGCGGATCTGTGAGCGGCGTGAGCCGGCTGTAGATGAGCGCCTGAAGTGTGCCAGCAGCGACGCCCAGCACCAGAAGAGGGAGCGGCACCCATGCCCACGGGTTCGGCATAACGCGGGCGCGACCGATGCTCACGCCCGCGATCACCGCGAATGCGACCGGGAGGAGCGCGCTGGCGGCGACGGTGATGATGACCGTCGGCTGAAGGATCACAGGCGGCACCAGGTAGCCGAAGAACACGACGAGCATGAACACGTCTGGGGCCATGAGCGACACGAAGCTCGAGAAACCGAGCAGGATCAGTGCGATCCGACTCAATGGCCGAGTGCCTGCGAGTGCGGCTCCCGCGCCGACCCCGACCGAGAAGACCACGGCCGACGCGAGCACCAGCAGTCGGGGGACCAGAACAGACGTAGCGAGGAGTTCACCCCATCCGAACGGCCCGATGACTTCGAGGACGCCGCCGAGCAGTAGCAGTCCGCCACCGATGAGCAGAGTCTTCGCGCGGGCGGTCGCGACCGTGGCATCCGCAGTCATTTCGGTTGTCGTATGCATGGCGACGAGGCTACGTCGCCGCGTGCGCGTCGACGCAGGTTATCCACAGATCTGCCGCACCCACCCCTCGACTTGCCCTTGACGAAACTTCGCATGTTCTTTCGCGCCATCCCCTGCACAAGAGCACGATTCTATGAGCGATCCTGATATGGACCACTCGCGCAAAGGAGCCCATCGTGAACCGCAACGAGACCAACGAACTCTTCGACACCGATGCACACCTGTTCATCGGTCGACCGCTCTGGTTCGACAAGCACCCCTCGCAGGCCGAGGGCGAAGACTACTGAGCGCACGCGCGCACGACGAAGCCCCTGCCGATCCAAAGGATCCGCAGGGGCTTCGTCGTAGGAGCCAGGCCTGTCAGGCTCCGCGCAGGCGCTCGGCCAGGTACTGCTCGAGGGCGTCGAGCGGCACGCGCTCCTGGCCCATGGTGTCGCGGTCGCGCACGGTGACGGCGCGGTCGTCGAGCGAGTCGAAGTCGACGGTGACGCAGAACGGCGTACCGACCTCGTCCTGGCGGCGGTAGCGGCGGCCGATGGCGCCGGCGTCGTCGAAGTCGATGTTCCAGGTGCCGCGCAGGGTGTCGGCGACCTCACGTGCCAGCGGCGACAGGCGCTCGTTGCGCGACAGAGGCAGCACGGCGACCTTGATGGGCGCCAGGCGCGGGTCGAGCTTGAGCACGGTGCGCGTGTCGGTGCCGCCCTTGGCGTTGGGCACCTCTTCTTCTTCGTACGCGTCGACCAGGAAGGCCATCATCGAGCGGGTCAGACCGAACGAGGGCTCGATCACGTAGGGCGTGTACCGCTCGCCAGAGGCCTGGTCGAAGTACGTCAGGCTCTGGCCCGATGCCTCGGAGTGGCTGGAGAGGTCGTAGTCGGTGCGGTTGGCGACACCCATCAGCTCGCCCCACTCCTTGCCAGGGAAGCCGAAGCGGTACTCGAAGTCGATCGTGCCCGCCGAGTAGTGCGCGCGCTCCTCTTCGGGAACGTCGAACTGACGCATGTTCTCGGGGTCGACACCCAGGTCGATGAACCAGTCCCAGCAGGCCTTGACCCAGTGCTCGAACCACTCCTGCGCCTCGGCCGGAGGAACGAAGTACTCGATCTCCATCTGCTCGAACTCGCGGGTACGGAAGATGAAGTTTCCGGGCGTGATCTCGTTGCGGAACGCCTTGCCGACCTGGCCGATGCCGAACGGCGGCTTCTTGCGCGAGGCGGTGAGCACGTTCGAGAAATTCACGAAGATGCCCTGCGCGGTCTCGGGGCGCATGAAGTGCAGGCCAGACTCGTCGTCGACGACGCCCAGGTACGTCTTGATCAGGCCGGAGAACGACTTCGGCTCGGTCCAGCGACCACGGGTCCCGCAATCGGGGCAGACGATGTCGGCCATGCCGTTCTCGGGCTGACGCCCCTTCTTCGCCTCGAACGCCTCGATGAGGTGGTCCTCACGGTGACGCTTGTGGCACTGGAGGCACTCGACCAGCGGGTCGGTGAAGGTCGCGACGTGGCCGGAGGCCTCCCACACGCGCTTGGGCAGGATGATCGACGAGTCGAGGCCGACCATGTCGCCACGGCCGCGCACGAAGGTCTGCCACCACTGCCGGCGGATGTTCTCCTTCAGCTCGGTGCCGAGGGGACCGTAGTCCCATGCCGAGCGGGAACCGCCGTAGATCTCACCCGCTTGGAACACGAACCCGCGGTGGCGGGCGAGGGCGATGACCTTGTCAAGACGGGACTGTTCGGCCACGGTGGCTCCAATGGTCGGATGCTGCGGGGAATTCGCCCGAGAAGCGGGCATCCTCATCCTACCGGCGAGCCCCTCGCACGGTGGTCCGCCCTCGGATGCCCTCCGAGGGTCAGAGGTCGGCGCCTACTCGCTGAAGAGGTAGCCCCGGCCAGTCTCGAACCCGGCCACGCGCAGTCCGCGCCCGAGCAGCTGCTCGACCTCGCCGCGCAGGCGCAACCGCCACTCGTGCGCCGCGGCGGGGTCGGACTCCCGCATCGCCTCGACGTCGGCGGGGATCTCAAGCGTGGCGACGACGGCATCGGATGCCGGAGGCTTCGCGATATCGGCGAGCGCCCACTCGACGTCGAACCTGTCGCTCTCGTCACCGGCATCGCCGCCGCCGAAGATGCCGTACTGGTTGACGGCGTAGTCGGTGACGCGGGCGCCGAGCACGGTGAGGAAGAAGTGGGCGTTGCGCGCCACGAGCGGATCGAAGGTCCACGTGATGCGCCCGACCTCGCGCGAGAACGCCCACTGGCGCTGGTGCTCCTTGAGCTCACGCCCCCAGCCGCGGCCGCGGTAATCGGGAAGCAGTGCGGTGATGTGCGAGTGCATCGTGCGCCGGCCCGGCACACCGAAGAACGCCACCGATGCGCCGACCATGCGCTCATCACCGTCGTCGCCGTCGAACAGGCCGACCACGTAGTTTCCGGACTGCTGCAGAGCACGCAGTGTGCCCGCGTCGATCACCCGCTCGGGCCCGCGGATCGAATCCAGCAGCCCCTGGGCTTCAATGATCAGTTCAACAGTGTCGAGATCTCGGATGGTGCGCACGCCCCCAGTCTGCCCCTCGATGCCCCGATGCCGAAACCGGCGTGGTGAGCAACCCAGGTTGACACCGCAGTCTGTAGCAACCTAGGTTGACACCATGGAATCCACGCAGCTCGCAGCCGTAGCCGCAGACACCGCTGATCCGAAGCGGGGCCTTCGTGCCGTCGCGTCTCTGCGCGCACTGGCCGACACCCTGGAGCTGCGCCAGGTCGAAGCGGCACTGCGGTCGGGCATGACCTGGCAGGAGATCGCCGACGCCCTCGGCGTCACCCGCCAGGCCGCACACAAGAAGCACGCCAAGCGGGTCGACCCCACAATCCCCACCCCCAGGAGAAACGCATGAACAAGTTCGTCCGCGTCGCGCAGACAAGCCAATCGCTCTCACTCTCCGCCATGGAGGAGGCCTCACGAACCGGGCGCCGTGAAGCCGACCTCGAACACCTCCTGCTCGCGCTGGTCATCACCGATCAGAACGCGGGGCAGGCACTGCGCGAGCTGGGCATCGACATCGAGACCGCACGCCGTGCCGTTCAAGAGCAGCATGAGATGCAGTTGGCCACCCTCGGCATCGAGACGCAACTCCCCGCTGCGGGGCCCATCGTGTTTCACGAGACCGGTGGGTACACGTGGAGCAAGCGGGCCACCGACCTGCTCGCCCGTTCCAGCGGCAAAGGACGATCCGGGGATGCCGCAGCTGTTCTACGGGAACTCGTCGCAGAGCCAAGCGGCTTGATCAGTGGCATCCTGCAGAGGCTCGGGACGACCCCCGCAGAAGTGACCTCGCATCTCGACCGCATCGATGCGGCCCGTCGCACGCCCTCACCCCGTCCAAAGAAGAAGGGCCGCGCAACGATGGCATCCGAGACCTTCGTGCCTGCCCCTGTCGATGAGGTGTGGCGCTTCGTG
The DNA here is from genome assembly GCF_028747645.1 of Microbacterium esteraromaticum. Taxonomy (NCBI): domain Bacteria; kingdom Bacillati; phylum Actinomycetota; class Actinomycetes; order Micrococcales; family Microbacteriaceae; genus Microbacterium; species Microbacterium esteraromaticum. The sequence continues at coordinate 2,961,435 of NZ_CP118100.1, forward strand.
TCCGACCCGGCGCGCGTGCCCTCCTGGGAGCCGAGCATCGGCGAGGTGGACACTACTGATCACGAGGCACGAGTCGACTCCGTCTGGGAGGGGCGCGCCCCGGAACACCGCCCCGACGGGCGCCCCACGAAGGTCCGGCCGGACTTCAGACGACGAACCATCGAACTCGTCACCGCTCAGCGGCCCGAGCGCGCCGTCTGGCGCTTCGCCTATCCCGATGCGGCGAACGCGAGCCCGGTCACCACGACTTTCGACCTCTCCGCCACGACCGGCGGAACGCAGGTCACCATCACCCTCTCCTGGTCTCGCAGGCCGGGCTGGCGGCGCGTCGTCGGTATCGCGCTGCGCCCCGTACAGAAGTTCGTCATGTGGATAATGCTCTTCCAGATCGGCGGAGCCGTCAGCCGCGAGTTCCGTTGACGGCAGACTCGCACGCCGTTGCACGCAACTCCGGAGAGACCTCGCCGTGCAGGGCGTCAGGTGCCAGATCGGCCGTCCGAACGCACGGATCTCCGGAGTTGCGAACCGTCAACGGCGCCGAAGTTCCGACCGTCGCGCGCTCACACTGCGCGCAACGCGTCGCGATCGAGGTCGGCCACTGAGGTCAGCCCGGCAAGGCCCAGGGTGATGTCGAGTTCGGCGAGCACGTTGCGGATCACCTCTTGCACGCCCCGCTCGCCGGCGATGCCGAGCCCGTACGCATACGGGCGTCCGAGGGCGACCAGGTCGGCACCGAGCGCGAGGGCGATCGCGGCGTCCGCACCGCCCCTCACCCCGGAGTCGAAGATCACCGGCATCCGCCCGCCGATGCGCTCGCTGATCTCGGGCAGCACGTCGAGCGTAGGCACCGAGCGGTCGATCTGCCGACCGCCGTGGTTCGAGATCCAGACGCCGTCGGCTCCGGCATCCGCCGCCCTCTCGGCATCGTCCGGATGCACGATGCCCTTCAAGATGATCGGCAGCGACGTCCATTCACGCGCTTTGGCGAGGTCGTCCCACGTGAGCGTCGGGGTCGAGAACACGTCGAGGAACGTCTCGACGGCAGCGCGCGGCAGCGGCGAGCGCAGGTTGTCGCGCAAGCTGCGGCTGCCGGTGAGCGCGGCGCCCCTGCGCGCGATCGACACCCCGGCGGCGATCGTCTTGGGCGTCACCCGCACGGCCGAACTGTCACCGGAGGAAGCGGATGCCCGTTGCTGCACCAACTTCTGGAACACCGGGTCTGAGGTGTACTGGGCGATACCCATCCCCCTCGTGAACGGCAGGTAGGCCAGATCGAGGTCGCGTGTGCGCCACCCAAGCAGGTGCGTGTCGAGCGTGACGACGATCGCCTCGCATCCCGACGCCTCGGCGCGGGCGAGCAGTGACGCGTTGAGCTCATCGGAGGCCGACCAGTACAGCTGGAACAGTCGCGGAGCGCCCGGTGCGGACTGCGCGATCCGCTCGAGCGGGAACGACGCCTGGTTCGAGACGGTGTACGGCACACCCGCGGATGCTGCCGCCCGCGCCACGGCGAGATCGGCCTCGGGGTGCGCGAGTTCCATGACCCCCAAAGGCGCAAGCAGCAGGGGTGTGGGTCGGGTGCGCCCGAGGAACTCCACCGACAGGTCACGACTGCTCACATCGCGCAACGGACGCGGCCACACCTGCCAGCGGCCGAAGGCGGCGCGGTTCGCGGCCACGGTCGCCTCCGCGCCGGCGCCCCCGGCCACGTACGCATACGCTTCGGGCGTGAGCGCCGCCTGTGCGGCGGACTGGAGCGCGGTCGCATCGATCGGCACGGCCGGTCGTTCACCGCTGATGCCCGCACGGTAGATATCGGACTGCGTGCGGCGTGAGATCCCCCGCGCCGCCGCCGGATCGTTCGGAGCCACGTTGCTCATGCGGTCACCCTATCCTCACGGGCCGCACCCCAGTAGGGTCGTGCCATGACGAGCGCGGGCACAGCAGTACTCCGGCAGTCGACCGTCATCGCTGCGGCGGTCTTCATGCTCATTGGTGCGACCATTGGCGGCGGTGCGCTCGGGGGCACTCCGGTGCAGGATCTGCAGGACGGCGCTCTTTCCGCGCAGGGGTCATATCTTGCTCCGGCAGGACCGGCCTTCGCGATCTGGTCGGTCATCTACGTGGGCCTCATCGGGTACACGGTGTGGCAGGCGCTGCCCTCCCAGCGCGAAGACCCCCGGCAGATGCGCACCGGCTGGTGGGTGGCCCTGTCGATGCTGCTCAACGGCCTCTGGCTGGTCACCGCCCAGTTCCTCACACTGCCGCTGACCGTGCTGGTGATCGCAACCCTGCTGGCGGTGCTCGCCGTGATCATCGTGCGCCTCGACACGCCACCCGCACGCGGATGGGTGGACCGCCTGCTGCTCGATGGTGTGATGGGTCTGCACTTCGGGTGGGTGACGATCGCCACCGTTGCCAACACGGCCGCCTGGCTCACGCAGAGCGTCCCCGGCCAGTGGGCGCAGTCTGCCGATGCGTGGGGCATCGCGGTGCTGGTCGTCGTTCTCGTGATCGCCGCGCTCAGCGGGTTCGTCACCGGCAGGATCGCCCCGGCCCTGGCAACCTCGTGGGGCCTGGCTTGGCTGGCGGTGGGGCGCATCACCGATCAGCCGCACAGCGACGCGATCGGGATCACCGCGATCATCGTGGCCGGTGGCATTTTGGTGGCCGCCGTGGCCGGCAGCCTCCGGCGTCAGCGGCGCCGCGCAGCGGACGCCCCGAGCTGAGCTGCCGGCGAGCCCCGAAGGATCCGCGCCCCGAGGGGTCCGCGCCCCGAGACCCCGCCCGAGTCGATGATGATCAGCCAGCAGCGAGGTGGATTGCGTTCATAACTCCGGAGAACCCCGGCTGAAACGGCCGAGATCGGCGGTTCTGCCGGCTGTGGCATCCGATTCTCCGGAGTTGCGTGCACTCGTGGCTGTACACGACGCGGCCAGGCGTGCTCCAGTGGCGATAGCCTGTGCGAATGGATGATGCGGACGACAGAGCGAGAAAACGCCTGTCACGCGTTCCTCCCCGTGGCGCGATCGTCGCCGTGCTCGCCTTCGTCGGCCTGTGCTCGGCATTCATGTTCACGCTCGTCGTGCCGTTGCAGGCCGAGCTCCCTCGCATCCTGAATGCCTCCCGCGAGGACACCTCGTGGGTCGTCACCATCACCCTGCTCGTCGCCGCGGTCGCCACCCCGATCTCGGGGCGCCTGGGCGACATGTACGGCAAGCGCCGCGTGGTCATCGCGCTACTGATCCTGCTGATCTTCGGATCGGTGATCGCCGCCCTGTCGAACTCGATCATCGGCGTCATCATCGGCCGCGGCCTGCAGGGCGCCACCACCGGGGTCGTTCCCCTCGGCATCGCCATCATGCGTGACGTCCTGCCGCCCGAACGCCTCGGCACCTCGGTGGCACTGATGAGCGCGACCATGGGCGTCGGCGGCGCCGTCGGCATGCCCGTCGCCGCCTACCTGGCGCAGAACGCCGACTGGCACTCGCTGTTCTGGCTCGCCGCAGCCCTCGGAGTGATCAGCGCGATCCTGGTGATGCTGATCGTGCCCGATGACGTGCTGCTGTCACCGGGACGCCTCGACATCGTCGGAGCGATCGGCCTCGCCATCGGCCTGACGGGGCTGCTGCTCTACGTGTCGCGCGGCGCCGAGTGGGGCTGGACGGCTCCGGCATCACTGATCAGCCTGGTCGGCGGCATCCTCGTGCTGTTGATCTGGGGCTGGTACCAACTGCGCACCCGAGAGCCGCTGCTCGACTTGCGCGTGGCCGCCAGGCCCGCGGTGCTGTTCACCAACATCGCCGCCATCTGCATGGGCTTCGCGCTGTTCTCGTCGAACGTGACGTTCCCGCAGCTGCTCGAACTGCCCGTCGCGACCGGCTCGGGCCTGGGACTCGATATGTTCTCGGCCGCCCTGGTCGTGGCCACCTCGGGCGTGGTGATGATGATCATCTCGCCGCTGTCGGGCTTCCTCGAGCGCACGGTCGGCCCCCGCCCCCTGTTCACCGTGGGTACCGCGGCGATCGTGCTCGCCTACGTGTTCGTGTTGCTGTGGTCCACCGAGGTGTGGCACCTGCTGATCGCCAACCTCCTCATCGGCGTCGGCATCGGCTTCTCATTCGCCGCCATGCCGATGATCATCATGCGCGCCGTTCCCGCCCACGAGACCGGGGCATCGAACGGGCTGAACGCTTTGTTCCGCTCGGTGGGCACGTCGACGGCATCCGCAGTGATGGGCGGCGTCCTCGCCGCCATGAGCATCGACGTCAACGGCATGGCCGTGCCCACCCGCGAAGCCTTCGAGGTCTGCTTCTGGTTGGCGATCGCCGCGGGCATCATCGCCTTCGCGCTGACGTTCGTCATTCCGCGGCATCCGCACTCCGAGCAGCACCCCGCGCTGCCGGGCTGATTCCGCCGCGCGGCGGACGCGCCCGCGTCGGTATCGGATGCCCGGTTCGGATGCCCGGTTCGGATGCCCGGGGTCGGCGCGCGTACGCTGGAACCCATGACTTCTTCGCCGACTGAGGCCGAACCGGCCTCGCGCGACACCCGCTTCTTCGGCCAACCGCGCGCGCTCGTGCACCTGTTCGGCGTCGAGATGTGGGAGCGTTTCAGCTTCTACGGCATGCAGGGCATCCTGCTGATCTACCTGTACTTCTCGGTCGCCGACGGCGGCCTCGGCGTTCCCGAGGCGATCGCCGGTGGCATCCTCGGTGCCTACGGCGGATCGGTGTACCTGTCGACGATCCTCGGCGCCTGGCTCGCCGACCGCATGTTCGGCTCGGAGCGGGTGCTGTTCGTCAGCGCGATCGTGATCGTCGCCGGCCACCTGTCGCTGGCTCTGCTGCCGGGTCTGATCGGCGTCGGCGTCGGCCTGGTGCTGATCGCGCTCGGCTCGGGCGGGCTGAAGGCCAACGCCACCTCGGTGGTCGGCACCCTCTACTCCCCCGAGGACACCCGCCGAGATGCCGGGTTCTCGCTGTTCTACCTGGGCATCAATCTGGGCGCGTTCCTGGGTCCGATCCTGACGGGCCTGCTGCAGTCGACCGCCGGCTTCCACTGGGGCTTCGGCCTCGCCGCGGTGGGCATGACCCTGGGTCTGATCCAGTACTCCTTCGGGCGCAAGGAACTGCCTGCGAGCGCCCACGTCGTGCACAACCCCCTGCCGCGCAACCGCTACCCGCTGGTGGGCATCATCGCGATCGCCTCGATCGCCGTGCTCGCCGTGCTGGTGCTGATCGGCGTGATCCGCGCCGACAACCTGTCGGACATCGTGATCCTCGGCGCGCTGGTCGCCACGGTGGCGTACTTCGCCGTGATCCTCTCGAGCCGTCACGTCACCTCGCAGGAGCGCTCGCGCGTGTGGGCCTTTCTGCCGCTGTTCATCACGAGCGTGGCGTTCTGGTCGCTGTATCTGCAGCAGTTCACCGTACTCACGGTGTACTCCGACAAGCGCCTCGACCGTGAGATCTTCGGCTGGGAGATGCCCATCCCGTGGGTGCAGTCGATCAACCCGGTCTTCATCATCCTGCTCTCGGGCGTCTTCGCGGCCCTCTGGTCGCGCCTGGGCACACGGCAGCCGTCGACTCCGGTCAAGTTCGCGCTCGGCACCGCCATCATGGGCGGGGCGTTCCTGCTGTTCCTGCCCTTCGCGAACGGTGGCCCCGGCTCGACGCCGCTGCTGGCGATCGTCGGCATCCTGTTCATCTTCACCGTCGCCGAGTTGCTGATCTCGCCCATCGGGCTGTCGGCGGCGACCAAGCTGGCGCCGGCCCGTTACCAGACGCAGATGGTGGCGCTGTTCTTCCTCTCGATCGCGCTGGGATCGGCCATCTCGGGCTGGCTGGTGCAGTTCTACGACCCAGCCAATGAGGCACCGTACTTCTCGATCCTCGGCGGCATCGCCATCGTGGTCGGGGCGGGGCTGCTGCTCGCGGCGAAGCCGGTGCTGACGCTCATGCGCGGAGTGCGCTGAGCACACACACTCGACGATGAAAGGGGCCCGGTGGTGCGTTCAGCACCGCCGGGCCCCTTCGTCAGAGGACGCGCCCTCTGATCAGTGCGCGTACTCCATGAGGTCGGTGCCGAGAATGCGGAAGGCCTCATGCGCCCGCAGGCGGTGGCTGATCGAGAGGTCATCGAAGCAGACCGTGAGCGCATAGGCGACACCGGCGCGCGGACCACCCAGCACACCGGCCTCAGCGCGCACGCCGCGGTCACGTCCGGTCTTGTTGATGAACAGCAGCCCGTGGGCGTCCTGATCATGGGCGAACGGGTCGAGCCCCGTCGCCGAAGCGACCAGGCTCAGGTCGTGGTTCAAGCTCAGCCATTCCGAGACCTGTGCACTGACCGCGGCGTTGACGACCTTGGAGTTCACCAGGGCGGCCATGAGCCCGGCGAACTCACGCGTCGTTCCGACCGCGACGTGCGGGGCGTCGTCGGGGCCGCGCTTGTCGCGGAATCTGTCGAGAACGGCGCTACGCGGCATGCCGAGGCTCACCATACGGGCACGCACCTGGTCATGACCGACGACGTCGAGTAGCGCGTTGGCCGCGTTCGGATCGCCGGCGGCCGCCGCGAGCACCGCGAGGTCGACCATCGGCAACGCCGGTGCACGCAGACTGCGCCACAGGCCGGAGCCCGCGACGAACTGCGCACGGACACGGTCGATGATCTGCAACGGCTCGATCCGGCCGGTCTCCAGACCTGCCGCCGTCTCGACCAGCACGGGCACGACGCCGAGCCCGGCGATGGGCAGCGCGACGTGGTCGTCTCCAGAGAGCACAACGTCGCCGGTGTCGAGGTCGGCGACGTGCACTGACACCTGGGCGCCGGACTGAGCGAGCTCCTGCAGTGCGCGCAGACTCGACCCGAACGAACGACGACCGACCGCGGCGCGACGGGGCGCGCGACGCCCACGGTGCCGCGCACGGCGCAACGACGCGCGGGCGCCTTCGACGGGCTCGGGAACAGAAGAGGAGTGCGGGGACACGCAGTTCCTAACGGGGGATGGGGGAGGTCACGGCCTGTGGAACCGCCGTCCCCCCGGCGGCGGTTCCAGCCGTAGTGCTCATCGTAGTCCGCTCCCCCGTGCCCCTCTACAGCACGTCACCAGATCGTGACGCGCTGCTGTTCGGGCAGGTAGAGGGCGTCGCCCTCGGAGACCTCGAACGCCGTGTAGAACGCGTCGACATTGCTGAGGATCTGGTTGCAACGGAACTCGTTCGGCGAGTGCGGGTCGATCGTCAGCAGGCGGATCGTCTCGGCGTCGCGGCTCTTCTGCTGCCACACCTGCGCCCAACTCAACAGCAACCGCTGTACGCCGGTGTACCCGTCGATCACAACGTCTTCCCCACCCTGCAACGACAGCTCGTAGGCCTTCAGTGCGATGCCGAGCCCACCCAGATCGCCGATGTTCTCACCGATCGTGAGGGCGCCGTTGACCTTGTGCTCGTCATCGAGGCCCAGCGGGGTAAGAGCGTCGTACTGGGCGATCAGAGCCTTGGTGCGCTCCTCGAACGCCGCGCGATCCGCGTCGGTCCACCAGTCCTGCAGACGCCCGTCGCCGTCGTAGCGGCTGCCCTGGTCGTCGAAGCCGTGCCCGATCTCGTGACCGATCACCGAACCGATCCCGCCGTAGTTCGCGGCCGCATCGCGGTTGGGATCGAAGAACGGGTACTGCAGGATCGCCGCCGGGAACACGATCTCGTTCATCAGCGGGTTGTAGTAGGCGTTGACCATCTGCGGCGGCATGAACCACTCGTCGCGATCGATCGGCTTGCCGACCTTCGAGATCTGGCGGTCGTGCTCGAACCGGGTCGCTCGGCGCGCGTTGCCGATCAGGTCGTCGGCAGCGATTTCGACGGCGTCATAGTCGCGCCACACGTCGGGGTGGCCGATCTTCGGTCGGAAGGTCGCGAGCTTGGCGAGCGCCTTCTCACGCGTCTCAGGGCTCATCCACTCGAGCGTCTCGATGCTCTGGCGGTAGGCCTCGATGAGGTTGGCGACCAGCTCGTCCATCGCGGCCTTCGACTCGGCCGGGAAGTGCCGCTCGACGTAGATCCGCCCGACGGCATCGCCGAGAGCGCCCTCGACGAGTGACACGCCCCGCTTCCAGCGCTCGCGGATGCTCGGGGTGCCGGTCAGCTCGGTGCCGTAGAACGAGAAGTTCTCGTCGACGAACTCGTCGGTCAGGTACGCGGCGACGCCGTGCACGACCTTCGCGCGCAGCCAGGCCTTCCAGTCCTCGAGTCGCGCGTCGGTGAGCAGCGCGCCGAGCCCCTCGAAGAAGCTGGGCTGGAAGACGACGAGCTCATCGAACGCCGCCGGGTTCACCTCGGCGACCGCGTCGCGCCACGGCGAGAGATCGACGCCGACGAGCTGTTCGAACTCGCCCCACGTCTTGAGGTTGTAGGTCTTCACGGCGTCGCGCGATGCGACGTTGTCCCAGTGGTGACCGGCGATCTCGTGTTCGAGCGCGAACGCCCGGTCTGCGGTGCCCGCAGCATCGGCGACGGATGCCAGGTTCAGCAGCCGCTCGAGGTGCGCCCGGTAGGCGGCCCGGGTTCCCTCGAAGTTCTCCAGGCGGTAGTAGCTCTCATCGGGCAACGACAGACCGGCCTGAACGGCGAACGGCACGTACCGCTCGGGGTTGCCGGGGTCGGGCTCGACGAAAACGCCGATCAGCGCGGCGACGCCGTCGCGATCGAAAGCCCCGACCGTGGCGAGGAATGCGGGAATGCTGTCGATCGCGTCGACCTTGGCCAGCTGCTCGGCAAGCGGTGCCGTACCGAGGGCCGCGATGCGCTCGGTGTCCATGAAGCTGGTGAACAGGTCGCCGACCTTGCGGGCAAGCGTGCCGGGCTCGGCCGACTGCGATTCCTCGACGATCGCGTGCACATCTTTCTCGGCCTGCTCGGCCAGCATGTGGAACGATCCCCAGCGTGCCTTGTCGGCGGGGATCTCGGCGGCCTCCAGCCACGTGCCGTTCACGTGACGGTAGAGGTCGTCCTGCGGACGAATGTCGTGGTTGAACTCGGAGACGGCGAGACCGGAGGGCAGAACGTCTGTCATGGCATCCACCCTATGCGCCGGGGCCGACACGAGCGGCAGGTCCGTTTCGGCTCGTCACCGGCGTCGGAAGAGTCGGCGGCGTCGTCGTCGAGGCTCGTTCGCAGCATCCGCCCTCGCCGCCTGCGTCTCGGCGGCCCGTGCGGCCTCACGGCGCTCCCGCCAGGCCGAGATCTCGGCGTCGACGTCGCGCGTGCGCGTGACGACCGGCGGGCCGCCGTTGAGTTGCCGGCGCGCATCGATGACACGGCGGTTGAAGTCCTCGACAACGTCACGCACGTCCTGCTCGTTGGTGAGCCGATCGAGATCGTCGGCGAGCCCACGGTCCTCCACGCGCAGCATCAGCGCGGGCGGCCCCAGCCCCGACAGGTTCTCGGTCTCGATCTTGCGACGGATCCACCAGTCGGGATCATGATGCGTGCCCAGCCCCTCCAGCGGCTTGCCCGCACCAGGCAGGTCATCGAACTGCCCCTGCCGGATCGCGATCTGGATCGCGGTCTCGACGAACTCCGCCTTGTTCTGAGCGTTCAGCGTCATGGGCGGCGGCGTGTCGGCATCCGCCTCCGGCGCCTCACCGACCGCCTGGTGGGCGCGGTACCGAGCCGCCTCTCCCATCGCGTCCGACATGGCCATCACCTCCGGTGCCACCAGGGTACGTCGTCAAGCGGCGAGCAGGCGCGGGTGGCATCAGAAGATGTCTGCACCACACCATAGGGTCGAATGGTGGCATCCACTCCCCCGCCCGCGACGCTGAACCGCGAGATCTTGCGACTCGCAGTACCCGCGCTCGGTGCACTCGTCGCCGAGCCGCTGTTTCTCATCATCGACGCCGCGATGGTCGGGCACCTCGGCATCGTGCCGCTGGCGGGGCTCGGCATCGCCAGCGCCGTGCTGCAGACGATCGTCGGGCTCATGGTCTTCCTCGCCTACTCGACCACTCCCGCCGTCGCACGGCGTTTCGGCGCCGGCAGGCCCGGAGACGCCGTGTCGGTCGGCATCGACGGCATGTGGCTCGCCCTGGCGCTCGGTGCGCTGCTCGCCATCGTCGGATCGCTGCTGACGCCGGGGGCGGTCGACCTGTTCGGCGCCACCGATGCGGTCGCCGGCGAAGCGCGCGCCTACCTCGGCATCTCGATGTGGGGCCTGCCCGCGATGCTCATCGTGTTCGCCGCGACTGGTCTGCTGCGCGGCATGCAAGACACCATGACCCCGCTGTGGATCGCCGGGCTCGGCTTCGCGGCCAACGCCGGCCTGAACTGGGTGTTCATCTACGGGCTCGGCTGGGGCATCGCCGGCTCGGCCTTCGGCACGGTCGTCGCGCAATGGGGCATGGTCGCCGCGTACGCCCTCGTCATCCGGCGCCTGGCCGTGCGGCACGGGGCATCTGTCCGGGCCCAACGCGGTGGCCTCGGCGTGACTGCTCGTTCCAGCGGCTGGCTGTTCCTGCGCACGGTCAGTCTGCGTGTGGCGCTGTTGGTGACCGTCGGGGTCGCTACCGGCATCGGCACGCAGGAGCTCGCGGGGTGGCAGATCGCGTTCACCATCTTCTCGACCGCGGCCTTCGCGCTCGACGCGCTGGCGATCGCCGCGCAGGCGCTCGTCGGCAAGGGTCTCGGCGCCGGCGACCTCGACCAGGTGCACCGCGTACTGCGCCGCACCGTTGCGTGGGGCGCGTGGTTCGGAGTGCTCGTGGGCGTCATCATCGCCGCATCGTCGCCGGTGATCGGTCTGCTGTTCACGGGGGATGCAGAGGTGGCCGCACTCATACAGCCCGCCCTCATCGTGCTCGCCATCGCCCAGCCGATCGCCGGCGTCGTGTTCGTACTCGACGGGGTACTCATGGGGGCGAACGACGCCCGCTACCTGGCGATCGTCGGCGTGCTCAACCTCGTGCCCTTCCTGCCGGCGCTCTGGATCATCGCCGCCACCGGCGTCGACGGTGCCGCAGGGCTGGTCTGGCTCGCGGTCGCTTTCTTCGGCGTCTACCTGCTGGCCAGACTCGGCACCCTCAGCTGGCGCGTACGCACCGACGCCTGGACGAAAGTGGATGCCTGAATCGGGTCAGCCCCGCTGACCGGCAGCGGCCGGCGCCGAGACTCGGTCGAAACGCCGACTGAGTTATCCACCTGTGGATAACTAGGTGGATAACTTGTGCGAAACGCGCTGCCTGCCTGTGCACAGACCGGTGGAGAGCGGTGGAGAAGTGCGAAGTTCGAACGGAGCATCGAACAATCCACCCCAGCGGCATGCCACGTGGGTACGCACCAGAGCGCCCGGCGCCGCAATCACTCCCGCGCACCGTCGCCGACACCCCCACCTTGCGCCGAGACCCCTAGCTGTGGGCGTCCGCAGGTAGGGGTCTCGGCGAGAAGTAGGGGTGTCGGCGGGTGGGAGCGGGAGGCAGCGCCAGGAGCGGGCGCGGAGCGGGCGTCAGGCGACCTCGCCCGCGGCGACCGTCTCGGCCAGCATGTGCACGCGCGGCAGGTGGTGTGCACCGTAGAAGTCGGCGCTGACCAGGCGGGCCCGGTCGGTGGCATCCGCTGTCTCGTGCGCGAGCACGGCGACGACCGCGAGCGCGTGCATCCATCCGCCGGCGAGGGTGCCCAGCAGCATCAGATACGGCACGCTGACGCCGTAGGCGTCTCGCGTCATGCCGAAGCCGAGCAGCGAGCCCGTCGCAGCACGCGCCGCGGCGATCGCACGGTCGAGGCGGTCGGCCGTGCGCGTCGCGACCGGGTCGCCCAGACCGCGCAGTGTCTCGACGGTTGCGGCCATCTCGGCGAACAGCGCTTCGGCGGTCGCTCCGCCGTTGCGGATCAGCTTGCGACCGATCAGGTCGTTCGACTGGATCGCCGTCGTGCCCTCGTAGATGGGCATGATGCGGGCATCCCGGTAGTGCTGGGCGACGCCGGTCTCTTCGATGAAGCCCATGCCGCCATGTACCTGGATCGCGTCGCTGGTGATCGCCACGGCGTCCTCAGTGGCCCAGCCCTTCAGGATCGGCACGAGGAACTCGGCGAGAGCGCCGGTGCCAGCGGTCTCGGCACGGTCGAACAGGTCACCGAGGTACACGCCCAGTGCGCGCATCGCGAAGATGCGGCTCTGCATCGACAGCAGCAGGCGCCGCACGTCGGGGTGCTCGGCGATCTTCGTGCCCGCCGGTCGGTCCATCACGGCGCCCTGCAGGCGGTCCTCGGCGTAGGCGACGGCCTGCTGGTAGGCGCGGTCCGAGATGCCGGTGGCCTGGAAGCCCATGCCAGCGCGAGCGGAGTTCATCATCACGAACATGCCGGCGAGCCCCCCGCCGACCTCGCCCACGAGGTACCCGGTGGCGTCTTCGTACGCGAGCACACAGGTGGGGCTGCCGTGGATGCCGAGCTTGTGCTCGAGCGCGACAGTCGTCACGGTGTTGCGGGCGCCCGGAGTGCCATCGGCCTCGGGCAGGAACTTCGGCACGACGAACAGCGACAGACCCTTGGCACCCTCGGGGGCATCCGGGGTGCGCGCGAGCACGAGGTGCACGATGTTCTCGGCGACGTCGTGGTCGCCCCAGGTGATGAAGATCTTCTGCCCGCTGATGCCCCACGAGCCGTCGGCGCGCGGCGTCGCCATGGTGCGGATCGCGCCCAGGTCGGTGCCGGCGTCGGGTTCGGTGAGGTTCATCGTGCCGGTCCACTCGCCCGAGACGAGCTTGGTGAGGTACGTGGCACGGATCTCATCGGATGCCACGGCGTCAAGCGCATGGATCTGACCCGCTGTCAGCAGCCAGCACAGTGCGAAGGCGGCGTTGGAGCCGTTCCACAGTTCGCCGAGCCCTGCGCGGATCGATCCGGGCAGCCCGTCGCCGCCGGCAGACTCGGGCGCTTCGGCGGTGATCCACCCGGCGTCGACGAACGCGCGGTACGCCTCGGCGAATCCGGCCGGGAGGGTCACCTGGCCGTCTTCGAGGCGCGCGCCTTCGCGGTCTCCGACGGTCTCGAGGGGCGCGAGCACGGATGCGGCGAACTCACCGGCGCCCGCGATGATCTCGGCGGCGTCGTCGGCGCTGAAGGCGCCGTCGGTCGCGCGCGCGGGCAGGTCGAGCCCGAAAGCCTCTCCGAAGAGGAAGGTGTAGTCGTCGACCGGCGGGGTGTAGTCGGATGCCATCGTGCACTCCAATCACTGAGACTGAGAGTCAGTGTACGCGAGACTGCGTCTCAGCGGCTAGTGATGCCCTACACATTCCGCCGATTGCGACCGTTTTCCCCAGACGGTGAGCCTTCGGGACTCCGAGGTCGGCGACCCCTGGCATCCTCGATCGAAACGGGTGATGATGGAGAGGTGCTGACGATGACGGAACCCCAGGTCTGGACGCTGATCGGCGTGTTCGCCGCCGGACTGTTCGGCATGCTGACGCTCATGTCGACGATGTTCGTGCGCGTGGTACGCACCGAGATCGGCTCAGTGCGCACCGAGATGCGATCCGGGTTTGACGGGGTGCATTAGCGCATCGACCGACTCGACAACGACGTCAACGCCCTGATGAAGCACACCTTCGGCACCCAGCGCGACTGACCGGGTCTCATGCGGTTCAGGCGTAGCGCCGGCACCATTCGTACATCACGACCGCACCGGCCGCGCTGGCGTTGATCGAGCGCGTCGATCCGTACTGCGTGATCTCGATGTGCGCGGATGCTGCCGCGAGCGCTTCATCCGAGAGCCCCGGCCCCTCCTGCCCGAACAGCAGCACGCACCGCTCGGGCAGTTCAGCCTTGTCGACCGGAACGGCCTCGCCGACATTGTCGACGGCGAGGATCGGGATGCCTTCGGCGGCCGCCCAGTCGGCGAACGACGCCACATCCGGATGGTGGACGACATGCTGGTATCGGTCGGTGACCATCGCGCCGCGCTTGTTCCAGCGGCGACGGCCGATGATGTGCACGGTGTCGGCGAGGAACGCGTTAGCGCTGCGCACGATCGAGCCGATGTTCATGTCGTGCTGCCAGTTCTCGATCGCGACGTGGAACGCGTGGCGCTTGGTGTCGAGGTCGGCGACGATCGCCTCCATACGCCAGTAGCGGTAGCGGTCGATCACGTTGCGGGTGTCGCCGTGCTCGAGCAGCTCCGGGTCGAAGTGCTCTTCGGTGGGCCAGGCCTCGCGCCCGCCGGGATAGGGGCCGACCCCGTGTGTGGTGTGCTCGGGGGTCTGCTCGTCCATCCCGTCAGCGTATCCGGCCCAGGCGCAAACGAGCGGCCCACACTTTTAGGCGCACCGAAAACCGGCTAATCTTTCGGTGTGCCTAAAACCAGTTCTCTCCTCCGCGCGGGCGCCACAGGTGCCGCCCTGGTACTCGCCGTGACGCTGTCCGCGTGCGCCCCCGACTCCGGCGCCCCCGCAGGGCAAGAGCCTGCCGATGAGCGACCGACCGTGCTGACGACGTTCACCGTGCTCGCCGATATCGCGCAGCACGTCGCCGGCGACCATCTCGCGGTCGAATCGATCACCAAGATCGGGGCCGAGATCCACGGCTACGAACCCACGCCGCGTGACGTCGCGAAGGCAACCGACGTCGACCTCATCATCGACAACGGGCTGGGCCTGGAGGCCTGGTTCGCGCAGTTCGTCGACAACGTCGACGTGCCGCACGTGGTCGTCTCGGACGGCATCGAGCCGATCGACATCGCCGCCGACGCGTACGCCGGCAAGCCCAATCCGCACGCCTGGATGAGCCCGCTCAACGTGCAGATCTATGTCGACAACATGGTCGAGGCCTTCAGCGACCTCTCGCCCGAGCATGCGGCCGACTTCACGGCGAATGGCGAGGCCTACAAGAGCGAGCTGCAGCAGGTGTACGATCAGCTGGTCACCGAGCTGCAGACCATTCCCGAGCAGCAGCGGGCGCTGGTCACGTGCGAGGGCGCCTTCTCGTACCTTGCGCGCGACGCCGGCCTCACCGAGATCTACATCTGGCCCGTCAACGCCGAACAGCAGGCGACACCGCAGCAGATCACTGCGGCGATCGAGGCAGTGCGACGCGATGAGGTTCCCGCCGTGTTCTGCGAGTCGACCGTGTCTGACAAGCCCATGCAGCAGGTGGTCGAGGCGACGGATGCCACGTTCGGGGGCGTCCTCTACGTCGACTCGCTCTCCGAAGCCGGTGGGCCGGTGCCGACCTACCTCGACCTGCTGCGGCACGACGTCGACACGATCACCACGGCGCTGCGCGGTGACACGCCATGAGCGCCGTTCCCGCCGAAGAACCCGCGATCGCGGTGCACGGTGTGTCGGTGCGCTACGGCGACGTGCGCGCCCTCGACGACGTCTCTCTGACGATCCCGGCCGGACGCGTGACGGGCCTGGTGGGTATGAACGGGGCCGGCAAGTCCACGCTGTTCAAGACGCTCACGGGGAGCATCCGCCCCTCGCACGGAACGGTGCGCGTCGGCGGCCGCACTCCCGCCGAGGCGCGGCGGCGGCGCCTGATCGGATACATCCCGCAGAGCGAGGAGGTCGATTGGGCCTTTCCGGTGTCGGTGCGCGATGTCGTCATGATGGGGCGCTACGGCGGGCTCGGACTGACGCGTCGGCCGAGGCGCGTCGACCACGCAGCGGTCGACGCGGCGCTCGACCGCGTCGAGCTGGCGGATCTCGCCGACCGCCAGATCGGTCGACTCTCGGGTGGGCAGCGCAAGCGCGCGTTCATGGCGCGCGGACTCGCGCAGGGCGCCGACATCCTGCTGCTCGACGAACCGTTCGCCGGCGTCGACAAGCGCTCCGAGGCCATGATCGTGCGCCTGCTGCGCGATGTCGCAGCCGAGGGGCGCACGGTGCTGGTGTCGACGCACGATCTGCATGCTCTACCTGCGCTGGCCGACGAGGCGGTGCTGCTGCGCCACCGGGTGATCTTCCACGACGACGTGCGCACGGCTCTCGCGCCGCAGAACCTCGCGAGCGCCTTCGGCCTCGACGTGTTGGAAAGGGACGACTCATGACCCCGATCGACCTGCTGCTGGAGCCCTTGCAGTACGAGTTCATGGTGCGCGCCCTGGCCACCACGGTGATCGCCGCCGTCGTGTGCGCGATCCTGTCGTGCTGGCTGGTACTGATCGGCTGGTCGCTGATGGGCGATGCGGTCTCGCACGCCGTACTGCCCGGTGTCGTGCTCGCCTACATCGTGGGGGCGCCGTTCGCCCTCGGGGCGCTGGTGTTCGGATTCCTCGCCGTCGGCCTGATCGGACTGCTGCGCGGCACCAGTCGCGTCAAGGAGGACGCCGCGATCGGCATCGTCTTCACCACCCTGTTCGCCCTCGGGCTGGTGCTGATCTCGGTCACACCGAGTCAGACCGATTTGAACCACATCATCTTCGGCAACATTCTCGGCGTCACGGCGGATGACCTCGTGCAGGTGGGCGTGCTCGCGGCGATCGCGTTCGTCGTACTGATGCTCAAGCGCCGCGATCTGACCCTGTTCGCGTTCGACCCCGCGCACGCGTTCGCGATCGGGCTGTCACCCCGCCTGCTCGGGGCCCTGCTGCTGGGCATGCTCGCCCTCACCGCGGTCGTCGCCCTGCAGGTGGTCGGTGTGATCCTGGTCGTGGCGATGCTGATCATCCCCGGCGCCACCGCTCATCTGCTGACCGACCGATTCGGCACGATGCTGCTGATCGCCCCGATCCTGTCAGCCTCAGCCTCGGTCATCGGCATCTACCTCAGCTACTGGCTGGACGCCTCGCCCGGCGGCCTGGTCGTGCTGGTTCAGGGGGCGGTGTTCGCGCTCGTCTATCTGTTCAGCCCGAGGCAGGGAGTGATCGGCCGACAGCTGCGCCGGCACCGGGCATCCGAACCCGTCGGCGCATGACGCGCATCCACCGCGACTAGGCTCGACGTATGCCCTCAGCACGATCCAGCAAGCCGTCGCGCGACGATTCCGAGGCCCGCCGGGCGATGCGTCTGAGCACCTGGTTCGCGCTGGGTGCCGGGGCACTCGGTGTCGTGCTGATCGCCTGGCCCCACCTGCTGCCGGCTGGTGGCCCCTGGGTGCAGTTGGCTCTCGGTGCGATGACACTGTTCCTCGCGTTCCGCGCCCGTGCCATCGGCACCCGCGGCGTCGAGGACTACGACGGTCGCCTGTCACTGCTGGCCGCGATGGCCGGCTTCGCCATTCTGTTCTTCGCCGGCGGCGAGGCGTTCCGCCTGTTGGCGGCACTGGGCGGCTGAGCCATGGCATCCCCCGCGTACGACGACTACCTGAAGACCGTCTACTCGCACACCGAGTGGCAGGATGCGCCGATCACGCCCTCGCAACTGGCGGCGAAACTGGGCATCGCCCCGTCGAGCGTGACCGAGATGGTCAAGAAGCTGGCCGCGGCCGACCTCGTCTCGCACGTTCCCTACGGCGCGGTACGACTGACGGATGCCGGACGCGCCCGCGCCCTGCAGATGCTGCGCCGCCATCGGCTGATCGAGACGTGGCTCGTGCGCGAGTTCGACTACGCCTGGCACGAGGTGCACGACGAAGCCGAGGTGCTTGAGCACACGATCAGTGATCGGATGCTGGATGCCATCGATCAGCGCCTCGGTCGCCCGCGGTTCGATCCGCACGGCGATGCGATCCCGGATGCTGAGGGGAACGTCGACCGCGAACCCTTCGTGCTGCTCGCCGACGCACCCGCCGGGCACCGCGGTCGGGTGCTGCGGGTCAGCGACCGCGACCCGGAACTGCTGCAGCGGCTCGAGGGGATCGGCGTCGCCGTCGGCGCGGTCGCCAGCGTGGATACCGATGGGGTCGTGCTCGACGGCATCCGCCATGCTCTGCCCGAGGGCGCGGCAGAGGCGATCTGGCTGAGCGCATAGGCACGGAACGTAGGCTGACTCACATGACTCAGGACGACCTGCTGTTCCTGGTGCTGATCAGCATTGGGCTGACCACGCTCGCGCTGTTCTCGTTCCGTCTGCTGCGCCGCGACAAGCGCGACAACCGCGGCGAGTGGTACGAGGGCCCCTGGGATGACGACGACCGTCACCGCGGGCCCCGCAGCTGACAGCATCCGATCGTGAGGCGGCGCGCGCCGCCGCGGCGCGCGCTACTGCGGGTCGAGCCCCAGGTCGTCGAGGTCGTAGGCGGCCAGCCACTGCAGGCCCTCGGCCTCGATGGCGGCCTGCGCGCCGGTCTTGCGATCGACGATCACGGCGACCGCAACAACCTCGGCACCCTCGCGGCGCAGAACCTCAACGGCCTTCAGCGCCGACTGCCCCGTGGTGGAGGTGTCTTCGAGCACCACGACGCGCTTGCCGGCGACGTCGGCGCCCTCGATCTGACGACCGCGGCCGTGGTCCTTGGGCTCCTTGCGCACGACGAACGCGTCGAGCGGACGTTCGGTGGCCACCGAGGCGTGCATCACCGAGTTCGCGATCGGGTCGGCACCGAGCGTGAGCCCGCCGACCGCCTCGACGTCGAGGTCGGCGATGAGGTCGAGCATGATCCGACCGATGGCGGGAGCGGCCCGGTGGTCGAGGGTGAGCTTGCGCATGTCGACGTAGTACGTCGCCTTCTTGCCACTGGAGAGCGTGAAGTCACCGTGGAAAACGGCCTCGGCCGTGATCAGATCGAGCAGGGCCTGGCGGTCGGATTCGAGTTCGGTCACGGCATCCAGTCTATTCGGCGTGCGCCCGATCCCGGATGCCGGATGCTGTCCTACGGTGGAAGAAGGAGGCCACACATGTTCTCGTACGACCCCTACGCCGCCCTCGCCGAGCTGCGCCCCGTCGCGCCGCTCGAGCTGCACAGTCCGGACTTCGCGCCCGGCGGGGCGCTACCCGGTTTCGCCTGGTCATCGGAGCGCGCCGGCGAAGACCGGCATCCGACGTTGGAGTGGTCGCAGCCGCCGGCCGGCACCCTCAGCTTCGCCATCTCGTGCTTCGACCCGGACGCCCCGACCGGTTCGGGCTTCTGGCACTGGGCGGCATACAACCTGCCCGCCGATCTGCGCTCCCTCGAGAGCGGCGACGGCACGGCGCAGAGTCTGCCCGCCGGCGCCGTCGTGCTGCCCAACGAAGCGCGCCTGGAGCGCTACATCGGCGCCGCTCCACCGGTCGGCACCGGTGTGCACCGCTACTTCTTCGTGGTGGATGCCCTCGATGTCGAGCGCCTCGACCTCGAGGCGGGTTCGACGCCGGGCGTGCTCGGCTTCAACCGTCACTTCCACACGCTGGCCCGCGGCATCCTGATCGGCACGGGCGACCCCGCCGAGCGCTGAACATGCCCTCCGCTGAACGGCGCAGTCTATCGGCGCTCGAGCGGACGCGACAAGCCGTAGCGCATCCACCGTCTCTCCCGATACCGTTCGGGGCGAACGTGACGAACCCGACCGGGGCTCGCCACAGCAGCCTCACAAGGGAGTGAAATGCGCAGTTCGAACGGACGAAGTAATCGGATCTGGGCGGTGGCCGCGGCGACGACCGCCCTTCTGATGGCCGGTGGCGTCGCCCCGGCCGTCGCAGAGGATGGCGACGACGACACGGGACGCTTCAGCGCGACGCCGTTGACACCGGACAACAGTTTCAGCAACAACGCCAAGTCCGCCTCTGGTCGCCTGGCCACCAACGACGACGAGCTTCTCAAGCGCTCGGATGCCGACCAGGTCGCCGTCATGGTGAAGGTCGACGTCGACCCCGTCGCCTCGTACACCGGCTCGATCGACGGCTACGCCGCGACGAGCCCCGAGGTCACCGGTGTTCCGATCGCCGAGGGCAGCGCCGCCATCGACGCCTACACCGAGTACGTCACCAAGGCCATCGCCGATGCCAAGAAAGAGGTCACCGGGCTGATCGGCTCGGCGACGCTGATCTCGGACTATGTGACGGTGTACGGCGGTTTCTCGGCCATGATCCCCGCCAAGAGCGCCAAGGACGTGCTGAAGCTGGGGTCGATCGCCGCGGTGCAGTCCAATGAGCTGCGTCAGACGACCGGTTCGGTCGACGCATCATCGCTCACGACGGGGACGATCTCGGTTCCACTGACGGTCACCTCGGACTTGGCGGATGCTGCCGAACTGCCCGAGACGACCCCGGCTCCCGACAACGACGCGACGACGTTCATCGGCGCCGACGCCGTATGGCCGAGCCTGGGTGGTCGCGATCGCGCCGGCGAGGGCGTGATCGTCGGCGTGATCGACACCGGCATCTGGCCCGAGCATCCGATGCTGATCGACAACGGCCTGGGTGTGCCTGACGGCGGGCCCTGGGCGTGCGAGTTCGGCGACGGCACGGTCGGCGACGAGTTCGACTGCAACAACAAGCTCATCGGCGCCTACGCCATGCTCGACGTTTACCAGTCCACCTCGGGCGCGGCCGGCGCCGACGCGTACTGCGACGGCACGCTGTGCTCGGCGCGTGACGCTGAGGGCCATGGCACGCACACGGCGACCACCGCGGTGGGTGCCAACGTCGAGTCGGCCGAGATCCTGGGCATCGAACGCGGACCGTTCAGTGGTGTCGCCCCCGGTGCCTCGGTCATCGCGTACCGCGCGCTCGGTCCGGCCGGTGGCTACGAGGGCGACCTGGTCGCCTCGATCGGTCAGGCCGTGCTCGACGGTGTCGACGTGATCAACTACTCGATCAGTGGCAGCGCCGACCCGTACGACTCGACGGAGCTGGCGTTCCTCGACGCGTTCGCGGCAGGCATCGCCGTCAACTCCTCGGCCGGCAACTCGGGACCGGGAGCAGCGACGGCCAACCACGCCAGCCCGTGGACGACCACGGTCGGCGCCTCAACCTCCGACCGCGCGTTCGGCTCGGCTCTGGTGCTGGCCTCGACCGACGGCGAGACCCTCGTCAAGGAGGGCACGACGATCACGCAGGGTGTGAGCGATGTGCCGGTCGTGCTGGCGGCCGATGTCGCGGGCTACGAGGATGCGCTGTGCACCCAGCCGATGCCGGCCGATTCGGTCACCGACCAGGTCGTACTGTGCATGCGCGGCGAGGTCGGTCGTATCGCGAAGGGCTACAACGTGCTGCAGGGCGGCGCGGCGGGCATGATCCTGGCGAACCCCGAGCCGATGGATCTGCAGACCGACAACCACTTCCTGCCGGCGATCCAGTTGGAGGGCCCCAACGACGACATCGTGTCGTTCATCAGCGAGCACGCCGGCGTCACCGCCACGTGGGCGCAGGGGACCGCGAACGTCGCCCCGGGTGACGTGATGGCCGGCTTCAGCTCGCGCGGACCGATCGGCCCGTTCCTCAAGCCCGACATCACCGCACCCGGCGTGCAGGTGATCGCCGGGCACACGCCGACGCCGATCGGCATCGACGGTGGGCCCACGGGCGAGCTGTACCAGGCGATCGCCGGCACCTCGATGTCGGCACCGCACGCGGCGGGCGTCTCGGCGCTGCTCGTGGCCGCACACCCCGATTGGACGCCGGGGCAGATCAAGTCGGCGCTGATGACGTCGTCGGTGCAGGACGTGGTCAACGTGGACGGTTCGGATGCCGGTGTGTTCGACCGCGGCGCGGGCTCGATCCGCGCGGACCGCGCCATCGCGCCGCTGGCGACGATCAGCGAGTCGGCCGAGGCCTTCGCGGCGAGCGCCGCGGACGCCAAGACCCGCATCGATCTGAACCTGCCGAGCATCAACGCCGATCCGCTGCCCGGCGCGGTGACGACGACCCGTACGGTGACGAACGTGAGCGGGCAGACGCAGGTCTTCCGCACCGCGGCCAGCACCGATGGTGAGTTCGACATCACGGTCTCACCGAAGACGCTGACGATCCCGAGCGGGCAGTCGCGCGAGATCACGGTCACGATCAACACGATCGGCGCCTCGGACGGGTGGCATGAGGGTCAGGTGACTCTCACGCCGCGCAAGGGCGATGCGCTGGTGATCCCGGTTGCTGCGAATGCCGTCGATGCCGGTATCAACCTGACGCAGAGCTGCACGCCGACGACGCTCAGCCCGCGCGAGGTGGCCGACTGCACGGTGACCGCGTCGAACTTCCTGCCGGTCGAGGTTGAGGCCACGATCGAGGTGGCCGCGGACGGCAAGCTGAAGGTCGAGTCGGTTGAGGACCCGCTGCGCAAGAAGGGCAACACGGCCAGCTGGAGCGGCACGCTCGGCGCCGCCGTGGCGCCGCAGATCACCGGGTTCACTGCTGATCTCGGTCCGGGCGACGGCTACCTGCCGCTGTCGCTCTTCGGCATCAGCCCGGTCGGTATCGGCGACGAGGACATCGTGAACTTCAACGTTCCCCCGTTCCTCTTCGGCGGCGAGACCTATACCCGCATCGGTGTGGTGTCGAACGGGTACCTCGTGATCGGCGGCGGTACGGATGCCGATATCTGGTACCAGCCCCGGCCGATGCCCGACCCGGCTGCGCCGAACAACGTGCTCGCGCCGCTGTGGACGGATCTCGATCCGTCGCAGACATCCGGCAGCGGAGGCGTGCGCGTAGGCGTTCTCGGCGACGGCGATGGCAATAGCTGGATCGTCGTCGACTGGGCAGAGGTGCCGACCTACTCGGGCAATGCGACCAACACCATGCAGACGTGGCTCCAGACCGGAGCCACGGAGGGCGTGTGGTTCACCTATGGACAGGACGGCGCGGCCGATGACGCCACGGCGGCGGCCACCGCGGCCGAGAACCGCAACGGCACCAGTGCCGCAGTGCTCGACGGTCTGCCGTCGGCCGACGAGGGCTTCGCCGTCGGCACGACGCCGCCGACCGCGGGTGGCACGGTGACGCTGGAGTACTCGGTGCGGGCTCAGGCGAAGGGCGAATGGGGAGCTGTGGCCACCCTCTCGTCCGACGCGCTGCGCACGACCCCGACGGCGCGCACG
Source organism: Microbacterium esteraromaticum (assembly GCF_028747645.1). Classification (NCBI taxonomy): domain Bacteria; kingdom Bacillati; phylum Actinomycetota; class Actinomycetes; order Micrococcales; family Microbacteriaceae; genus Microbacterium; species Microbacterium esteraromaticum. Next base: position 2,984,322 of record NZ_CP118100.1, read on the forward strand.
CCGATCGTCGTCGAGTAGACCGCGATCGCAAGACTCAGGGGGGGCGGATGCTGCAGCATCCGCCCCCTGAGGCGTGGGGCTCGGTGTCGGCGCGCCCGAATAGGCTGGATGCATGCGTCTGGCCACCTGGAACATCAACTCGATCCGCACGCGCGTCTCGCGCGCCGTCGACTTCGCGGTGCGCGAGGACATCGACGTGCTCGCCTTCCAAGAGATCAAGTGCAAGCCCGAGCAGTTCCCCTACGAGCCGTTCGAGGCGGCCGGGTACCACGTCGAGGCGCACGGCCTGAACCAGTGGAACGGCGTGGCCATCGCCAGCCGCCTTCCGATCACCGATGTGCGCACCTCGTTCGCCGGCCAGCCCGGCTTCGCGAAGGGGCACGAGGGGCCGGATGCGCCGCTGGAGGCCCGCGCGCTCGGAGTCATGGTCGACGGTGTGCGCGTCTGGAGCCTGTACGTGCCGAACGGTCGAGCACTGGGCGATGAGCACTACACGTACAAGCTGCACTGGCTCGAGGCGCTGCGTACCGCGACGGCCGCCGAGTTGGCCGCCAACCCCGATCTGCCGCTGGCGCTGGTGGGCGACTTCAACATCATTCCGTTCGACCACGACAACGGTGACCCGTCGATCGTCGAGGGCGTCTCGACCCACGTCTCGCCCGCAGAGCGCGAGGCGTTCTTCGCGCTTGAGAAGGCCGGTGTCACCGATGTGGTGCGACCGTTGATCCCCGAGGGCTTCACGTACTGGGATTACCAGCGGCTGAAGTTCCCCCGCAATGAGGGCATCCGCATCGACTTCGTGCTCGGGTCGCGCACGTTCGCCGAGGCGGTGACGGGCGCGTCGATCCATCGCGATGAGCGCAAGGGCGAGCAGCCCAGCGACCACGTCCCCGTGGTGGTCGACATCAACCGGGGCGACGAGGACGACGACGACCTGCCGATGATCTTCGCCTGACGATGACGATGCCCCGGCTGATCGCCACCGATCTCGACGGCACCCTGCTCGACTCCGACTCATCGGTCAGCCCGCGCACACGCCGCGCGCTGGATGCGGCCCGAGACAGGGGCATCCACGTCGTGCCGGTCACGGCGCGCCAGCCGATCGGACTGCGCGCTCTCGCCGGCGACGCCGGCTTCGAGGAGTGGGCGCTGTGTGGCAACGGGGCGTTCGGCGTGCACCTGACGACGGGGCGGATGCTGTTCGCCGAGGAGCTGCCGTCCGAGACGATCCGCACGCTCGCCGATGCGCTGCGTGCGACGATCCCCGATCTGCTGTTCGCCAGTGTGCGCGAGGGCGGGGAGTCGTTCATCGCCCAGCACGGCTACGCCGAGGTCGCCGCGCTCTCGGATCATAAGCGTGACCCGCGCACGATGGGCGGAGTCGAGCTCGACCAGGTGTTGGCCGCACCCAGCCTGAAGCTCGTGATCCGGCATCCCGAGCTCACCCCGAGTGCGCTGTTCGAGGCACTCACAGCACTCGGGATGACCGGCTTCGAGGCGACGCTGTCGGGTGCACCGTTCGTCGAGGTGATGGCGCAGGGAGTGACCAAGGCGACCGGCCTCGCCCGCTTGTGCGCGCACCTCGGCGTGCAGCAGCATGACGTGCTCGCGTTCGGCGATGCGTTGAACGATCTCGAGATGCTGCGATGGGCGGGGCACGGCGTCGCCGTCGCCAACGCTGTCGACGTGGTGCGCGCGGCGGCCGACGAGGTCTCGGTCACCAATGACGAGCACGGCGTCGCGACAGTGATCGAGCGGATGCTGGCGATCTGACGCCCTGGACGGCGTGAGACACTGTAAGTACACGTCGCTAACAAAAGGGGTTGAGCATGACCGGGTCGGCACAGCGACCGCTCGCCATCCGGGATGCGCGCTTCCCGACCGCCGGAACGGCGGACCTCGACCGCGGAACCGTGCTCATCGCCGACGGGCGCGTGGCCGACGTTCTTCCTGCCGGCACCAACGACCTTCCGGAGGGCACGGCGGTGATCGACGCCGCCGGTCGTGTGCTGATGCCCGGCTTCATCGACGCGCACAGTCACGGCGAGGGCGCCCTCGGACGGGACGACCGCGAGCTCGCCCTGCTGCGTCAGGGCCTGACCGGCGTGGTGCTCGGCCAGGACGGTGTCTCGTTCGCACCGACGACGCCGCAGACCGCACCGCTGAACGAACGCTACTTCGCCGCCGTCAACGGTCCGCTGCCCGCAGAACACCCGCACGGCATGAGTGCGGGACGCATGCTGGCGCACTTCGCACGGGTGTCGCGCCTGACGAGCACCCTGCTCGTGCCCGCCGGCACGGTGCGCACGGCGATCAGCGGATTCTCGGCCGCCCCGCTCACCACTCGCCAGCTCGACGAGAGCGAAGAGATCACTCGCACGGCGATCAGCGAGGGCGCGACCGGCATCTCTCTCGGCTTGGAGTATGTGCCCGGCGGATTCGCCGACCCTGACGAGCTGCGGCGTTACGCCGAGATCGGTGCCGATACCGGGCTGCCGCTCGTCGCGCACGTGCGCGGATACGAGGCCGATGCGCCCGCGGGGCTCGGCGAGCTGATCGCCCTGGCCCGTGACACTGGTGCCCCGGTGCATGTAGCGCACCTGCACGCGCCGGCCGAGCTGGCGCTGCCGATCATCGACGCGGCACTCGACGAGGGCATCGACCTGACGTTCGACGCCTACCCGTACCGTCGCGGCAACACGATCCTCGCCATGCTGGCGATCCCCGCCGCCCTGCAGCAGGAGGGCCCGCACCGCACGCTCGCGGTGCTGGCCGACACGGCGACACGCGGGCGCCTGGAACGCGAGTGGTTCCCCGGCATCACCGACCTGCTCGGCCGCGTCACCATCAGCGTCGCCGACCACCCCGACTGGGTCTGGGCCGAAGGGCTGCCCCTGCCCGTGATCGCCGAGCGGATAGGCCGCCCGATCGGTGAGACGGTGTGCGATCTGATCGTCGCAACCGGTCTCGGTGCCGGCGCGATCGTGCAGCAGCCGGCCGCCAACCGACTCGAAGACGTTCGTGCGATCGCCAACCACCGTGCGCACCTGGGTAGCTCCGACGGCATCTTCCTCGGCGGGCATCCGCACCCCCGCGGCTGGGGCAGCTTCTCGCGGATGCTGCGCAGGCACGTGATCGACTGGCAGGACTGGACCTGGTGGGAGGCCGCCGAGCACCTGTCCCTGCGCGCAGCGCGGCGGTTCGGTTTCGGCGACCGAGGCCTGGTGCGACCGCACTCGCGCGCGGACTTCTGCCTCGTCGACCCCGCCGCGGTCACCGACCGCGCGACCTACGACGAACCGACGCTGCTCGCCAAAGGCATCGCCGACGTCATCGTGGGCGGCACCCCTGTTCTCGCGGGTGCGGAACTGTGCACGATGGGTGCCAGCACCCTCACCGAAAGGCCCTCACGATGATCGAATCCGCACCGCTGCGCCTGACCAAGGGCCTGGGCCCGAGCCTCGACGATGCCGGCACGGCCGATCTGCACGGCACCTCGCTGTTCGCCGCCGACCGCGACTTTCCGCAGCTCACTCTGGACGAGTCGGCGATCGCGCACAACATCGCCCAGATGATGACGTACGTACGATCACGCGGTGTGGCGCTCGCCCCGCACGGCAAGACCGCGATGTCGCCCGCGCTGGCGTGGCGGCAGATGGATGCCGGCGCCTGGGGCATCACGGCGGCGACCCCCACGCAGCTGCGCGTGTACCGCGCGGCGGGGCTGCCGCGCCTGCTGCTGGCGAACCAGCTCGTCGAGCCCGGAGCCATCGCCTGGCTGCGTGCCGAACTCGCCGCCGATGCGGAGTTCACGTGCCCGGTGTACGCCGACTCCCTTGACGGCCTCGCGCTGCTCGCCGGCCCCGCCGATCAGCGTCCCCTCGACGTGCTGCTCGAGGTGGGGCACCCCGGCGGACGCACCGGCGTGCGCGGCGCGGACGCGTTGCGTGCCCTGGCCGAGCAGGCCGCCCGCACCCCGGGCATCCGCGTCGTCGGTATCGCGACCTACGAGGGCACCCTCGCGGGTGACACCGAAACCGCCAAAGCCGACAACGTGCGCGATTTCGCGCGCGAGCTCGCCACACTGACCCTCGCACTGCACGATGAGGGACTTCTGCCCGAAGACGGCATCGTGTCACTCGGCGGCAGCGCGTACTTCGACGCAGCGGTCGACGGCCTCATCGACGGCGGTTTCCCCGCCGCGCGCATCCTGCTGCGCAGTGGTGCGTATCTCACCCACGACGACGGGCTCTACGCCCGCACGACGCCCCTCACCCGCGCCAGCGCAGGCAGCCCCGAACTGCGCTCCGCGATCCGGGTGTGGGCGCCGGTGCTCAGCATCCCCGAGCCGGGCCTCGTGATCGCACTGTGCGGACGACGCGACGTCGGCTTCGACCAGGACCTACCCGTCGTGCTCGGCGTGCGCGGCCGCGACGGCTCCGCCCCCCGCGCATTCGCCGGCCGGATCGTGCAGCTCGCCGACCAGCACGCGTTCATCCGATTCGACGCGGATGCCACCGGCGAGACCGCCGCCCCCAGGGTCGGCGACCTTCTCGAGCTCGGCATCTCGCACCCGTGCACCACCCTCGACCGGTGGGGACTCGTTCCGCTCGTCGACGATGACCTGCGCATCCGCGACCTGATCAGACTGCACTTCACCTGAACGCCGAACTTCACCAGAACGCCGAACTTCACCAGAACTCCCAAGGAGAGAAATGACCGACACCACCGTCATCCGCACCGACGCCGCCCCTGCACCCGCCCACGTGTTCTCGCAGGGCCTGCGCAAGGGCAACATGCTGCAGGTCTCGGGCCAGGGGCCGATGGACCCCGAGACGAACACGTACATCGCTGAGGGCGACGTGCACGCGCAGACGCTGCGCACGCTGGAGAACGTGCGCGCGATCCTCGAGGCCGGCGGCGCCTCTGTCGAGGACGTGCTGATGTTCCGCGTCTACCTCACCGACCAGGCGAACTTCCCGGCGATGAACGAGGCCTACGGCGAGTTCGTGCAGAAGTACGTGCCCAGCGGCGCGCTGCCCTGCCGCACCACGGTGTTCACCGGCCTGCCGCACCCCGAGATGCTCGTCGAGATCGACGCCCTCGCCGTCGTCTGAGCGCTGTCCCCCTCGCGGTGGATGCCGGCGTGAGCCCCACGCTCTACGGTGGTCTCATGTCGGCATCCTCCCCCCTCGTGCGCACCCCGACCCCGCGGGAACTGCGACAGGACCTGCTCCTGGCCGGGGCACTGCTGCTCGGCGGCATCATCAGCGCCGGTCTGACGAGCGTCGCGAGCTTCTACGGCGACGAACAGGCGCCCCTGTGGACCGCACTGCTGTTCGTCCTGGGCGTCACCGCTCCCCTCGCCCTGCGACGCCGCTGGCCGGCGCTGGTCGCCGTGTTCATCGCGGTGCTGTTCTTCGTCAGCGTCTCGCTGCGGGCGCCCGAGGTGTACGTCATCAATATCGCGATGTTCATCGCGATCTACACGGTGGGCGCCTGGATGAACAACCGGCGGGCGGCTCTCTGGGTGCGTGTCGGCATCATCGTCGGCATGTTCATCTGGCTGATCGCGGTGATGTACCGCGAGGTCCTCACCGGGGCGGATGAGGCCGACGTCACCGCCGGCGCGTTCTCACCCGTGCTGGCCTACATGATGATCCAGGTGCTCATCAACGCGCTCTACTTCGGCGGGGCGTACTACTTCGGCGAGCGCTCGTGGGCCGCCGCCCAGCAGCTCATCGCGCTCGAAGAGCGCACCCGCGAGCTCGAGCACGAGCGCGAGGTGACCGCAGCGCAGGCGGTGGCCCTCGACCGCGTGCGCATCGCCCGGGAACTGCACGACGTCGTCGCGCACCACGTCTCGGTGATGGGAGTGCAGGCCGGCGCCGCACGGCTGGTCGTCGATCAGGACCCCGCCCGCGCCAAGACCATGATGGCCGCGGTCGAGGAGTCCTCCCGCGAGGCGATCGGCGACTTCCGCCGGCTGCTCGAGACGCTGCGGGCCCACGACGACGACCACGACGACTCGGCCGCAGCGCTCACCCCGACCGACATCGAACACCTCGTGCAGGCGTCTCGGGATGCCGGTCTGCCCACCGCCTACACGGTGATCGGTGAGCCGTTGGCAGTCCCCAGCACGGTCGCCGTGAACCTCTACCGGATCGCCCAGGAGGCGCTGACGAACGCCCGCCGGCACGCCGGGAGCGGCGCCACTGCCGACGTGCGCGTGCGCTATGACGCCGATGCCGTCGAGCTCGAAGTGCTCAACTCGGGGCGGGTGATCTCAGCACCGCGCGCCGGTCTCGGACAGATCGGCATGCGTGAACGTGCGCTGGCGTCGGGCGGCACGATCGAACTGCTGCCCCGCCCGCAGGGTGGCTTCCGCGTGCGCGTCACGGTTCCCCTCACCACCGCATCGCCGGCGACATCGGCTACCCGCTCCCCCGCGGTCGCGCGCTGATGCCCGCCCGCCGCCACCGCTCTCGAAGGACGCCATGACCGACTCTCCGATCCGCGTGCTGATCGTCGACGACCACAGCATGCTGCGTGCCGGGTTCCGCGCGATTCTCGGCACCCAGCCCGACATCGACGTCGTCGGCGAGGCCGCGACCGGCACCGACGCGGTCGACCTCGCGGCCCGGCTGGCGCCCGACGTGATCACCATGGACGTGCAGATGCCCGACATGGACGGTCTCGAAGCCACCCGCCGCATCGTCGGCGCAGGGCACGTGGCATCCGCCATCGCGATCGTCACCACCTTCGACCGCGACGAGTACCTCTTCGCCGCGCTGGAGGCCGGGGCCAGCGGGTTCCTGCTGAAGAACGCCGGCCCCGAAGAGCTCATCTCCGCCGTGCGCGCACTGGCCTCCGGCGACGGGATGCTGGCGCCCGAGGTCACGCGCCGTGTGCTGGCCCGCTTCGCAGCATCCGCCACCCCCGCGCCCGCCGCTCCGCCCGTTCGTGCCGCGGCGCCCGCGCACCCCGCGACCGCACTCGTCGCGACCGAAGCGCTCACCGAGCGCGAGAGCGAGGTGCTCGCTCTGATGGCGGATGCCCGCAGCAACGCCGAGATCGCCTCGGCCCTGTTCATCGGCGAGGCGACCGTGAAGACCCACGTGTCGCGCATCCTGCAGAAACTCGGCGCACGGGACCGCGTGCAGGCCGTCGTGATCGCCCACCGGCAGGGACTGGCCTGACCGTGACGCGATCGGGTTCCACCTCGCTGTCGCGCCCCATCGTGGCAGGCATCGTCACGGCCCTGGTCGGATTCACCAGCTCGTTCGCCGTGGTGCTCACCGGACTCGACGCGGTCGGGGCGAGCCCGGCACAGGCGGCGAGCGGCCTGCTGATGCTGAGCCTCACGATGGGCCTGGCCTGCGTCGTCCTCGCGTGGCGGTACCGGATGCCGATCACCGCCGCCTGGTCGACGCCCGGTGCCGCACTGCTGGCCGCCGTCAGCGCTACCGAGGGGCCACCCGAGCAGCGCTGGTCGGCGGCTGTCGGGGCGTTCCTGGTGGCCGCGGCGTTGATCCTGCTGACCGCTCTCGTGCCCCGGCTCGGCGCCCTGATCGCGGCGATCCCACCGTCGATCGCCCAGGCGATGCTCGCCGGCGTGCTGCTGCCGCTGTGCCTCGCTCCCGTCACCGGCATCGTGGTCAACCCCTGGGGCGTGCTGCCGGTGGTGCTCACCTGGTTGCTGCTGGTGCGGATCGCGCCGCGCTGGGCGGTGCCCGGGGCGTTCGCCACGGCGACCGTCGTCGTGGTCGTCGGCATCGTGAACTCGGGCACGGCGGTCGAACCGGCGCAGCTGCTCCCCACCCTGACGCTGACGGCGCCGACATTCACCGTGGGTTCGATCATCGGCATCGCGCTGCCCCTGTTCATCGTCACCATGGCGTCGCAGAACGTACCCGGCATCGCCGTCATGCGCAGCTACGGCTATGAGGTCCCGTGGCGTCCCGCGATGCTCGTCACCGGTATCGGCTCAGCGGTGGGCGCACCCTTCGGCGGGCACGCGATCAACCTCGCCGCGATCAGCGCGGCCCTGGCCGCGGCTCCCGATGCCGAACCCGATCCGGCACGACGCTGGGTGGCCGGCGTCTCGACGGGAGTGTCGTACATCGCGCTCGGGGCGTGCTCGGCAGTGTTCGTCACCCTGGTGCTGCTCGCCCCGGCCGCGGTGATCCCCGCGGTGGCAGGGCTCGCGCTGCTCGGGGCGTTCGGATCGTCGGTGCAGCAGGCGATCGATGACCCCGGCGAGCGCCTACCCGCCGTCGTCACGTTCCTGGTGGCGGCATCCGGCATCGCGGCATTCGGCATCAGCGCGGCGTTCTGGGCACTGGGAGCCGGCCTGATCGTGCGCGGCGTGCTGCACCTGGGGCAGCGCTGAGGGCATCCGCCGTTCCACATCCGTCGCTTCGTATCCGTCATTTCGCATCCGCCGGTCACCCGTACGACGGATGCCGCAGAATCCGCCCGGCGGGGGATGCCCCGAGCACCGCCGATTCGTAGCGTGGAGGCATGCGCTGCACTGAGTGGACGGAGTCGACGTGGCAACACATCTGAGCCTGGACGGCATCACCAAGAGCTATGGTTCCCGGGCGGTGCTCGACAGCATCCGATTCGACGTCGCCCCGGGGCGACTGACGGGCTTCGTCGGCGGCAACGGCGCCGGTAAGACCACCACGATGCGCATCATCCTCGGTGTGCTCGCGGCCGATGCCGGCACCGTCAGCATCAACGGCGCTCCGGCCACCGCCGCCGACCGTCAGCTGTTCGGCTACATGCCCGAAGAGCGCGGCCTGTACCCGAAGATGAAGGTGCTCGAGCAGGTCGTCTACCTCGCGCGACTGCACGGATTCAGCACAGCGGATGCCACCGAACGCGCCACCGCGCTGCTGACCGAACTCGGTCTCGGCGAACGCCTGGACGACAAGATCGAGGCGCTGTCGCTGGGTAACCAGCAGCGCGCGCAGATCGCCGCCGCTCTCGTGCACGACCCCGAGGTGCTGATCCTCGACGAGCCGTTCTCGGGTCTCGACCCGCTCGCGGTCGATGTCGTCGCCGGTGTGCTGCAGACGCGCGCCGCGCAGGGCGCCGCCATCCTGTTCTCGTCGCATCAGCTCGATGTCGTCGAGCGGCTGTGCGACGACCTGATCATCATCGCCGACGGAACGATCCGCGCGGCGGGTCCGCGTGCCGACCTGCGCGCAGAGCACTCCGCACCGCGGTGGGAGCTGCAGAGCACATCGGACGTCGGCTGGCTGCGCACCGAGCCCGGCGTGACCGTGATCGACTTCGAGGCCGGCGACGCGATCTTCGACGTCGACCACGACGACACCGCGCAGCGTGTGCTGCGCCGCGCGCTGGCCGACGGCGCCGTCTCGCACTTCGCTCCGCAGCGCCCCACCCTCGCCCAGATCTTCAAGGAGGTCATCCGATGAGCATCCCAACCGCTCCGGCGCGCCCGCGTGCCCTGTCCACCTCGCGGGGTGCCTGGCTCGTCGCCGAACGCGAGATCGGCGCGCGTGTGCGCAGCAAGGCGTTCCTGATCTCGACGGTGATCCTGGTGCTGGCCGTGTTCGGTGGCATCCTCTGGATGGGCATCGGCTCCAGCAGCAGCGGCACCACCTCGATCGCCGCGGTCGGTGGCGCCGCCGATGGGCTGGCCGCGTCGGACGCCTACGAGGTCACCGAGGTCGCCGGGCGGGCGGATGCCGAAGAGCTGGTGCGCTCGGGCGACGTCGAGGCCGCGGTCATCGAAGACAGCGCATCGCCGACGGGCGTGATCATCGTCGCCGATGAGTCGGCGCCCGACGGGCTGGTCGCGGCGCTATCGGTTGCGCCGACCGTTGAACTGCTCACTCCCAACGCCCCCGATTTCGGGGCCCGGTCCGTGCTGGGGCTGCTGTTCGGCATGGTGTTCATGATGGCGGCGATCTCGTTCGGCACACCGATCACCACCAGCGTGGTCGAAGAGAAGCAGACGCGGATCATCGAGATCCTGCTCTCGGCCATCCCCGCACGGGTGATGCTGGCCGGAAAGGTGATCGGCAACACCGTGCTCGCGCTCGGTCAGATTCTGCTGCTGATCGGCGTGGCCATGGTCGGGCTGATCGTGACGGGTCAGGATGATCTGCTGCGAGGTTTCGGGGCGCCGGTGCTGTGGTTCGCGGTGTTCTTCCTGTTCGGGTTCATCCTGCTGGCGGCGATGTTCGCCGCGGCCGGGTCGTTGGTGTCGCGACAGGAGGATGCCGGCGCGACACTGACACCGGTGATGTACCTGACGATGATCCCGTACTTCCTGGTGATCTTCTTCGGCGGCAACAGCACCGTGATGACCGTGCTGTCGTACGTGCCGTTCTCGGCCCCCGTGGCCATGCCGATCCGCCTGTTCTTCAGCGAGGCCCAGTGGTGGGAGCCGCTGGCGGCGCTCGCGCTGCTGCTCGCGTCGTGCGTGGCGATGATCCTGCTCGGCGCGAAGATCTACGAGAACTCGCTGCTGCGGATGGGCGCCCGCGTCTCGCTGAAGGACGCCCTGCGCGGCTAGGCGCCCCGCGCACTCGCCTCGCTGGCCGCCTCGCGCGCCGGTCGCCTTCCGCTGAGAAACCACTTCCCGTTTGAGAAACCACGTGTGTGCGTGTTTCTCAAACGGGAAGTGGTTTCTCGTCCAAGGGGCCGGGGCGCGGAGAGCGGGGCACGCGAGCGCGACGAGTCCGGAATATGCGCGTGCATAGGATGGTTGCAGAGTTCGGACGATGGGGTCCTCTTTGACCGACACTCCGAAAGGACCCTCCTGTGAGCAACTCCGTCCTCGACCGCGCCGCCCAGACCGATCACCCCGTGCTCGACGTCCTCGCCGGGCGCTGGAGTCCTCGCGCCTACGAGGCTGAGACCCCCATCGACGAGGCGAAGCTGGCATCCGCTCTCGAAGCCGCACGGTGGTCGCCCAGCGCGAGCAACTCGCAGCCCTGGCGGTTCATCGTCGCGCGACGCGGGTCGGCGGCGCACCATGGCATCCATTCGACTCTCGTCGGATTCAACCAGACGTGGGCCGGCGACGCGGCTGTGCTGATCGTCGCAGTGGCCGAGGTCGCGGGCGCCGACGGCGCCCCGATCAGCCACGCGGTCTACGACCTCGGTCAGGCCGTCGCTCACCTGTCGGTGCAGGCGCACCATGACGGACTGCACGTGCACCAGATGAGCGGTTTCGACGCCGCTCAGGTGAGCGAGACGTTCGGTCTCGATGAGCGTTTCGCGCCGATGACGGTGCTGGCGCTGGGTGAGATCGGCGACGCCGCGCGCCTTCCCGAGGTGCTGCAGGAGCGCGAGACCGCCCCGCGCGTGCGCCGCCCCCTCGCCGACACGGTGCTCGTCAACGCCTGACGCCCGCTCCTCACCGCGTGGGGGCGGAATCGGATGCTACGCCGTAGGCCGCCAGAAACACATCGAGCGCCTCGGTGACGTGCTCTTCGACCGTTCTGTCGCCCAGCGCCGCGGCGTCGCCGAGCAGCATTGCCCGGTTCACCGGCTCGCCCATGACGAGCCAGTTCAACTGCGTCGCTGCGCGTGACGGGTCGCTGACGGCGAGTTCACCGGCCGACGTCAGCGCCTCCAGACGCTGGGCCAGCGCCCGGATCGCCTGCTGCGCCCCCTGTTCGTAGAGCTCGCGGGCCAGCTCAGGAAACTGTGCCATGAGTCCGATGACCAGCCGGCGCAGCGCGAGCAGATTCGGCGCGAGCACCGTCTGCAGTTGCTGGATCAACACCCGCTCGAGTTGCTCACGCGCGCCTTCATCGCCGCTCGCCTCTTTGCGATGCACACGCTCGGTCGCCGCACGGGTCTGCGAGCGCACCAGTTCGAGGAAGAGCGCTTCCTTGGCGCCGAAGTGCCCATAGAGCGTCTGCTTGGCAACACCAGAACGACGCGCGATGGCATCCATGGTCACGCGCTCGTAGCCGTGCGCGAGGAACTCGACCTGCGCGGCATCGAGGATCGCCTCGCGCTTCGCGACGGACGAGGGGCGCAGCGCACGATTGGCGCTTGACGTTTTCATACGCATGAGTCTAGTTTGAGAGAAATCACACCGATCAGTCTTGAAAGTGGTGCGCCATGCCCTCACCATCCATGCAGTTCGACGCAGAGCTGGTTCGCGCAAGCGAAGCCGGCGGATGGATCGTGTTCGAAGCACCCGGGTCTGCCGAAGCGTTCGGCACGGGGAAGCCGGTACGCGTCGTGGGCACGTTGGACGCCGTCACGGTGGCTCTGACGTTGCTGCCCTCGGGGCACGGGTACCATCTCGGGCCGGTCAAGGCCGCGACACGCAAAATGCTCGGCAAGGATGTGGGCGACACGATCGCGGTGAGGATCGAGGCCGCAGCGTGAGCGTCCTGACCACGGTGAGAGGCGACCGCATCGCCTACGACGATTCCGGTCCGGCGGATGCCCCCGCCGTCGTGTTCATCACGGGCGCCGGCCCGGATCGCGCCGGCGACCCGACCACGAGGGCCACGGCCGAACTCCTGGCTGCCCAGGGAATCCGCTCGCTGTTCGCCGACCGCCTGGGACGCGGCGAGAGCGTGTCGAACGGCCCCATCACGCTCGACGCGCAGCTGGCCGCGATCGCCGAACTCGCCGCGATCTCCCGCGCTCCTATCGCGTTCGTCGGCCACTCATCGGGGTGCGCACTCGCGATGCTCGCGGCCGCCAGAGTTCCGAACGTCGCCGGGATGTTCTTGTGGGAAGCGCCACTCGGCCTCTTTCCCGAAGGAGCGGCGGCATGGTGGGCATCGGTGCGCGAATCGATCGACGCCGGCGACCTTGAGGCGGCGGTCGCGCGATACATGGCCGGGATGCCACCGGAGTGGCTCGATGCGCTGAAGCAGACCCCCGAGTATCCGCGGATCGTGCTCGGCTGGGTTCCCGACGGTGAGGCCCTGGCCGCCGTCGAGCAGCGCGGGTATGCCACGTCAGCGCCGCTGGTCGCACTCACAGCGACCGAGACGTTCCCGGGCATGGTCGCTACGGCCGACGCGTTGGCGGCCGCCGCCGCGACCGGAACCTCCGAGCGGATGCCCGGATCCGACCACGCCTGGAATGCGGATGCCATGGCACAACGCCTGGCCGATTTCCTGCATCCGCTCTCCTGACCATCCCCTCCCCTGCCCCTCTCCCCCTCCCCCGTCTATTCGTCACAAACCGGCCGAAAACGGGGCCGATAGCGCAGGTTTGTGACGAATAGACGGATGCGGAACGCGCCAGGTGCGGGGCCGGAAGGCGCGGCCGGGGTCAGGACTGGCTGGTGAGCACCAGGCCGGCGCCGTCAGCGGCGACGTCGACGCGCACAGTGTCACCATCGTGCACGTTGCCCGACAGCAGCGCCGTCGCAAGCCGGTTCTGCACCTCGGTCTGGATGAGCCGGCGCAGCGGACGAGCACCGAACACCGGGTCGTAGCCGCGCTCGGCGAGCCAGGCACGGGCATCCGGAGTGACGGCCAGGGTGAGCCGGCGATCCGCCAGCCGACGCTGCAGCTGATCCACCGACAGCTCGACGATCTGCGCCAGGTCGTCCTCACTCAGCGCCTGGAACATCACGATGTCATCAAGGCGGTTCAAGAACTCGGGGCGGAACGACTGCCGCACCAGCGCCATCACCTGTTCGCGCTTGTGCTCGGTCGACATGATCGGGTCGATCAGGATCGGCGACCCGATGTTGCTCGTCAGGATCAGAATCACGTTCGAGAAGTCGACCGTGCGCCCCTGACCGTCGGTCAGGCGACCGTCGTCGAGTACCTGCAGCAACACGTCGAATACCTCAGGGTGCGCCTTCTCGACCTCGTCGAGCAACACCACAGAGTACGGACGACGACGAACGGCCTCGGTCAGCTGCCCGCCCTGCTCGTAGCCGATGTACCCGGGAGGGGCACCCACCAGACGCGAGACCGAGTGCTTCTCGCCGTACTCGCTCATGTCGATGCGCACCATGGCGTGCTCGTCGTCGAAGAGGAACTCGGCGAGCGCCTTGGCCAGCTCGGTCTTGCCGACGCCGGTCGGGCCGAGGAACAGGAACGATCCGGTCGGACGACCGGGATCGCTGATCCCCGCACGCGAGCGACGCACAGCATCTGATACCGCCGTAACGGCGTCCTTCTGCCCGATCAGCCGCTTGCCCAGCTCGTTCTCGAGGTGCAGCAGCTTCTCGCTCTCACCCTGCAGCAGGCGCCCGACGGGGATGCCCGTCCACGCCGCGATCACCGCGGCGATGTCTTCGTCACTGACCTGCTCGTTGACCATGCGGCCCTCGCTGGAGACGGCAGCCTCGGCCTGCTCGGCCTCGGCGATCTCGGCCTGCAGACGCTTGATCGTCTCGTACTCGAGCTTGGATGCCCGGGTGTAGTCGGCATCGCGCATGGCGAGATCACGCTGGGTGATGGCATCGTCGAGCTTCTTCTTGAGCTCGCCGACCCGGTTGAGCCCTTGGCGTTCGCGGGCCCAGCGCTCTTCGAGACCGGCGAGTTCATGCTCGAGACCGGTGAGCTGCTCGCGCAGCGCCGCAAGACGCTCCTTCGACGCGGCGTCCTTCTCACGCTTGAGCGCGAGCTCTTCGAGCCGCATCCGATCGACCTGACGCTTGAGCTCGTCGATCTCGACCGGCGACGAGTCGATCTCCATCTTCAGGCGCGACATGGCCTCGTCGACAAGGTCGATGGCCTTGTCGGGCAACTGCCGGCTGGGCAGATAGCGGTTCGAGAGCGAGGCCGCCGCGACGAGTGCGCTGTCCGAGATCGTAACCCCGTGGTGCGCCTCGTAGCGCCCCTTCAGCCCGCGCAGGATCGCGACGGTGTCCTCGACCGACGGCTCACCCACGTACACCTGCTGGAAGCGGCGTTCGAGGGCGGCATCCTTCTCGATGAACTCCCGGTACTCGTTGAGCGTCGTCGCGCCGATCAGGCGCAGCTCACCGCGGGCGAGCATGGGCTTGAGCATGTTGGATGCCGCCACCGAGCCCTCACCGCCGCCGGCTCCCATCAGCACGTGCAGCTCGTCGATGAAGGTGATCACCCGCCCCTCGGACTCGGTGATCTCCTTCAGAACGCTCTTCAACCGCTCCTCGAACTGCCCGCGGTACATCGCACCGGCGACCAGCGCCGAGATGTCGAGCGAGATGAGCTCCTTGTCTTTGAGCGACTCGGCCACGTCTCCCGCGACGATCCGCTGAGCGAGCCCTTCGGCGACGGCGGTCTTGCCGACGCCGGGTTCCCCGATGAGCACGGGGTTGTTCTTGGTGCGTCGGGTGAGCACCTGGCTCACGCGACGGATCTCGCTGTCTCGGCCGATCACCGGATCGAGCTTGCCCTGACGGGCACGGTCGGTGAGGTTGATGCCGAACTGCTCGAGGGCGCTCTGCTGCTCTTCGTTCTGTGCGGGGTTGACCATTCGTTCCTCCTGAGGAGACTCCTTAAAACTTGAGTGGGGTTGACTCAAGTTTACTCGCACGGTGCGATCAAAGGCAAGCCATTCAATTCCCGCCAACTTCAATCGCTCCAGCGCCAGAAAGCGCGCAATCGCGAAAGGCCCTCGCGCGCGCCCGAAAAACTGACAACAGGATCGCGCTGAGCAGGGGGCTTAGTACGCGCACCACCTGGGGAGAGAAATGAACGACAACGTCGAGGTCAATACGCGCGCCACCGGCGCCGACAGCGCGGTACCGCGGCTGCACCGCCGAACAATCGTGAAGGGTGCCGCCTGGAGCGTGCCCCTCATCGCCGCGGCCGCCGCTGCGCCCGCGTACGCTGTGAGCGGATGCACGCAGGTCGGGCAGCTCGTCGAGACGCGCGCGACCACGCAGAACTTCGCCACCGCGCGCCCGGAAGTGCCGGTCACGATCCCGGCCGGCGTGACGCGGATGCACTTCGTCGTCGTCGGCGGGGACGGCGGCTATGCCGTGCGCAATGGCGGCTATGCCTCAGGGAAGGGCGCGTATCTCGAAGGCGATGTCGCTGTCACCGCAGGAAGCACCTTCTACCTGCAGGCCGGGGCGGGCGGTGAGTTCGGATGGTACCCCGACTCCGGCGGCGGCTACGGACGCGGGGGCAAGTCGCTCTACGGCAACGGCGGCAACGGCGGCGCGAGCACGGCCAGCGGCGCTGCTTTCCACGGTGACGGTGGTGGTGGCGCCAGCGCCCTGCTCGACGCGAGCCGCAGCCCGATCGCGGTTGCCGGAGGAGGAGGAGGCAGCAACACGAACTTCTACCCTGACGGGCCCAACGCCGCTCTCTATTCGGCAAGCCTCGAGCACGACCAAGTCGCCACCTATGGCAGCTCCTCGGTCACAGCATTCGGAGGAGCGTGCAACGCGGGCTTGCCCGGCGTGCGCGGCCAGACCGGCTCACTGGGTTGGATGGGCCAGCGCAGCTCGCTGGCCGAACCGACCCCGACGCAGATCGTGCTGATGTCGGGCGGCGGCATCGGCGGCGGCGCGGGCGCGAACAGCGGCGGCGCGGGCGGCGTGCCACAGTGGGTCGCCGGCCCGGACTTCGCCAACTACTGGGCACGCTCGGGCTCGGCCGGTAGCGGACGCAATGGCGGCAACGGCGCAGCCGCCCCCGGCGCCCCGACCGGCGGCGGGCCCGGCGGCGGTGGCGGCGGCTTCAGCGGTGGTGGCGGCGGAGCCGCCGTGGCGACTGCTTGGTGGGGCGTTCCGGCACCGTATGACGGCAAGTACGGCATCGCCGGCGCAGGCGGCGGCGGCAGCAGCTACTTGCGCGACGATGTCACGAACCGTATCACCCAGCTCGACCCGCGCCCCGTCAGCACCGACGACGGCGAGATGGGCTACGTGCAGGTCACCTTCTACACCTGCTGAAGCGAAGAGACAAGGACTTCATTCCCCGCCATGGTGCGTCAGTTTCAGCCATTGCGCTGACTCTGCCGTAACACCACGTCTGTTCTCGTGGTCTTCATGGATGGGCCACGCACCGCGCGGCCCATCCAACGCGCCGATGTGTTTCAATGCCGCCCGGCGGTGCACGAACCCCGGCACACTATGAGCAGCGCCCACTCGACTCTGCTGACCGGCGCGCCCGCGAGAATCACTGGCACAGGACGTCTTGGAGAAGGCGGATGAAGAACAATCCTCTCGACGAGCTGGCGCCTACCCACGAGCAGGAGGGGTGGCGCGCTCTTGTCGGCCACCGTCGCTACCGGCACTCGCCGGCGGCGGCGGAGAACGCCGACTGGGTAACAGCCTTCCTGCGGGGCGCGGGCCTGGACCTCATCAGCGGCGACCCGCGCCTGCTCGAGTTCAAGGCGATGCGTTTCAGCACGTTCCTCATCTCGCACCTACGCACGCCGGCTATACACGTCCGCTGGTCACGCGCGCGCGTGACCGCACAATCGCGGTACCTGTTGATCTTCGCCAACCACGGCTCAGTCAGCATTGACGGCGAAGCCGACCGCTGGGTGTCGGCCGGCGGCGGCCTCGGGGTCGTCTTCCCCGGTGATGAACCCGTCGACCTGCAGATCAGCGAGCAGAGCGAGGCGGTGCTGTTCGCGTTCGACCGCGACGAGATCGCCCCGCACATCCTCACGCCCACCAACATCGGCGATATTCGCCCCGGCACGAGTGTTTTCCGTGCCGCGTACGCCTATCTGCAGGCAGCTGTCGATGTTCCTCGCATCGCTGATCAACCCGACGAGGCAACCGAGGTGCTGCGCACACTTACCCGTGAAGTGGCGCGGGCACTGATGAAGGCGGCGATCACCGAGCACCGCTCGAGCGACACATTCCTGCGCGCGCAACGCACCATCGACGAGCACTCCGTCGACCCCGAGTTCGACGTCGATGCGCTGGCGGCGCACTGCAACGTGTCGCGACGCACGCTTGACCGCCTGTACGAGCATCAGGGGCTACGCCCCGCTCAAGAGATCCGCCGTTCGCGCGCCCAACGGGCGTTCCCGCTGCTCACCGCGAGCACATCGCTCACGCTCGACGAGGTGGTCGCCGCGAGCGGCTTCCGTTCCGTGACCACGATGAACCGGGCCCTGCTGGCCGTGTACGGTGTGAGCGCGAGCGCCGCCCGTCGTCCGGGTGCCGGCACCAGCGGGTAGACACTGGGCGCTCCCGCCCCGCCGTCACAGCCCGTCGGCGATGGCATCCCAGATCGCGTCGGCGACCACGCGCTTCGTGCCGGAGGCCGTCGCCAGCACCTCACCCTCGTCGCCGATGACGTGCACCGCGTTCTCGGCCGTCTCGAAGCCCCGCTGCCACCCGACCTCGTTGACGACGAGCAGGTCGACCCCCTTGCGCTCGCGCTTGCGGCGGGCGCGGGCGAGCAGTTCCTCGTCGTCGTGCGGGGTCTCGGCGGCGAAGGCGACCACGAGCTGTCCGGGTCGGCGGCGGGCGGCGAGCCCGGCGACGATGTCCTCGGTCTCGACCAGTTCGATGCGTTCGAGGCCGCCGGACTCTTTAGTGAGCTTTCCCGCCGAGATCTCGGCCGGGCGGTAGTCGGCGACCGCGGCGGCCATGACGATCACCGCGGCGTCGTCCGATACCGCGCGCATGAGCGCCGCGAGCTCGGCTGCCGTCCCGACGTGCTCGGTGCGGATGAGCGGATGCTGCGCGGCATCCACCAGCACGGACGCATCGATGTTCGCGGCCGCGAGCACCACTTCGGCGCCGCGGTCGGCGGCGGCGAGCGCGAGGGCGACACCCTGTCGCCCGCTGGAACGATTGCCCAGGTACCGCACCGGGTCCAGCGGCTCTCGCGTGCCCCCTGCCGAGACGACGACGCGCAGCCCGTCGAGGTCGCGGTCGCCGATCAGCGCGAGGGCCCGTTCGATGATGTGCTCGGGTTCCAGCATCCGCCCCGGTCCGGAGTCGCCACCGGTGAGTTCGCCGTCGTCGGGACCGAGGATCGTGACACCGCGCGAGCGCAGGGTGGCGATGTTCGCCTGCGTCGCCGGATGCTGCCACATCTCGGTGTGCATCGCCGGGGCGACGGCGACCGGGGCCGTCGTCGCGAGCAGCGTGGTGCCGACCAGGTCGTCGGCGAGCCCCGCCGCCATCTTTGCGATCGTGTTCGCGGTGGCCGGCGCGACGATCACCAGGTCGGCGGCTTGTCCGAGCGCGACGTGTCGCACGCGGGCGACGTCCTCGTGCACGCTCGTGGTGACCTGGTTGCGGCTGATCGCCTCCCAGGTGGGCAGGCCGACGAACCGCAGCGCGTCTTCGGTGGGCACGACGGTCACCTCGTGGCCGGCCTTGATCAGCAGGCGCACCAGGTGCACCGTCTTGTACGCGGCGATGCCGCCCGTGACTGCGACAACGATGTTCACGCCTCCGATTCTGCCCCACGCGCGCCGGCCGGGCATCCACGTCCGCTCGGCACCGCTGCATCCGCCGGTCATACCCGGCACTGCGTTCGCAACTCCGGAGAAACCTGTCGCTTGGGCCCGTTTCGGGCCTGTTGAGACCCGCACGCGGCAGATTCTCCGGAGTTGTGTACAGTCGGCCGGCGCACCGGGCACCCATAGACTCGATCTCATGTGCACCGTGGTGATCGACGTCGAGCTGGGGCAGGCGCGTTTGCTGGCCGTGCGCGATGAGGATCCGCAGCGCGACTGGGACGATCTGGGCGCCTGGTGGCCCGAGCACTACCCGGGTGTGATCGGCATCCGCGATCGCCGTGCCGGTGGCGCGTGGCTGGCGTTCGACCCGACGACGCGGCGCCTGGCCGTACTGCTCAACCGGGCCGACCTCGTCGACCTGCCCGAGAGCGACCTGCGCTCGCGCGGCGGACTGGTGCTCGAGTCGGTTGCGGGCCGTTCGCCCGCCGCGCCGGTGCGCACGCACGGGTTCAACCTGCTCGAGGTGACGCCCGAGCACTCGCGCGTGCTCACCTGGGACGGCGCCGCGCTGCGCGAGACGCCGGTCGCACCGGGCGTGCACATGATCGCGCACGACGATCTCGACGACGAGGCGACGGCGCGGATCTCAGCGTGGCTGCCCCGATTCCGCGCCGAGGCGCGACAGACGGCGGATGCCACGGACTGGGCCTCTCATTGGGCCGGCCTGCTCGCCGACACGACGACGCTCGACCCGACCGATGACCGGGCGATCATCCGCGACAACCGCGTGCACGGCTATCCGACGTTGTCGCTGCTGTACTGCACGGCCGAGATCGGGGCGGGCGGCGCGGCCGTCGACTCGCACGTGCTGCCCACACCCGGCCACTGGCACTGATCCACAGCACCACGAGCAGGCAAGCGCCCGAGCCCCACCGACCCCAGGTCGCCTCAGTCGCGCGCGGCGGCCTCTACGCTGTCGAAGACCCGCCCCTGCTCCTCCAGTCCGGCGAACCAGTCACCGCGGCGAGCCACCTCAGCGGCTCCGTCCGGAACGGCGGCCAGGCGCAGCTCGACGCCCGCCCCTGCCAGCTCGTCATCGAGCTCTCGCAGCGCGTCGAGCACGGTCACCGAGAGTGCGCGCTGCTGCGCGGCGTCGAGCACGAGCACGCGCAGTTCCGGCACGGCGGTGGCCGCATCGAGCACTGCGGACTCATATGACAGCGCATTGGCTGTGTAGAGCGGTCCGTGCAGGTGCACGGACAGCACACCGCCGCGGGGCTCGTCGACCGCCAGCCGCACCTTGTTCAGCTCGCGCAGCACCACGACGAACGTGCCGACGACTCCGACGGCCACGGCCACGAGCAGCCCCGCGGTCAGTCCCACGGCGGTCGTCACCGCGGCAACCCAGAAGTCAGACCGGTTCAGCCGCCAGAGGCCGACCAGGCCGCGCACGTCGATCAGAGCGGCGACGGCGACGAACACCAGCGCGGCGAGCACGGCCTGCGGCATGAGGCTGAGCACCGGCCCGAGAAACAGCGCGACGATCACCGCCATCGCGACCGTCACGAGGGCGGCCAGTTGCGAACGCGCACCGGCGGCTCGGTTCACGGCGCTCTGTGAGAACCCTCCGGCGGCGGGCAGCACCTGGAAGAACGCGCCGACAGCGTTGACCGCTCCGGCGGCGAACAGCTCGCGATTGCTCTCGATGCGCGGTTCGCCGGGGCGGCGGATGCTGCGCGCCACGGCACTGGATTCGAGGAACACCATCACAGCGATCGCAAACGCCCCGGGGACGAGCCCCGCCGCGTGCGCGAACGATGGAAGCTCGAACGGCGGCAGACCCTGCGGTACCGGATCGATCAACGCGACCCCGGCCTCGCGCAGCCCGCTGAAGGCCATCAACGCGATGCCGACCGCGACGAGCACGAGCGGGCCCGGCACCTTCGGCGCGAAGCGCTTGAGCACCAGCAGCGCGATCACCGACCCGACCGATAGCAGCACGGTCGCCGTATTCGCGTCGGGCAGCGCCCGGATCGCGGCGAGGATCGCTCGGAGGAACCCTTCTGCCGACGGCTCGATGTTCTCGCCCAGCAGCTTGGGCAGCTGACCGATTGCGACGGTGGCCCCGACTCCGATCTGCACACCGAGGATGGTCGGCTTCGAGATGTACTCGACCAGACCGCCCAGTTTCAGCATCCGAGCCAGCAACAGGATCACCCCGACGATCAGCGTCAGCGCCATCAGGTCGGGGATCGGGTTCTCGGCGTCGGCGGCGACGCCGGCCGTGAGCAGCGTCGTGGCGCTGAGCGTCGCGATGGTCGAGGTCGTCGACACGCTCATCGCGCGCGATCCGCCCAGCAGAGCGTACACGAGCATCGGCACCATGCAGGTGTACAGGCCGATCTGCACCGGCAGGTTCGCGATGGTCGCGTACGCCATCGCCTGGGGGATCACGACGGCGCCGGCCGACAGACCGGCCACGACATCGGCCCCGATCCACTCGCGCCGATACCCGCGCAGCGTGGGCGCGAGCCAGCTCAGCGCGGCAGGCCCGGAGGCCGGAGTGCTCATCCCTCACCCTGTGCGGGGAACACCTGCGACCAGTCGTCGGCGACGCTGATCACGGTGATGTCGTCGGCGGCGAGCGCCTGCTCGGCGCCCTTGTCGTACGGGGTGTCGCCGCGACCCGAGTGATCGTCGTGGTGCACCAGCAGCGCCAGTCCGCGCCGCGCCGTACCGTCGCCGACCGCGAACTGCAGCATGGGCAGGTCACCGTTCGCGTTGCCGGCGGCCAGCAGCGGGCGCCGTCCGGTGCGGCTCCAGATGCGCACCGGCTTGATGTGCCCGTCGTCGAGGTAGTCCAGGTTCGCCGAGTAGCGCACGGTGCGCGCCTCGGCGTCGTAGGTGAGGCCGTAGGCCGATCCGATGACCCGCTCCGGGGGGATGCCGTAGTACTCCTGTGTGATGCTGCGCATGAAGTCGCGTTCGCCACCCGAGACGATGTAGCAGCTGAATCCGTGGTGCTCCAGATAGCGCAGCAGTTCGCGCATGGGCTGGTACACGGCCCCCGAGAAGGGGGTGCCGAGGGTGGGGTGGGTCGCGGTGCGGAAGAACTCCGCGACGGATGCTGCATACTCGGCCACCGGCATGCCGTCGGTCAGCCCGACCAGGGCTCCCAGCAGCACCTTCAGGTCGCTGTCGTCACCGGCGTAGTGCTTCTCGACGGCGGCACCGAGCCATCCGAGATCCCCGGTCGCGACGGCCCGGTACGGTTGCCGCTCAGCGAGCGAGGGGTCGCGTTTCAGCTCGGCGGCCCACTGCCCGATGATGTAGTCGAGCTGGATGATGACCGGCTTCTCGGACCACAGCGTGCCGTCGTTGTCGAAAACGGCGATGCGCTCCTCGACCGGCACGGCGTCCGGGCCCGAGCTGACCGATTCGACGAAATCGACGATCTTCTGACGGGTGACGGTGTCGTTCCATGAGGGCAGATGGGTCATGACGGCTCCTCCGGTCGTATCTCTTGTGCATCCTGTCAGGCGCGACGGCCGCGCGCGAGCATTACGGTGGTGACATGGCCGATGACTCACGTGAGATGGTGCTGATCCCGGCGGGCTCGTTCCGCATGGGGTCGGAGGAGTTCTATCCGGATGAGCGTCCGGTGCACGTGCGTGAGGTCGCGGCGTTCCGCATCGACCGCTTCGCGGTCACGAATGCCGACTACGCCCGCTTCGTCGACGAGACGGGTTACGTGACGGTCGCCGAGCGCCCCCTCGACCCCGCCCTGTACGCGGGGGTTGCGGCCGAGGACCGTGTGCCGGGCGCCATGGTGTTCACCCCGACGAAGGGGCCGGTCGACCTGCGCGACTGGCGCAACTGGTGGCGGTGGCAGCCCGGAGCGCACTGGCGCGCCCCGTTCGGTCCCGGCTCATCGATCGAGCGCCGCGCCGACCACCCGGTGGTGCACGTCGCGTTCGAGGATGCCACGGCCTACGCGACCTGGGCGGGCAAGCGTCTGCCCACCGAGGCCGAGCACGAGTACGCCGCCCGCGGGGGTAAGGACGGCGCCCGCTTCGCGTGGGGTCCCGATCCGTATCCGGGCGGACGCGCTCTGGCCAACTCGTGGCTGGGTCGCTTTCCGTACGACAGTCGAGGCGTCGGTGGCACCGCGCCGGTGGGCTCCTATCCCGAGAACGGCTACGGCCTGTTCGACATGATCGGCAACACGTGGGAGTGGACCAGCGACTACTACACGCCCCGCCACATCGTGCCCACCGACCGCCCCGTCGATGCCGGCAAGCGCCAGAATCTTCTCGCCGCGGGCAGCAAGGGAGAGGGCGAGCAGATCCCCCGACGGGTGCTCAAGGGCGGGTCGTTCCTGTGCTCTCCGGACTACTGCCTGCGGTTCCGTCCCGCGGCACGCTCACCACAGGCGGAGGACACCGGCATGTCGCATGTCGGGTTCCGACTGGCATCCGATCTCTGATCCCAGCGAGCGTCACCCGCCCCGGGTGACGCCGCTCCCCCCGCGTTTGCCCGCTCTGACTAGCGTGATGCCCACGATGCGCGCGCTCCTGCGCGCCGTTCGAAGGGAGCACGATGACCAAGGAGTTCCGAGGCAAGATCGCCCTCGACGTCCGCGACTCGGTCGCCGACTGGGGCCCGTACGAGCAGCCGAAGGCACCTGAGGGGGCGCCGAACATCCTCGTCATCCTGTACGACGACACCGGGATGGCCTCCTGGTCGCCGTACGGCGGTCGCATCAGCATGCCCACGCTCGACCGGTGGCAGCAAGCAGCAGTGGCCGCTGTCCATGGGCTTCGACCGCTTCTACGGATTCCTCGGCGGCGAGACCAACAACTGGTACCCCGACCTGGTCGAGGACAACCACTTCATCGACCCGCCTGCCACGCCCGAGCAGGGGTACCACCTCTCGCAAGACCTCGCCGATCAGGCCATCCGCATGATCCGCGACCAGAACGCCTCGAACCCGTCCAAGCCCTGGTACACCTGGTTCTGCCCCGGCGCCAACCACGCACCGCACCACGCGCCGAAGGAGTACATCGACAAGTACAAGGGCGCCTTCGACGACGGGTACGACGCCTATCGCGAGTGGGTGCTCGGCCGCATGATCGAACGCGGCATCCTGCCCGAGGGCACCGCCCTCACCCCCATCAACCCGATGCCCGAAGACCAGGCGAACGCGGCCGACTACGTCAAGCCGTGGGACACACTCTCGGATGACGAGAAGCGCCTGTTCGCCCGGATGGCCGAGGTGTTCGCCGGATTCAGCGAGTACACCGACGCGCAGGTCGGCCGGGTCATCGACTACCTCGAGGACTCCGGCCAGCTCGAGAACACGCTCATCTTCTACTGCGCCGACAACGGCGCCTCGGGCGAGGGATCGCCGGACGGCTCGGTGAACGAGAACAAGTTCTTCAACGGATTCCCCGACGACCTGAAAGAGAACCTCGACAAGATCGGCGTGCTGGGCGGGCCCGAGACCTACAACCACTACCCCACCGGCTGGGCGACGGCGTTCTCGACCCCGTTCCAGATGTTCAAGCGCTACTCGCAGTTCTCGGGCGGCACGTGCGACCCGATGGTCATCCACTGGCCGGCCGGCATCACGGCCAAGGGCGAGATCCGGCACCAGTACCACCACTCGACCGACATCGTCGCGACCGTGCTCGATGTGATCGGCATCGAGATGCCCGAGGTGTTCCGCGGCGTCGAACAGCGACCACTCGACGGGGTGTCGATGAAGTACTCCTTCGACGCACAGCCCGACGGGCCGACCGAGAAGAAGGTGCAGTACTACACGATGATCGGCACCCGCGGCATCTGGAAGGACGGGTGGAAGGCATCCGCGATCCATGCGCCGCTGACCGGCCACGGCCGGTTCGACGAGGACCGCTGGGAGCTCTACCACGTCGATGAGGACCGCTCCGAGTCGAACGACCTCGCCGCCTCCCACCCCGAGAAGCTGAAGGAGCTGATCGACACATGGTTCTCCGAAGCCGAACGCAACCATGTGCTGCCGCTGGATGATCGCGCGGCGCGCGACCTGCTGACGATCGAGCGGCCGCAGTCCGAACCGCCGCGTTCGCGGTACGTCTACTACCCGCACACCAGCGCGATCGCCGAGAGCGTCGCCGTGAACGTGCGCGGCCGCTCGTACACGTCGGGCGAGCTGACGCCGGGAAAGCACGCGCTGGGCATGGAGTTCATCCGAGAAGATGCGGGAGAGCACGGCGAGTCCCTTGGCACCTGCAAGCTGTACATCGATGACCAGGTCGTCGCCGAGGGACCGATGCGCGCTCAGGTGGGCAAGTTCTCGCTCGGTGGTGACGGGCTGTGCGTCGGCTACGACAACGGCGACCCGGTCAGCGCGCAGTACGCCAGTCCGTTCACGTTCACCGGCACGCTACTCGGTGTCGGCGTCGACGTCAGCGACGAGCAGTACCTCGGACCTGGAACTGGAGGCGATGGCCGCTCTGGCACGCGAATAAGCACACCGACTGCAGACAGCGGCGCGCGTCTGCGCCATTATTGCTTTGTTGCCCGTGAAATCCCGATGATGAACGCATCGGGATCGCAGGCATCGCCGACTTTCCCAAGAAAGGAAAACACAATGGGGTTCTGGGATTTCTTCTGGTACATGATCTGGGCGTTCTTCTTCGTCGCCTATCTGATGGTGCTGTTCTCGATCATCGGTGACATCTTCCGCGACCATAAGCTCAACGGCTGGTTCAAGGCGATCTGGATCGCCTTCCTGATCTTCGTGCCGTTCCTCACCGCGCTGGTCTACCTGATCGCCCGCGGGCGGGGAATGGCCGAGCGCAGCGCTGCTTCGGCTCAGCAGGCGAAGGACGCGACCGACGCGTACATTCGTCAGGCGGCGGGCAAGAGCCCGTCGGATGAGATCGCCGATGCCGCGAAGCTGCTGACCGCAGGCACGATCACCACCGAAGAGTACGAGAAGCTCAAGGCCAAGGCTCTGGCCTGAGAATCGTCAGACACGAAGGGCGTCCGGCTGCTGCGGGGCGCCCTTTCCTCATGCCGGAAGCGGTTCGTCTCGGTAGAGCGCCTCGAACGTATCGAGCGTGCGGTTGATGTCGTGCCCGTTCACCCCGTCGAGCGATGCCCGTTGCATCCGCTCGTACTCCTCCGGCGCGGCGGTGAGCACGCGCGTGAGCTTGTCGACGAGATCGTCGACGTTCCCCGGCTCGAACAGATAGCCGTTCTCGCCGTCGTGCACGAGGTGCGGCAGCGCGACGGCGTCGGCCCCGACGACGGGAAGAGCGGATGCCATCGCCTCCATCGTCACGATGGACTGCAACTCGGCGATCGACGCGATCGCGAAGACCGATGACCGCGAGTACAGCTCGCGCAGCTGCTCATCGGACACCCGCCCGTGGAAGGTGACGCGGTCCGAGAGACCGAGCTGCGCGGTGAGCACCTCGAGGGCCTTGCGCTGATCGCCTCCGCCGGCGATGTCGAAGGTCACATCGAGAGCCGGGTCGAGCTTGGCCAGGGCGCGCAGCACGACGTCGACGTGCTTCTCACCTGTGAGACGCCCGACGAACAGGATGCGGTTCTTCTCGCGCGGCCCGATCACCGGCGTGTAGTTGCGGCGGTCGATGCCGCACGAGATCGGTACGACGCCCTCGATGTCGATCGTGCTCTCGAGGAAGTCGGCGGCCCGGCGCGTCGGCGTCGTCACCGCGCGGGTCATGTGGAAGGTGCGCTCGGCGTCTTCCCACGCGAACTTCAGCACAATGCGGTTCAGGAAGTCGGGCATCGTGGTGTGGTCGAGGATGTTCTCGGCCATCACGTGATTCGTGGCGACGATCGGAATATCACGCTGTCGTGCAATGCGGGCCAGGCCACGGCCGATCACGATGTGCGACTGGATGTGCACCACGTCGGGCTGCACCGCCGTGAGCACCTTGCGGGCGTAGTGCTTCGAACGCCACGGCCAGATGAACCGCAGCCAGTCGTGCGGCAGCCAGCGCACCGACGGCAGCCGGTGCATGGTCATCGGCTGCCCCTCGATGATCTCGGTGCGGGCGTCCGCGCGCCGGTAGCGGGTGTTCGGCGCGATCACGTGCACCTCATGCCCCCGCTCGACCAGACCCGCAGCGAGACGCTCGGCGAAGCGGGCGGCCCCGTTGATGTCGGGGGAGAAGGTGTCGCATCCGATGAGGATCTTCAGAGGACGTCCGGAGTCGGCAGAGCCTGTCGAGTGGTCGTCGGAGGAGGATGTCACGAAGGATGCTGCCTATCTGTCGCTCAGGGCCGCATGGCGCGGCCGGGGCGCACGCCACTCTACCGGAGGGGGCTGTATCGTCCGGGGCGGCGAGCCGTAGCATCCGATACCCGCACTCCCAGCGGGAAGCCGGGACGCTCGCGTAGCGTGGGAGCATGCGTCTGACTTCGTCTGCCGACTCCGAACTGTGGATGCCCGTGACCGGGTCGCTCGGGCTGCGCGGACGCCGGCACCGCAAGGCCGCGGTGCGGATGCTGATGGCGCAGGCGAACGCATCGCTCGGACACGACAGCCGGCCCGGGTCTCGGGTCGGTGCGTGGCTGGCGAGCCAGGCGATCCCGCTGGCGATGCGCAAGGCCGACGGACGGGTGCTCGCCTGGACGTGGAAGGCCGATCCCGAGCTCGTCGTCGCCATGGCCATGGCGCAGGAGCTCACTCCGCAGCTGCGCATGGCACGGGCTTCCATGCCCATGGAGTACGACGACACAGAGAACTTCCCCACCCCGCTCGGCGTGGGCGAGAAGCTGCTGATGCCGACGCCGCCGAACCCCGCATCGCCGCCGTCGGCGACGTACACGTGGGACACCGGCACGCACCTGATCACGCTCAACGCCGTCAGCGGCGACCGCGAGCGCTTCGGGACGGTCGAGCGGGCGCTGGATGACCTCGCGCGCAGCATCCGCATCGCCGATGACCTCACCGCGGGTGAGTCCGACGTTCTGCGCCTCCCCCCGGCCTGACCTGCCCTCTTTCCTCTATTTGTCACAAACCCGCGCTATCGGCGCCGTTCTGCCCGGGTTTGTGACGAATAGACGGGCTTGAAGGGGTGGGACGCTAGGTGTACTTCCCCGTGAGGTTGTGTACACGGGCTGATGGGGTTTGGCCGCTGATGCCGGTGTGGGGTCTGTGGTGGTTGTAGTGATGTAGCCAGGCCGCGTAGGCGGCGGTCCGTTCCGCTTCGCTGGTGTAGGGCTTCGCGTAGGCCCATTCAGTGGCTAGGGTGCGGTTGAATCGCTCGACCTTCCCGTTGGTTTGCGGCCGGTAGGGCTTGGTCCACTTGTGCTTCACTGTGTCGCCCAGCGCTTCGGCGAATGCGTGTGATCGATAGCACGCGCCGTTGTCGGTCATCACGGCGGTGACGGTTACGCCGATACCGGCGAAGAACGCGTTCGCGCGAGTCCAGAACCCGGCCGCGGTTTCCTTGCGTTCGTCGTCAAGGATCTCCGAGTACGCCACCCGTGAGTGGTCGTCGACGGCATGGTGCAGGTAGCGGTAGCCGCGGGAGCCCGTCGCGCCGGCGCGTGCCGCTCGTCCTCTTACGACGCCGGCAGCTCGGTCGTGCATCGACCCCTTCCCATGGATACGC
Organism: Microbacterium esteraromaticum; assembly: GCF_028747645.1. Taxonomy (NCBI): domain Bacteria; kingdom Bacillati; phylum Actinomycetota; class Actinomycetes; order Micrococcales; family Microbacteriaceae; genus Microbacterium; species Microbacterium esteraromaticum. Next base: position 3,013,310 of record NZ_CP118100.1, read on the forward strand.
CAACCGCCACCGTCCGGGATCCGTCCCTGCTTCTTGATGTCCACATGCACCAACTGCCCCGGTGCAGCAACCTCATATCGCTTTGGCTTTGACCTACGCACCGGCAGCCCGGTGGCCTGATCGACGGTGGTCAGCTTCGGCATCCCATACCGGGCCAGTACCCGTCCGACCGTCGAGCGATGCAACCGCAGGTGATATGCGATCCGATGCGGCCCCCACCGACGCGTGAACCGCAACGCGACGATGCGCCGCTCCGTCTTGCGCGGCAACTGATTCGGGGACCTCCGCGGCTTCGAACTGCGATCCGTCAGCGGCAGCCCAGCCCGACACCGATCGACCCACCGTTTCGCTGTCGCCGGCGAGCACTGAAAACGCTCCGCAGCACGGCGAAGCGACCATCCATCACGAGTTATCAACAGGGCAAGACGCCGGCGCCCCTCAGGCGTCAACGGAGCATTAGCGTGAGTCATGGAGACCTCCGGTTTAGAGATGCGAGTGTGGTAACCCACATCCTTGCCGGAGGTCTTCTCTATGTCACGCGTTCACAACCTCCCGAGGAACTACAGCTAGGGGCGCGCGGTGCGCAGGGCGTGGCGGATGCGACGGATCGCCTCGCCGGGACGACGGAACACGTGCTCGGATGTCAGGCGCACCGTCGTCCAACCGGCCTCGGCGTACGACTGGTACTTGTCGACATCACGGCGCAGCTGCGCGGGCGTCAAATGCCCGTCGCCCTCGTACTCGATCGCGACCCTGAACTCGGGGTACGCGAGCTCGCTGCACCCCAGGAGCCGCCCGCGATCGTCGTACACATCGTGGTCGAGCACGGGCTCGGGCAACCCGGCGTCGTGCATCAGCAGTCGCACGCGCGTCTCGGGCGGTGAGGCCGACGCGGTCCGCGCAAGTTCGAGCGCCTGGCGCAGCCGGGGTGCACCAGGCCTGCCCTTGCGATCGGCGAGCAGTTCAAGCTCAGGGCGTGTGGCGAGGGCGGTCTCATCCAGGCGGCGGAGGCGTCCGGGCATCCGCGGTATGTGCAACACGTGATCCGCAACGACCACGAGATCGTCGACGCCGAGCAACCCGCCCAGGGTCGCCCACGTGCTCGCCGGATCGGTGACCGGAACGCCCTCCGCCAACCGGGTGCGCACGTACCCGGCGGAGTGCTGATGCCCGGCCACGCCGGGGCGACGCGGCGAGCGCTGCGGCCGCGGGACGCCGATGTGCAGGTCGGGCCACTCGCGCGGTGGCACCGGGATGCCCCAGATGAACGCCGCGGTCGGGCCGCAGAAGTAGCCTCCCGCCGGCAGCACCGGCAGATAGTGGCGCATGCGCTGCAGGTGGCGGTCACGCACATCGCGCCAGTACCGCTCGCGCTCGGTCAGCACCTCATCGTGCGCGGGTGGACCGCACGGGATCGCACGCACACCGTGGTGCGGCCGGATCAGATCGTCGCCGTCGAGCCGTCCCGGTCGGATGCCCCGGTTTCGGGCATCCGCGATCGTGAAGGCCTCGGGCATCCCGCCCGGTAGCGCGCTGCGTCGTCGTCCCACCCTTCGAACCTGCCGCAGCGCGCGCCGGCCCGCTGAGGTTATCCACAGCCCCGTCTATTCGTCACAAATCCGAGGAAACCGGCGGCGATAGGGCCGGTTTGTGACGAATAGACGGGTGCGGAAGGGGGTCAGAGGCGGACGTCGCCCACCAGGTTGACCTTGATGCCCATGCCGTCGAACATCGCGGCCTTGGCGATCAGCGCCTTATCGGCCGTCTCGGCGTCAGGCGCGTACACGAGCTGGGCGTGGTTGGCCTTGTGCCGCGCCATGAACTGATCGCGGGTCTGCCCGTGCAACACCACGTGCGCGATCGGCCACTCGGGGTTGGTGGCGTCGTGGCGGCGCTGGGTCTCATCAGCAGGCAGGTCGATGACCGACGCGCGGAAGATGTCGGCCTGCAGGATGCCGTCGGCGATGAACACCCGGCTCAGCACCACCTCTCCGGGCTTCGAGACCCCGTTGATGGTGGCCCCACCGGCAGGGAAGAACACGTGCCCCTGACGCCAGCCCTCAGCCTTGTCCCAGCCGCCCAGGTGCGACGCGGGCACCGACCCCGAGATCTCATACGCCCACACGAACTGGCCGTCGTACTCCTCGCCCCAGCGCACGTCGTGCAGGGTGTTGTCGGGCACCAGTCCCATGGCCCGCCAGACGCGGTCGGTGACGAGTGCGTCGACGGCGACACCCTCGTCGGCCTCGTTGAAGTGCGGGAACGCCCGGCCTTCGTGCAGCACGCGCGAACCGTCGCGGGAGGTGACCGGGGGACGCTCGGTGGAGTTGAGGATGCCCTCGGCGAGGTCGGATGCCGGCACCAGGTCTTTCAGTCCCTGCTGGTACTGGATGCCGACGGCGTCGAGCCCGAAGTCGTCGGCGATCCGCAGCGCGGCGATGTACATCTTCAGCTGCCACTGCACCTGGTCGCGGGTCAGTTCGGTGGCAGCATCCTCGCCGTACTTGAAGGTCATGCCCTGCGCGATCAGCCAGTCGTACGCGGCGTCGGCCTCGTCGTCAGTGACGCGCAGCATCTCGGCGTACAGCGCCGACTGGCTCAGGCGCTCCTTGTAGATGCCGGTGTGGTTGAGCAGCTCGTCGTCGAAGATGGCGTTGTACATGCCCATGCAGCCTTCGTCGAAGACACCGATGATGGCCTTGTCGGCGATGAGCTCGGCGGCGAGCGCCTGCCCGAGCTGCTTCTCGGGGCTGTCGGGAAGTTCGGGCAGCGGGCGCACGTGGGTGGCGTCGTGCACGATGGCACCGGTTTCGGTCCATTCGCGGATGCCGTCGGTGAACCAGGCGTCGGTGAAGTCGACCGACCAGGTGGTGGCGTAGGGCTTGTTCATCTTGGTGAGGCCGGCGTTCAACCCCAGCAGGCCGACGAGGCCGGGCCAGTCGCCCGCGAAGTTGGCGACGGTGAGAATGGGGCCCTGGTGGGTGCGCAGGCCGGCGAGCACGTGGTGCGAGTACTGCCAGTTCGCGATCGCGACGATGAGCGGTGCGTCAGTAGGGATGCTCTTGAAGATCTCCATGCCCATGCGCTGGCTCGAGATGAAGCCGTGCCCGGTCGCGGGGTCGACGCCGAACGGGCGGATGACGCTCCAACCGAGGTCTTCGAGCACACCGGTGACGCCGGCTTCGAGCGCGACCTGGGTGGGCCAGCCGGCGATGTTCGCCGACTCGCGCAGATCGCCTGAGGTGATGAGGTAGGCGGTCTTCGGGGTGGCCTGGGGCCGCGCGACCGGCGCGGGGAGGGTGTAGCTCATGTGGTTCTCCGTTGTGAGGGGGTTCAGAGGGCGCGTTGTACGGCGGCCAGTTCGTGCACGACGTCGCGGGTGCCTGCGTACAGGCGCTGGTATCGGTCGAACAACTCGTCGTAGACGGGTTGGGCGGCAGGATCGGGCGTGATGGTCTCGGTGACCGGGTTCCAGGCGTCGATGCGCGGCTCCTGCCCGGCGGGTGCGGTAGCGGATGCTGCCAGGAACGCCGCACCGTAGCTGGCGCCGATGGTGGTGGCGGGAATCTGCTGCGCCAGTCCGGTGGCATCCGAGACGATCTGCAGCCAGAGGCGGCCCTGTGTGCCTCCGCCGACGGCGACGATCCGGCGGATGTCGGCTCCGGCAGCCCGCATGGTCTCGACGTTGTGGCGCACGCCGAGTGCGGTCGCTTCGAGTGCGGCGCGGTAGAGGTCGCCGCGTCCGTGACTGAGAGTGAGTCCGGCGATGACGCCGCGAGCATCCGGGTCTTGGATCGGGGTGCGCTCTCCGGCGAAGTACGGCAGCATCAGCAGCCCCCGTGCGCCGGGGCCGGATGCTTCGGCCTCGGTGAGCAACTGCGGGTAGTCGGCGTCGGTGAGATCTTTGAGCCAGGCGGTGAGGGCGCCCGAGGTCGAGAGTCCGCCGGCGAGGTTGCGGGTGCCGGAGAAGGCTCCGGCCGTGGTCCACATCGAGGGCGTGCGCAGCGTCTGCGCTCCCGTCGCGATGAGGAACATGGTCGTGCCGTACATGAGCATCAGGTCGCCGTCGCCGTGAGCGCCGACGCTGACGGCTTCGCTCCATGCGTCGATGGTTCCGGTGATGACGGGGGTGCCCTCGGGGATGCCGGTGAGGGCGGATGCTGTCGCCGTCACCGTCCCGGCGATCTCACCCGCCCAGGTGAGCGGCGGCTGCTCGATGCCGTCTGCATACTGCTGCCACCAGGCGTCGTGCCAGCGCTCGTTCTCGATGTCGTAGAGCGGGGAGCTCTGGCTGGCCGACTGGTGGTCGAGCACGTAGGCCCCGGTGAGCTTGCGCGCCAGCCAGGATGCCGGCATGAACAGACGCTTCGCGCGTCGCCAGGCATCCGGGTCTTCGTCGGCGATCCAGGCGATCTTGGGACCGGCCGACTGCGAGGTGAGGGTCGATCCTCCGATGCGGGTGATCTCTTTCGGGCCGAGCTCGTCGGTCATCCGGTCGATCTGCTCAGCGGCGCGGGTGTCGACGCCGTACAGGATGGCGGGACGCACGGGCTCGTCATGCTCGTCGGCGAGCAGCACGCAGGGGCCCATGCCGCTCACTCCCACGGCGGTGATGAGGGCGTCCGGGTGCGCTTTTCGCAGTTCGCGGGCGATCGCGACGAACTCGTCCCACCAGATGCGAGCATCCATCTCGACCCAGCCGGTGTGCGGGCGATCGACCTCGTGCGCGCGCGTGGCAGTCGCGAGGATCGTGCCGTCGTCGGCGACGAGCACGCCCTTGCTGCTCGACGTTCCGATGTCGACCCCGAGGGTGCAGCGCATGTGTCCTCCTTGATACGACAAGCTGAACCCAGCGTACGCGAAATCGATTTCAAGCGGCAAGTGCGGGTGCGGACTCGCGGTGCCGCGGGCGTTCAGGTCGCATTTTCTCCCGGAACCGTGGTGCCGCGCGTGTTCAGGTCGCACTTTCTCCCGTTTCGCTGCGCTTGAAGCGGGAGAAAGTGCGACCTGAACAGCGGATACCGGGACAGCGGACGCCGTGATAGCGGGCGGCGCACCAGCGGGTGCCGGACCAGCGCCCGGCGCGACAGCGGGCGCCAGGTCAGCGGGCGGCGCGTCAGCGCCGGATGCTGGCGGGCTGCACCTCATCGCGCAGGACCACCGAACGGGCCGGCTGGTCATTCCCGCGGATGCGCTCGAGCAGCATCCGCGCGGCAGTGACCCCCATGCGACGGGCGGGAAGCCGCACGACGGTGACCGCGCTGGGCGACAGCGTGGTGAACGGCAGTGAGCCGACGACCGCGACCCCGACGGCGGGAGGCGTGAGCCCATGCTCGGTGAGCACCTGGATCGCGCCGACGCCGATGAGGTTGTTGCTCGCGACGACGGCATCCGGGGGTTCGGGCAGGGCGAGCAGCTCTTCCATCGCGGCCCTGCCGCCGTCGACACGAAAAGTCGAGACGCGCAGAAGTTCGGGGTCGACCGCGCGCTCGGCGGCGTCGAGGGCGTCGCGCCATCCCGCGGCGCGTTCCGCAGCGGTATCGATGTGCGTCGGTCCGCTGATGCACGCGATACGGCGATAGCCCGCACGGATGAGCTCCTGGGTCGCAGCTTCGCCGGCGGCGCGGTTCGCCATCACGACGCCGTCGATGCCGTAGCCGGTGCCGCGGTCTACGGCCACGACAGGGCGTCCGGTGGCGAGGATCTCGTCGAGGTTCGTGTGGTCAGATGCTGCCGCCAGGATCACCCCGGCCATGTTCTCGGCGATCGCAATGCGCAGGTAGGTCGATTCCTTCTCGACGTCGGCGTCGGAGTTGCACAGCACCACCGAGTAGCCGGCCTCGCTCGCGGCATCCTCGACCCCTCGCGCCATCTCGGTGAAGTAGGGGTTCTCGATGTCGGGGATCACCAGGGCGATCACCTCGGAACTCTGCCTGCGCAGCGTGCGCGCCGCCCGGTTGGGCGTGAAGTTCAGCTGCTCCGCGGCCGCGCGCACCGCCTCGACCTTCTCGGGCGAGACGCTGGTGCCGTTGAACACCCGCGACACGGTCGCCGGTGAGACGCCGGCGCGCTTCGCGACGTCGTAGATCGTGGCCACGTGTTCCCCCTGAGCTCGCTGCTCACTCTAGCGCCGCGCCCCCTCCCGCCACTCCCGCCTAGCCGTGCGCCGTTACGACCGCGGCAACCGCGGCGCGCGCAGCGGCGTCGGGCTCGTCGAGGGCCATCCGACAGTACGCATCGGCGACGCCGAGCACTCGGTACGCCTCCTTCATACGCGCCATGTCTCCCCCGACGACCGAGACCACCTCGTCGACGGCTACCTGAGCGGCGGCGACCGCGGCCGCATCACCGGCTCGACCGGCCTCGGCGAGCGCTCGGAACGGCTTCGGCGTCACGGATGAGACCCCCGAGACGACGCCCTGCGCGCCCACCTCGACGGCCGCGATCAGATCCCGGTCGGCGCCTGTGTAGAGCTCGAAGTCGGCGGGCACGACCGCCCGGTACGCTGCCAGTTCCTCCAGGGAGAGCTCGCTGACCTTCGCGCCGACGACATTGGGCAGCTGCGCCAGCCGCACGAGCAACTGCGGCGTGACGGGATTACCGCTGCGCGCCGGGTAGACGTACACGTACAGGCGGCCGTCGCCGACAGCATCCGACACCGCACGGAAGTACTCGTACACCGCATCATCCGACGACCGGAGGTAGTACGGCGTCAGCGCTGCGAACTCGCGAGCACCCAGGTCGCGAGCGATCCGCGTGAGCCGCACCGCCTCGAAGGCACTGGGACGACCGACGTGCACGATCACCCGCATGCGGTCGGCGAGTTCGTCGAGCGCCGCTGCGACGAGATCCGAGAACTCCTCGACGTCGACCGCGGGGAACTCCCCGGTCGTGCCGAGCACGAACGCCCCCTCGTTGCCCGACGCGGCGACGTATCGGAAGATCGCACGCGACCCCTCGAGATCGAGCGTTCCGTCACGCCCGAAGGCGGTCGGGATCGCGGTGAGGATGTCATAGCGGGTCACTTCTTCTCCTTGGGGTTCTTCTTCTCTGTGCGCACGGTCGACGTGAGCAGGTCGGGATCGGCCGCGAGCTGGTCGTGGGCGTGAGCGATCTGCTCGAGGCTCGCGGTGTCGAGCACCGACTCGGCGAAGGATGCCCGTTCAGCGCGCGGTTTGCGGGCCGAACGGATCGCCGGCATCACGATCGAGAGCACGGCCAGCAGCAGCAGTGCGATCGCGATCGGGCTGACGACCTCGAAGAACGGCCGCGTCGGCAGAATCGCGAGCGTGCGTGCGAGGTTCTCTTCGGCGAGTGGTCCGAGCAACAGCCCGAGCACGATCGGTCCGGCGGGTACCTGCATGCGCTTGAGCAGCACACCCAGCACCCCGAAGACGAGCATGGTGATGACCGTCGAGAGGCTGTTCGAGGTGGCGTAAGTGCCGATGATGCAGAAGATGAGGATGCCGCTCCACAGATACGGCTGCGGCACATCGAGCAGCTTGACCATGCCCTTCATGCGCACGAGGCTCAGTCCGAGCGCCAGCAGGGTGGCCACGAGCATGATGCCGACGATCGAGACGACCAGGTCGGGGCGGTCCGAGAACAGATTCGGCCCTGGGGTGATTCCCCAGATGATCATCGATCCGATCATCACGGCCATCACCGAGTCGCCGGGGATGCCGAGCGCCATGGTCGTGGTGAGCGAGCCGCCCAGAGTCGCGCTGGAGGCCGTGTCGGATGCCGCGACTCCCTCGATCGACCCCTTGCCGAAGGCGTCGGGGGTCTTCGACATCTTGCGCGCGCGTTCCCACCCGATGAGGCCGGCGATGTCGCCGCCGGCGGCGGGGATCAGGCCCACGCCGAGTCCGACAGCGCCGCCGACCGCGGTCGCTCTCCCGCTCTGCTTCAGCTCGCGCCGGTTGGGCCACCAGCGGCCCAGGCTGGAGATCGGTCGCGTGCGGTTCTTGCGGTGGGTGAGCAGCTGATCGAAGAGTTCCGCGATGCCGAACAGGCCGATGATCACGGCGATGAAGTTCACGCCCTCGACGAGTTCGAGCAGCCCGAAGGTGAAGCGCTGGTCAGCTGTCGCCGAGTAGGTGCCCACCGTGCCGAGCATGAGTCCGAACAGGCCCGCGAGGATGCCCTTGAGCATCGATTTTGAAGAGATACCGATCATGATGGCGATGCCGAAGACGACCAGTGCGAACAGCTCGGGAGAACGGAAGTAGTCGCGGGCGAAGTTCGCGATCGGCACGGCTGCGATCGCGAAGAGCACGAGGGATGCCAGGATGCCGATCGCCGAGGCGATCGCCGAGATGGTCAGGGCGAGCCCCGCACGCCCCTGCTTGGCCATCGGGTATCCGTCGAGTGTGGTGGCGATGGATGCCGGTGTGCCGGGGGTGTTGATGAGGATGGACGGCACTCGGTCACCGAAGTTCGCGGTGACGTAGATCGTGAGTAGCACGGCCAGGCCCTGGACCGGCTCGAGCGTCATCGTGAACCCGGCCGCCAGTGCGACGGCCATTGTGGCGGTGATCCCGGGGAAGGCGCCGACCATGAATCCGAGCACGAGCCCGACACCCATGTAGAGGACGATCGAGATGTCGAGAAGCGAGTTCACCCCGTCGATGATGGGAGTCATAGGGGGATCCTCAGAAGCATGCCGAAGACGGCGTAGACGAATGCTGTCACCGCGGCGGAGTAGATGATGAGGCTCAGCCAGCGTCGGTGCCCGTACAGCAGCATGAGTCCGGCCATGAGCAGTCCGGCGGCGATCGGGAACACCTCGATGCGATAGCCGAACAGCACCACCGATCCAAGGGACCACACGGCGATGAACGCCCCCGCGATGACGATGGTGAGCACGACGCGCAGCACACCGCCCGGCTGGATGCGTTCAACGTCATCGCGGGTCGGTGCGGGGCGAGTGAGGGCGACGACGAGGAGCACGATCGCGGTCGCGACGGCGGCGACGCCGATCGCCGTCGGCCAGAAGCGGGCGTCGATCTGCCCTGGAGCGGCTTCGCGCCGCAACGGGATCTGCGTCGCCAGCAGCAGGTACCCCGCCGCGACCGCGAGGGCGACCGCGGCGAACACGACCTCCAGGGAGCGGGAGGGTGCCGCTCCCCGAAGGTCGGTGTCGACGACGTCGGTCATCAGCCGAGCAGTTCCTGGAACAGGTCGAACTGCTCGCCGACGAAGGTGGTCCACTCGGCCGAGTCGCGGTACACGACGAGGTTTCCGGCATCCTTCTGGAAGGCCTGGTACGAGTCCGACTCCACAGCTTGCTGCACCGCCGACTCGAGCGTCGCCTTCACGTCGTCAGGCAGACCCTTGGGTGCGTAGATCCCGCCCCATCCGCCGAACTCCACGGCCTCGCCGATCGCCTCTTCGACCGTCGGCACGTCGGCCGCGTCAGGGTGGCGCTCGTCGTGCATGACGGCCAGGATGCGGACGGCCTCACCCTGGGCGAGTGCCTCGCCGAGCCCGGAGACGGCCGCGACGGTCTCACCGGATGCCGCCGCGCCGACGGCGGTGGCGCCGCCGTCGTAGGCGACCGGCGTGAACTCGGCACCGGTCGCGTCGGCGAGGCCGAGCGTCGCGGCCTCCCAGATCGACCCGGCTCCGGAGTTGGCGACCGTCACGGCGCCCGCTTCAGCCTGGGCCACGAGGTCGTCGAGCGACTCGATTCCGCTGTCGGCGCCGACGGTGACGACACCGGGCGCGAGCATGATCTGACCCAGCAGGTCGTAGTTCTCTGGCAGCACGTCGGCGCCCTGAGTGGTGTTGAGCATGGCGATCTCGACGGGGGCGAAGCCGATCACGTACCCGTCGGCCTCCTGAGCGCCGACGAACTCCATGGCCAGCGCACCCGCGGCGCCGGGCATGTTCTCGGGGATCACGCTGACATCGAGGATGTTCTCGAGCTCGGATGCCAGTGCGCGGGACGACAGGTCGGAACCGCCGCCGGGGTTGGCCTGGATGATCAGACGGATGTCCTTGTCGGGGAAGGACGACGCTTCGCCGCCCTCTTCCACCGGGCTGCAGCCGGCCAGGACGAGCGCGGCTGCGGCGGCGGTTGCGATGGCGACCGTCGCGCGGGTCATGCGGATGCGGGGCATCTTTGCTCCTCGGGTGCGGGGACCGACCCGGTTGTCGGCCTCCCCGACCGTATCAGTGTTGACTGTTAACAGTCAACGACCAAGCCGAGCACCTATGCCGCGACACGTCATTCGGACATGGCGATCTCACTCAGCATCCGATCCCGAGCCCCGTCAAGGTGCGCCGTCAGCACATCGGCGGCCTTCGCCGCGTCGCCACTGCGCATGACGTCGAACAGCGCGACGTGATCGACGGCGGAGTCGTGCAGATCCGAATCGTGATTGATCGTCACATCGAGCAACGCCGAGAACGTCGGCAGGTACTGGCGCCACGCGCCCTCGAGACGCGGGTGGTCGGCGAGTGCGTAGATCTGCGAGTGGAAGTCGAGGTCGGCCGCCGCGAAAGCGGTGTGATCCGAGACCTCGGCAGCTTCGGTCATGCGGCGCACCGCGCGCGCCATCGTCTGCCAGCGCGCGTCGTCCTCGACGCGGATCGCCCGCGAAAGCGCGAGCTGCTCGAGCGCCGCACGCAGACTGTAGAGCTGATCGACATCATCCCTGGTGAGCCCGACGACGAACACTCCACGGGGCCGCTGGATGCGCACCAGCTTCTCAAAGCTCAGTTGCGTCAGCGCATCGCGGATCGGTCCGCGGCTGACGTCGAACTCCTCAGCCAGCGCTTCTTCAGTGATGCGCTCGCCCGGAGCGAGGTCACCGCGCACGATCCGCTGGCGCAGCACGTTGGCGACCTGCGCCCCCAACGACTCACCGCGCTTGACTGTGTCCGCCACGCGTTCTCCTCTTGTTCACCCGAATCCTGTCAACTGTTGACAGGGTACAACCACAGGTGGCACCCATGATCACCACAAGTAGGCTGAGAGGCGCAGCGGTTCCTGGAACGCGCAACGCACAAGCCCCGAGTACGGAAAGCGAGGTGGTTCATCATGTCCGGTGACAGTCCGAGTCACAGATACTCTCCCCTTCTCGCTTTCGCACCGCCCGGCTGAGCGGCGCTTCGTCGCTGCGCGTCTGCCGATCCCGGTGCCCTCCGCAAAGGCACATCATGACTCCGAAGCAGCTGCAGCACATCTCCGAGATCGCCGACGCGATCGAGCAGTCCATCGACCGCGGTGATCTCGCACAAGCATCCGCCGCTCTCACTCCGATGCCGGTCCCCGAGATCGTCGAACTCCTCGATCGGCTGTCCGTCGAGAACGCCGCGATCGTGTACCGACTTCTCGCGAAGGGTCGCGCGCTCGACGTGTTCGAGGCGCTCTCCCCCGGCACCCAGAGCGATCTGGTGCAGGCGATGCGCCACACCGAGGTCGCCACCCTGTTCGCCGAGATGGATCCCGACGACCGTGTCTGGCTGCTCGACGAGCTGCCGGCATCCGTCGCACCCCAGCTACTGCGCGGACTGCCACCGCATGAGCGCGAGTTGACGGCATCCGTCCTGGGCTACCCCGACAACGCGATCGGGCGCCGCATGAGCCCCGAGGTGGTCGTCACCCATCCGCAGCTGACCGTCGGAGAGACGATGCAGAGAGTGCGCGGTGCGCTCGATCACGCCGAGACGATCTACACGCTGCCGGTGACCGACGCGGGGCGCCGCGTCGTCGGCGTGGTGAGCCTGCGCGATCTGCTCGCGGCGGCGTCGGATGCCCGGATCGCCGACCTCATGGTCGACGCGCACGTCGCGAGTGCCGATGAGCACGCCGAGGCCGCCGCGCGCCGCGCGACGGACCTCGGGTTGCTGGCGCTTCCGATCGTGGACAGCGAGCAGCGCCTGGTGGGCGTGCTGACGATCGACGACGCCGCGCGCATCCTCAAGCAGGAGGAGAGTGAGGATGCTGCCCGCCAGGGCGGCGTCGAACCTCTGCGGCGCTCATACCTGTCGACACCCGTCCGACGGCTCGTGCGCTCGCGCGTGGTGTGGTTGCTGGTGCTCGCGGTCGGCGCCACGCTGACGGTGCAGGTGCTCGACGCGTTCGAGGCGACGCTGGCGCAGATGACCGTGCTCGCACTGTTCGTGCCGCTGCTGATCGGCACGGGCGGCAACACGGGCAACCAGGCGGCGACCACCGTGACCCGCTCACTGGCACTGGGCGAGATCACCCCGCGCGATGTGGGCAAAGTGCTCGTGCGCGAGATCTGCGTCGGTTTCAGCCTCGGCCTATTGCTGGGACTGTTGGGGTTCGCGCTGGCGGGGCTCGCGTATGACTGGCATGTCGGTCTCGTGATCGGGCTGACGCTCATCGCGATCTGCACGGTTGCGGCTTCCATCGGCGGGATCATGCCGCTGATCGCGCGCGCGATCAAGGTCGACCCGGCCGTGTTCTCGAACCCGTTCATCACGACGTTCGTCGACGCGACCGGCCTGATCATCTACTTCCTGATCGCGAAGGCCGTGCTGGGCCTCTGACCCGCGCCCCTCTCCGCGCGCGCCCGCGCGACCGTCTCGCACCCGTCGCGCCCTCGCGCACCCGTCTATTCGTCACGAACCCGCGCTATCGCCTCGCAATAGGGCCGATCTGTGACGAATAGACGGGTGAGGGGTGCCGCCGGCGGGACTACGGAGTCGTCGCCGGTGCGTGGTTGTAGTAGGCGTAGTTGTCGGCGAAGTCGGCGTTGTTCCCGGGGTCGATGTCGTTCGCGCCGACGCCCGGAGTGAAGCGGGCGGTGGTGCGCACGTAGTAGAAGTTCGTCGCCGTGTTCTGCGTGCCATTCATCTGAATGGTGAAGTTCACGTTGAAGGCGCCCACGGGCACAGGTGTTGTCACGGTGAAGTAGAACAGCTGGCGATAGGCCGTGGGGTTGTCCCCTGTCGTGATGTCAACGGTGCCGCGCCCCGCCGGCACCAGCGTCTGCGCGCCCGACGAGACGATGGTGAGCGAGTCGAGGTTCCAAATCGAGGGGAACGGCACACCGAGCTCGATCCTCGACCCCGCCGGCAGCACGTCGGGGCCCTCGTTGGCGAACGTGAAAGTGAAGTCACACAGACGCGGGCCCTCGTAGTAAGCGAGCGAGTTGTGACTGCCGTCGGAGTCAATCGGATGGCGCGCCGTCGCAACCAGGTCGACCTGAGCGTTCGTCGATGCCGCGGCACGAGGTGCGGCGGTCGCCGCCAGAACGACCGGTGCAGCCCACGCCGCTGACACGACGGCGCGGCGCGAGACACCGCCACACCCGCTGTCTCGTGTGACTGCCGCTGACTGCTGCTCGACCACTGCATCCCCCTCGATCACCTGCGCGTAGAGCCAAAGATAGCGGGTCCACAGCAAACTCACTAGCAATATATCGCCATCGGGTGCACTCGGAACCACATCCCCAGACCGCTACGCTCGAAGAAGAGAGCGAACCGGCAGGCCCGCCGCCGCCATCCGTCGCGGATCGATGCGAGGAGCCCCGCATGGAACAGATCGTCCTGACGACGCTGACGGCGGCGGCGCTGGGCACCCTGGCGTACGCACTGCGCATCCCGCCGCTGGTGGGATTCCTCGGCGCGGGCTTTCTGCTGGGCGCGTTTGGCATGCAGCCCTTCCCCGGGTTGGAGCAGATGGCCGACCTCGGTGTCGTGTTGCTACTGTTCACGATCGGCCTGAAGTTCGACCTACGTTCTCTTCTGCGCCGTGAGGCCTACGGCACGGCGACCATCCACCTCGCGATGCTCACCGTCATCAGCATGGGCACGGTCGGGCTGATCTCGACCATCGCTCTGAGCTCACTCGACGGTGGATGGCGCGAGGCCGCGGTCGTCGGTTTCGCCCTGTCGTTCTCGTCGACCGTGCTGTGCGTGAAAGTTCTTGAAGAGCGCTCCGACGACGGCTCGTTCTACGGGCAGACGGCCATCGCCATCCTCGTCATGCAAGACATCATCGCCGTGGGCTTTCTGACCGCCAACTCCGACACCCCGCCGAGCCCCTGGGCGCTGCTGCTCGTTCTGCTCGTTCCGCTGTCGTGGGTGCTGCGCCGGGTGCTCGATCGTCTCGGCCACGGCGAGCTACTGGTGCTGTTCGGTGTGGTCATGGCGCTCGGCCCCGGCTACTTCGCGTTCAGCTCGGTCGGCCTGAAGGGTGATCTCGGTGCGCTCGTCGCCGGTTTGCTGTTCTCGACGCATCCGCGCGCGATCGAGCTCTCGAAGTCGCTGTTCAGCGTCAAGGAGCTCTTCTTGGTCGGGTTCTTCGTGATGATCGGCCTGAGCGCGAGCCCGACCTGGCTCGATCTGGGCATCGCGACGCTGCTGTGCGTGGTACTGCTGCCGCTCACGTTCATCGGGTTCGTGCTGCTGGGCAGGCTGTTCGGCCTGCGCAATCGCACCACGATCCGCACCAGCCTGGTGCTGAGCAACTTCTCGGAGTTCTCGATCATCGTCACGGCGGTCGGAGTCTCGACTGCCCTCGTCTCGGAGAAGTGGCTGACGATCGTCGCAGTGGCCGTGCCGCTGAGCATGGTCATCTCGTCGCTGGTGAACACACGCAGCCTCAATCTGACCGATCGGCTCAGCACGTGGTTGCCCGAGCAGGATCCGCTCCGCTTGCGCGTGGCGGATCGCCCGATCGACACCAGCGATGCGGATGCTGTCGTGCTGGGCATGGGCCGGGTCGGCCGGGCGGCGTACACGCGCCTCGCCGAAGAGGGCGAGTTGCGGCCACTGGGCGTCGACAACGACCACCTCGTCGTGCAGCGACTCATGGAGGACGGGTACAAGGTCGTTGAGGGCGATGCGACCGACCACGAGTTCTGGAACCGCATCGTGGCGGGCGGTTTCGTGCGTACCGTCGTACTGGCGATGCCGATCCACGACTCGAACCTGTTCGCGCTGGAGCAGTTGCGGGCCGCGGGCTTCGACGGCCGCGTGTCGGCCGTCGCGCAGCATCCGGATCAGCTCGCGCACCTGGCGGGCGAGGGCGTGGGAGCGGTGGTGAACGTCTATGGCGGCGCGGGCGCCGCACTCGCGGACGCGACCCTCGCACTCCCCCTCGACGACGCCTGACGCGCTGCGCGGGTCAGGGGGCGGCGGGATGCGCGCGAGTCAGGCCCCGGAGGGCTCGGGGTCGGGGTCGTCGTCGCGGCGGGAACGCGGATGCCACAGCACGACCTCTGTCGAACGACGGATCCGGCGGCCGGAGCCGACCGGAACGATCGACCCGGTGGCGCCGGCGGCGAACACGCGTACACCGGGCCGGTTCTCGCGCTCGGCGCGCAGCGCGCCCTCCAATTCGACGACGCGACGCCGTAGCATCCGCACCTCGTCCTCCAGATCGAGCAGGCGGGCGATGGCGGGCAGGCTCATCCCCTCGCTCGACAGCTGGGCGACCTCACGCAGCTGCTCGATGTCGCGCATCGAGTAGCGGCGCGAGCCGCCGCGGGTGCGGCCGGGCACCACCAGGCCGATGCGGTCGTACTGCCGCAGCGTCTGAGGGTGCATTCCGGCCAGCTCCGCGGCGACCGCGATCGCGAAGACGGGGGCGTCGGCGTCCATCGCTACTTCGCCTTCGCCATCAGGTCGGCGCGCGGGTTCTCCTTCGGCTCCAGGTCGTGGAAGCGCTGAAGAGCCTCGCGGGCGGCATCATCGAGGTGACTGGGCACGGCGACCTGAAGCTCGGCGAGCAGGTCTCCGGTGCCCTTCGACGAGACGATGCCACGGCCCTTGACCCGCAGCACGCGCCCGGAGGGCGTGCCGGGGGCGACCCGCAGCTTGACCGTCTCGCCGCCGAGCGTTGGCACCTCGATGGTGGCACCGAGCGTCGCCTCGGTGAACGTCACCGGCACCGTCAGGCGCAGGTTGAGTCCGTCACGGGTGAAGACTGGGTGCGGCCTGACCTTCACCTGCACGACGATGTCACCGTTCTCGCCGCCATCCGGCGAGGGCCGGCCGCGGCCGCGCAGACGGATCTTCTGCCCGTCTGCGACCCCGGCCGGCACCTTCACCTTGAACGGCTTGCCGTCCTCGGCCTGCAGGGTGATGGTCTCACCCTTGGCCGCGGTGACGAAGTCGAGCGTCGTGCGCGCGGTGACGTCGGCACCCTTCTGGGGGCCGCCGAATCCGCGGAACCCGCCGGTCGGTTGACCGAACCGGCCCGAGCCGAACGATCCGCCGCCCTGCGAGAACATCGAGAAGATGTCGTCGAAGTCGGCCTGCTGGCCACCCTGTCCGAAACGACTGAAGACGTCTTCGAAACCGCCGGATGCCCCGGGTCCGGGCGCCGTGAAGCGCGCTCCCGAACCCATCGCACGGATCTCGTCGTACTCGCGACGCTGTTCGGCGTCGCTGAGCACGGCGTAGGCCTCGCTGATCTCTTTGAACCGCGCCTCGGCCTTGGCATCACCCTGATTGGAGTCGGGGTGGTACTTGCGGGCGAGCTTGCGATAGGTCTTCTTGAGATCGGCATCCGAGACGTCTTTGCTGACGCCGAGTGTCTTGTAGAAGTCCTTGTCGAACCAATCCTGGCTGGCCATCGATCACCTACTCCGCTGGTACGGCGACGACGACCTTCGCCGGGCGCAGCTCGACATCACCGAGGCGGTAGCCGACCTCGGCGACCTCGAGGATCGTCGAAGTGGTGGCGCCGGGGGTGGGCTGCTGGAAGATCGCCTCGTGGTGCTGGGGGTCGAACTCTTCGCCCGCGGCGCCATAGGCGACCACACCGAGCCGCTCGACGACCGCGCGCACCTTCTCGGCGATCACGGCGAAGGCCGAGCCCTCAACCAGGTCGCCGTGCTGCTGGGCGCGGTCGAGGTCATCGAGCACAGGAAGCAGGCCCTTGGCGGCCTCACCCTTGGCACGGGCGACCTCGATGTGGCGCTGCTCTTCGGTACGGCGGCGATAGTTGGCGTACTCGGCCTGCAGACGCTTGAGATCGTTGAGCAGGGCGTGTTCGGCGTCGGCGATGCCTGCGCCGTCGGCGTCATGCATTGTCGCCTCGTCGGTCTGCATGGCGCCCAGGATGTCGTCGACCGTGAGGTCGTCGTCCGAACCCTCCGCCGCTGCGGCCTCAGCCGCGTCGGCGTTCTCGGGGATTCCCGAATCCGGCGCGGGGCCGGATGCCGCAGCATCCGACCCCTCGTTCTCGGGAACTTCGTCGAAGTTCTTGTCTGTCATGGTTACTTCTTCTCGTCCTCGTCGTCGATGACCTCGGCGTCGACGACATCCTCGTCAGAGGCCGCCTCTGCGGTGGACTCCTCAGCGGCGCCCTCAGCGGATGCGTCGGCCTGCTGCGAGGCGTAGATCGCCTCGCCGAGCTTGCCCTGCGACTCGTTGAGCTTGTCGAATGCGGTCTTGACCGCGTCGTCGTCCTCACCGGCGAGCGCCGTCTTGAGCGCGTCGACGTCGGCCTGCACCTCGGTCTTGACGTCCTCGGGCAGCTTGTCGCTGTTCTCGGAGATCAGCTTCTCGATCGAGTAGGCGAGGGTCTCGGCCTGGTTGCGGACCTCGGCGGCCTCGCGGCGCTTCTTGTCCTCGGCAGCGTTCTCTTCAGCCTCGCGCACCATGCGGTCGATGTCTTCCTTCGACAGCGACGAGCCGCCGGTGATGGTCATCGACTGCTCCTTGCCGGTGCCCTTGTCCTTGGCGGACACGTGCACGATGCCGTTGGCGTCGATGTCGAAGGTCACCTCGACCTGCGGGATGCCACGGGGAGCCGGGGCGATACCGGTGAGCTCGAAGGTGCCCAGCGGCTTGTTGTCGCGAGTGAACTCGCGCTCGCCCTGGAAGACCTGGATCGCGACCGAGGGCTGGTTGTCGTCAGCCGTGGTGAAGGTCTCGCTGCGCTTGGTCGGGATGGCGGTGTTGCGGTCGATGAGCTTGGTCATCATGCCGCCCTTGGTCTCGATACCGAGGCTCAGCGGGGTGACGTCGATGAGCAGAACGTCCTTGCGCTCACCCTTCAGCACACCGGCCTGCAGGGCGGCGCCGACGGCGACGACCTCGTCCGGGTTGACACCCTTGTTGGCTTCCTTGCCGGTTTCGCGCTTGACGAGCTCGGCAACGGCGGGCATACGGGTCGAGCCACCGACGAGGACGATGTGGTCGATCTCGCCGACCTTGATGTTCGCCTCGCGGATGACGTCTTCGAAGGGCTTCTTGGTGCGGTCGAGCAGGTCCTTGGTGAGGTCCTCGAACTTCGCGCGGGTGAGAGTCTCGGACAGCGAGACGGGGCCCGACTCGGTCAGCGACAGGTACGGCAGGTTGATCGAGGTGCTGGTCGAGCTCGACAGCTCCTTCTTCGCCTGCTCAGCGGCCTCCTTGAGGCGCTGCAGGGCGATCTTGTCACCCGAGACGTCGACGCCGGTGGTCTCCTTGAACTGCTTGATCAGGTAGTCGACGACGCGCTGATCCCAGTCGTCGCCACCGAGGCGGTTGTCACCGGCGGTGGCACGCACCTGGATGGTGGAGAAGTCGTCGTCCTTGCCCACTTCGAGCAGCGAGACGTCGAAGGTTCCGCCACCGAGGTCGAAGACCAGGATGAGCTCGTCTTCCTTGCCCTTGTCGAGGCCGTACGCCAGAGCGGCGGCGGTGGGCTCGTTGATGATGCGCAGCACGTTGAGGCCCGAGATCTCGCCGGCCTCCTTGGTGGCCTGACGCTCGGCGTCGTTGAAGTACGCGGGAACGGTGATGACCGCATCGGTCACGGTGTCACCCAGGTACGACTCGGCGTCGCGCTTGAGCTTCATCAGGATGCGTGCCGAGATCTCCTGCGGCGTCCACTTCTTGCCGTCCACGTCGAACGACCAGTCGGTGCCCATGTGGCGCTTGACCGATGAAATGGTGCGGTCGACGTTGGTGACGGCCTGGCGCTTGGCGGTCTCGCCGACGAGCACCTCGCCGTCCTTGGTGAATGCGACCACCGACGGGGTGGTGCGGAAACCCTCGGCGTTGGCGATGACCTTGGGCTCGCCGCCTTCGAGGACGCTGACGACGGAGTTGGTGGTTCCGAGGTCGATACCGACAGCACGTGCCATGTGTTTTCTCCTTAGTGGGTGAGAGTCTGTGGGACGACCCGGCCCCTTCGGCGGTCGCCGAGAACCTGAGTCGTGATGACTCAAGTGTAAACAGAACGTCGGATGCTGTCAATTCAAAGTTGATATGAGGTGACTCAACCTTGGGTGCAACCTCCCCCGTCGCCCGCACGCATCTCCCGCACGCGCGCGCGTCATCCTATGCTGACCACAAGGGCAACGGGGAGGCAGCTGTGACGCTCGACGACAAGGCAGACACGGTCAGCCCGCCACCGACATCGACCCCGCGGGAGCGGTTCCGCGCGATGGTCGCCGCGCTGTCCAATCCCGCCGGCGTCCGCGGACTCCTCGCGATGGCCGGCGGCACCGTCGTGCTGCTGCTGCCCAACGCGACCACCATGCTCGTCACGTTCATCGTGGTCGCCCTGCTCGCTCTCAGCGGCGCGACCGACCTCTGGTACGCGGCGTCAGGGCGCCGCTGGTTCGGCAAGGGGATCAGTCGCTGGCTCGCCGCACTGCGCGGGCTCGCCGCGCTCGCCCTCGCTGCCGTAATGATCCTCGCGATCTACGCGGCCGGCGACGCGCTCACCCTGACCCTCGTCGTGGGATTCGCGGGTATCTTCATCGGCATTCGCGGGGTCGTTGCGATCATCGGAGCCCTGCTCAAGCGCCGCGAACGCGACCCGCTACCGCGCCTGGCCGGCGGTTCCATCGCCGTCATCGCCGGAATCCTGGCATACCTGGTTCCATCCTCGGTCGTCTCGACGGTGATCATCGGCGGCGCCGTGGCCGCGCTGGTACTCGGTCTGCTGCTGGTCGCGTGGAGTCTGCGTCACTCAGCCCGAGGCACGACGACCGTGCCGCCCACGGCCACAGTTCCCGAACTGATCTGGGACTGGATCGATGGATCCGACATCGGCCGCAAGCAGCGTGCCGAGTACGCCGCCGGCCTGTACTTCGAGCGCCCGCAGCGCCTCACCAAGCTCGGCACGTGGTGGGTCATGCTCGTGCTTTCGGTCGCCATCGCCTCGTTCGCCGTGCTGGCCGATTCGACTGCTGTCGTCATCGGGGCCATGCTCGTGGCGCCCCTCATGACGCCGATCCTCGGCCTCGCCGGTGCTCTCGTAAACGGCTGGGGCCGACGGGCGTTCGACTCGGCAACCCTCATCGTCGCGGGTGCTCTGGCCGCCGTCGCGCTCGCCTACGGGATCAGCGCCTGGGCTCCCATCGCCATCTCGCACGCCACGAACTCGCAGATCGTCTCGCGCGTGAGCCCGACGACGGTCGACATGCTGATCGCGATCGCGGCCGGCGCGGCCGGCGCCTTTGCGACCGTCAACGCACGCGTCGCCAGCGGCATCGCCGGTGTGGCGATCGCCGTCGCCCTCGTGCCGCCGCTCGCGGTGGTGGGCATCAGCCTGAACGGCGGCCAGTACGCCGACGCGGGCGGCGCCACGCTGCTCTTCCTGACGAACTTCGTGGCGATCGTTCTGAGCGCCTCGGCGGTGTTCGTGCTCACCGGCTTCGCCCGCCCCTACGCCTTGCGCAACCGCCCGCGTCAGATCATGCAGACCGTCGTGCCGTTCATCGCCCTGGCCGGCATCATTCTGCTGCCCCTCATGCTGACGTCCGAGGGGATCCTGCAGTCCCAGAACCGTCAGCGCGACGTGCAGCACACGGTCGAGGACTGGCTCGGCGACGACACCGACTTCGTCGTCTCAGACATCTCGGTCACCGGCGACACCGTCAGCATCACGATCAGCGGCCCCGGCGAGCCCCCACAGGCCAGCGATCTCCATGAGACGCTGCAAGCCACTTTCCCCGCTGCTGTCGCCCTAGAGCTCACCGTCATCCCCGTCGAGGTGACGGTGCTGCCCGCAGAGGGCTGACGCAGAAGCGGATGCCCTCTTGTCACACGAGCATCGAGCACACACAATGTGCCCATGAGCACTCCTGTGAACGTCGACAACTTCGCCACCGCTGAGACCCACCGCATGATGCGCGACATTCAGGCCGCGAACGGCGGCGTCAACGTCTTCCGCCACAACCGCGTACCCACGCCGATCGACGAGCAGACGGTCATCCGCATGAACCGCGACACGCTCTACAGTGCGGCAGTGGTCGATATCAGTGCGGGTGCGACGATCACGATCCCCGAGCACGGCGACCGCTATGTATCAGTGATGGTCGTCAACGAGCATCACTACATCAATGCGGTGTTCCACGATGCGGGTGAACACCACCTCTCGATGGATCAGCACGGCACTCGCCACGTCGTGCTCGCCGTGCGTACGCTCGTCGATCCTGCGGACCCGGCCGACGTTGCCGCGGTCGCCGCTCTGCAAGACGGGTTCGCCTTGCGCGCGGATTCACAACGGCCGTTCGAAATGCCCGACTACGACGCGACGACATTCGACGAGACTCGAGACGCCCTGCTGGCACTCGCGCGCAACCTGCCGTCGTTCGACCGCACGTTCGGCACGCGCGACGAGGTCGACCCGGTGCATCACCTGATCGGTTCCGCCGCCGGGTGGGGTGGGCTTCCCAGTTCTGAGGCCGTGTACGTGGGGGTCGAGCCGCGCCTGCCCGTGGGTCAGTATGCGCTGACGGTACGCGACGTGCCGGTCGATGGATTCTGGTCGGTCTCCGTGTACAACGCCGCGGGGTTCTTCGAGCCGAACGACCGCGACGCGTACACGATCAACAACATCACCGGTGCGCGCGACGACGACGGCTCGATCACTGTGCGTTTCGGCGACTACCCGGAGGGCACACCAAATGCGTTGCCCATCACCGAGGGCTGGAACTACCTGGTGCGCTTCTACCGTCCCCGGGCGCAGATCATCGACGGCACCTGGACGTTCCCGACGTTGCAGGCCTGACCTACTCTGCAGGCCTGACCGCGCTCACCGCCGCATGATCACACGTGCGAGTCGGGTGCCGAGCAGCTGGATCAGGTGCACGAACAGCACGATCAGGATGATCGCCGCCCACATCACGACCGGCTCGAACCGTCGGAAGCCGTAGATCTGCGCGAAGGCGCCGAGTCCGCCACCGCCGACCATTCCGGCCATGGCGGTCATGTCGATCAGCGCGACGACGACGAAGGTGTAGCCGAGGATCAGCGGGCCGAGCGATTCGGGGATCGCGACGGTGAACAGGATGCGCCACGGGCCGGCACCCATCGAACGCGCCGCCTCGATGACGCCGGGCGAGACCGAGACGAGGTGCTGTTCGACGATGCGGCCGATCGCGAATGCGGCGGCGATGCCGATCGCGAACGCTCCGGCCGTCGTTCCGATGCCGATGCCGACCACGGCGCGGGTGACCGGCTGCAGCACGGCGATGAAGATGACGAACGGGATGGGGCGGAAGAAGTTCACCAGCAGCTCGAGCAGCGCGTTCACGACGCGGTTGGGCATGAGCCCACCCGGTCGGGTCACGTACAGTCCGATGCCGAGAAGAGTGCCGAGGATGCCGGCGAGCACGAGCGCGAACGTCGTCATGTAGAGCGTTTCGAGCGCGGCATCCCAGAACTCGGGCCACAGTTCGTTGAGGCGTTCCATCAGGCGACCTCCTCCGGCGCGATCTCGGTGACGGTCGCGTGCGCGCCGATGCGGGTCAGCGTGGCGTCTATGACAGCATCCGCCCCTCGGATCGCCAGGGTGAGGTGACCGAACGCGCGGCCGCGGATGTCATTGATGCCGCCGTAGACGAGCTCGAAGTCCAGCCCGGCCTGGGCGAGGTCGACGAACACCTGCGCCTGAGATGAGTCGCCGTCGCGGAACGAGAAGGTGACGAGGCGGCCGTCGTGCCGCTCGCGCAGCGAGGCGGCCTCGGCGGGCGACGGGATGCCCTTGATCACGGTTCCGACGAAGCGTTGGGAGGCCGGGTTCTGGGGGTCGGAGAAGACCTCGAACACGTCGCCCTGCTCGATCACCTGACCGTGCTCCATGACGGCGACTTTGGTGGCGATGGTCTGGATGACGTCCATCTCGTGCGTGATGACGACGATGGTGACGCCCTGCTCACGGTTGACGCGGCGCAGCAGGGCGAGCACCTCGTGCGTGGTCTGCGGGTCGAGGGCGCTGGTGGCCTCGTCGGCGAGCAGGATGGCGGGGCGGGTGGCGAGCGCGCGTGCGATGCCGACGCGCTGCTTCTGCCCACCCGAGAGCTGCTCGGGGTAGGCCTTGGCCTTGTCGCTGAGTCCGACGAAGGCGAGCAGTTCGGAGACGCGCTCGTCGATGTCGGCCTTCTTCCACCCGGCGAGTCGCAGCGGGTAGGCGATGTTGGCCTTCACGGTCTTCGAGGCGAAGAGGTTGAACTGCTGGAAGATCATTCCGATGCCGCCGCGCACGTCGCGCAGCTCACGCTCGGACAGCGTGGTGATGTCGACGCCGTCGACGACGATCGACCCGCTGGTGGCGGGTTCGAGCGCATTGATGAGTCGCACGAGGGTGGATTTGCCGGCACCCGAGTACCCGATGATGCCGAAGACGTCGCCCTGTTCGATGTCGAGCGTCACGCCACCGACCGCGGTCACGGGCTGTGCGCCCTTGACCGCGGCCGGGTACGTCTTCGTGACATCGGTGAGAGTCACGATGGCCATGAATCAGCCCTTTGCTTCTGCGGTGTCCTTCTCGACCTTCGCGAGCGAGGCCTCGAGGTCGGCGACCGGGGTCTGGAGCGGAACGATCGTGTTGCCGGATGCCTCGACGAGGCCCGCCTGCACGGCCTCGTCGGTCTGGAAGATCTCGACGAGCTTCAGGTACGTCTCGTTGTCCTTGTCATCGGCGCGAGCGGCGAAGATGTTGACGTACGGCAGCGCGTTGGCGTCCGAGGGGTCGTCCTGGGCGATGGCGTCTTCGAAGCTGAGGCCGGCCTGCGTGACGAAGTCGTTGTTGATGATCGCCGCGGCGGCATCGGGCAGCGAGTTCGGGATCAGTGCAGCCTCGAGGGCGACGACCTCGACCTTGGAGTTCTCCTCGTCGATGTCGGCGAGGTCAGAGAAGATGGTGCCGCCGCTGGTCAGCTCGATGAGTCCGGCCGACTGCAGCACGAGCAGGGCGCGGGCCTGGTTGGAGACGTCGTCGGGAACGAGCACGGTGTCGCCGTCCTTGATGTCGGCGACGTCGTCGACCTTCTGCGAGTAGAGGCCGAGGGGGTAGATGCCCGTGGAACCGATCGGCGTGAGGTCCTGGCCCGAGGCGACGTTGTAGTCGGCCAGGTAGACGATGTGCTGGAACTGGTTCAGGTCGAGCTCGCCTTCGGCAAGTGCCGGGTTGGGCTGCTCGTACGAGGCGAAGTCGACCAGTTCGACCTCGATGCCCTCGGCCGCTGCCGCGTCGACGAAGGCGGGCCACTGCGGGTCGCTCTTGCCGACGACGCCGATGCGCACGACGTCGCTCTCGCTCTCACCGCTGGTGGCAGGAGACGAGGCGCAGCCGGCGAGGGATGCGATGAGCGCAACTGCCGCGGTAGCGGCGGCGACGGTGGTGATGCGGCGGGACATGATGATCGTTTCCTCTCGTGGGGACGAGAGAAACCGTATGTTCTGCCCCGATACCACCGACAATCGGTGCGTCACATTGCGTCACAGCGGTGCGTGCACCGCTAATCTTCGCCCGGCAGGGCTCACTTACCTCCGGGAGGGCCCACGATCAGCAGCACGGTGTACAGCGTGACGATGGCGACGGCGATGAGTGCGCCGAGCACCCACGGGCGCTGCAGGAACCAGCGCATCGTGCGGTCGTACCAGGTGTGGTCGCGCGGGTCGTCGGTCTGAGTGAGCCGCCACTCCCCTTCGAGCCGGTGCGTGCGGTGCAGCCAGATCTCGGCAGGGATCGTCGCGAACGGCACGATCGCGCTGGCGATGGCAGTGATCGCGACGCCCGGGTGCCAGCGCTGGTTGAAGGCGACGAGCACGGCCATCGCGCCGTACGACAGGAAGACGAATCCGTGGATGCCACCGCCGATGGTGACGACCAGCGGGTCGACGCCGAGGGCGCGCGCGATGAGGGCGCTGATCAGCAGGGTCCAGGTGATCGCTTCAGCGATCGCGAGGACGCGGTACAGGCGGGCGGGTGTCATGAACAAGTCGTCTCCTCGTCGGGTCTGCGTCCACGCTAGGCGACCGTGTCGATGGATCCGCTCCACAGGCGCGGATCCACGGGGCTACAGCAAAGAAGATCATCCGAATGGTGGAGAGGAAAAGGGGGTCGAATTAGGAAGGATCATGAACTAATCTGGTCGTGCCCTGAGCCGCGCCCCGACACGCGCGGCCACATCGCAACGTGCCACAAGCACCGCGCCCGACGGAGTACGCGCATGCCAGAGCCCGAAGACACACCTCCCGCCCGCCGTTCGACCCACGTCGACACCGGCGTCGACGACGCCGGAACCGCGCTGGTCGCGGGCTCGGAGGCGCCCTCTCGCTCGAGCCGCCGCACGCGCAAGACGGCGTCGCTCCCCGCCTTCACCGGCGCCTCCAGCACGGCACGGGCGACGGCATCGACCGCACCTGCACCGACCGCGGCGCCGGCGTCAGCATCCGCTCCCTCCGAACCGGCGAACGCCGAACCCGACACCGACCCGGCCCCGCGACGCAACCGCCGCCCGGCGCTGATCCTGCTCACCGCGACCATCGTCGTCCTGCTGGGCGCGCTGGGCGCGGTCGGCACCGCCATCGTCGCGAACCTCGCGCCGGGCGGTGCGACCGCTGCGATGTCGGATGCTGATGAGAACGTCCCCTCGACGCTGGCGACGCCGTTGTTCCCGCTCGACACCCCCGCAGCGGCGGCCGGGGCGACGCCGTGCACGACCGTGCACGTGCTGGCCTCGTTCGAGAACACCGAGATGGTCGAGAAGCTCGCGGAGGGCTACAACGCCGCTCCGCGCGACATCGACGGCAGCTGCGTCACCGTCACCACCGCGAAGGACAAGTCAGGAGCCGCCGCCACCCGGGCCGCCGGCTCTTTCGCCGACGTTCCTGCTGATCAGCGTCCGACGATCTGGCTACCCGACTCGGCGACGTGGCTGTCCGTGGCCAACGACGAGGGCGCGACCGTCGTACCGACCGAGGGCACCGAGGTCGCCAGCACGGGGATCGTCCTCGCCATGCCCGCGCCGCTCGCTTTCGCGACGGGCTGGTACAACGAGGCGCCCACCTGGACCGAGGTGTTCTCACTGGCGAACCGCCCGGATTTCTGGTCGGTGCTCGGGCACCCCGAGTGGGGCACGTTCAAGCTGGGCAAGACCAGCCCGCTGGTCGCGACCTCGGGCGAGGCGGCGCTGCTTGCATCGTTCGGCGCCTCGGGCAGCGGCGTGGGAGCGTCGACGGCGGCCGACTTCGGCGATACGGCGGTGCTCGATCAGGTGCGCACGCACGAGCTGGCCACCAGCCACTACCTGTCGACCCCCGAGCACTTCCTGTGGCACGCGCGGCAGGCCGAAGAGAGCGGCGCGTCGTCGGACTTCCTCTCGGCGGTGATCGTCGATGAGAAATCGGTGTGGGACTACAACCGGGGCATGATCAGCCACGACGGCATCACCCGAGTCAAGGGCGACGTGCCCCACGACGAACTCGTGGCGATCTACCCGACCGATGGCGTGTACGTCGCCGAGAGTACCGCCGTCGTGCTCGACGGCGACTGGGTCAATGAGCAAGAGCGTTCGGCCGCCGCAGACTTCCTCCGATTCGCGCACACCGCTGAGGGACAGAAGATCGTCACGGATGCCGGATACCGCGACCTCGACGGCCGACTGGCGCCCGTGGTGAAGGACGTCGGCGTGCTGCCGCGACGTGTGCCGAACGCGATCGAGCTTCCCTCCGGCGAGGTGGTCACGGCGCTGCATGACAGCTTCTCCAGTGTGCGCAAACGCGCCGCCGTGCTGTTTCTCATCGATACCTCGGGATCGATGAACAACACGATCCCGAGCGGGCAGACCAAGATCGAGGCCGCGAAGTCGGCGATCACGGCCGCGCTCGGACACTTCACCGACGGCGACCTGGTGGGCCTGGCCGCCTTCTCGTCATCGGGTGGGGCTGACGTGGCGCCTGGCATGCTGACGCCGGTTGCCGACATCGCGAGCAACCGCGACGCACTGCTGTCAGGGGTGAAGAGCCTGCGGGCGGATGCGTACACGCCGCTGCACTCGGCCGTGTCGGAGTTCACCCGCGCCCGGTCGGATGAGCACGTCGCCGATCACATCAATGCGGTGATCGTGCTCAGCGACGGCGCCGATGAGACCCTGGTGCCCACCATCACCGAGGCCGAGATGCTCGACGACCTCACCGGGCTGCCGCGTGATGCCGCTGTGAAGGTGTTCACACTCGCCTACGGCTCGAGCGCCGATGTCGACACGTTGCAGCAGATCGCGTCGGCGACGGGCGCACAGTTCTATGACGCGACCGACCCGACCGAGGTCACCGCGATCCTCGGCGACCTGGTGACCAGCTTCTGAGCGGCGCGTCGTCACCGCTCGTTCACCCGTCACGGCCAGACTGCGAGCATGAGTGATGACCACCGGGTGCCGCACCCCGAGGCGACCGCCAGCACCGATGCCGTGGCGGTGATGGGGCTAGACCTGCGTGGCGACACCCCCGCCCCCAAGAAGCAGGTCTACTCGTGGGCCCTGTGGGACTGGGCGACGCAGCCGTTCAACACGGTCATCCTCACCTTCATCTTCACCGCGCTGTACCTGGTCAGCGACGCATTCCTGCCGACCGATCTGCAGGGGCTGGCCGACGATGACCCTCTCAAAGAGGCCGCTCTCGCCGAGCTGACCTCGGGGCTGGGTCTTGGTTCGACGATCGCCGCCCTGGCGATTCTGCTGCTCGCCCCGGTGCTCGGACAGCAGGCGGATGCCGCGGGCCGCCAGAAGCTGTGGCTGGGCATCGGCACCGGCGCGCTGATCCTGTGCATGTTCGGTCTGTGGTTCGTCACGCCGGTGCCGTCGATGTTCTGGGTGGGCGTCGCACTGATCTCGGCGGGATCGGTGTTCGGCGAGATCGCCGCGGTCAACTCGAACGCCATGCTGATCGGCATCGCCAACCCGAAGAACATCGGGCGCATCTCGGGCCTCGGCTGGGGCTTCGGATACCTCGGCGGCATCGTGGCCCTCGTCATCGTCGTCGTGCTCGACACCGCCGACTGGTTCGGCATGTCGACCGACAACGGCCTGCCGTTCCGCCTGATCGCCGTGGGCTGCGCGGTGTGGGCGATCATCTTCAGCATCCCGATCTTCCTGAACGTTCCCGAGCCGTCGCTCGGGCGCCCCGAGCGCAAGGCCGGGTTCTTCAAGTCGTACGTGCTGCTCACACAAGACGTGGTCAGCCTGTACCGCAAGAGCGAGACGCGACCGACGTTCTGGTTCCTGCTGGCGAGCGCGGTCTTCCGCGACGGGCTGGGCGGCGTGTTCGCCTTCGGCGCGGTGATCGCGGCGGTCGTGTTCGGCTTCGGATTCACCGAGTTGGTGATCTTCGGCATCGCCGCCAACCTGATCGCCGGCGTCTCGACGATCATCGCCGGACGTTTCGACGACCGCTTCGGCCCCAAGCGCATCATTCTGCTGTCTCTGAGCGCCATGATCATCTCGGGGTTGGCGGTGTTCTTCCTGGTGGATGCCGGAACGACGGTGTTCTGGATCGGCGGGCTGATCCTGTGCGCGTTCGTCGGCCCGGCGCAGTCCGCGGCCCGCTCGTTCCTGGCGAGGTTGACCCCGGCCGGGCGCGAGGGCGAGATCTTCGGCCTGTACGCCACGACCGGACGCGCGGCGAGCTGGATGGCATCGGGCGCGTGGACGCTGCTGATCGTGACGACGCAGTCGACGACCTTCGGCATTCTCGGCATCGTGCTGGTGCTGCTGGTCGGCCTGCTTCTGTTGCTGCCGGTGCACGAGCGTCGCGCCTGAGACGCCCACCGTCAGGATGTCGCGCTCGACTCCGTACTGGCGTTCTCAGCAGGCCGCGGTACCGCCCTAGCGATACCCGTGCGGGCCACGCGGTCGCGTCGCTGAGGCACCTGTGAAACTGAGAATTACGAGTCGACGCGCTCTCCTATACTGAACGGATTCCGTCCGCTCGAAGAACATCAGGTGAACAGTCCGTGCGCCAATGGCTTCGAAGGAGCCTGTTGCTGCGTCGCATCCGGTTTCTTCCGTATTCACTGCCGTATCGGCTCTGGGCGACCCTGAAATCCGTCGCACCAGACCGAGTCCTGTTCCTGTCGGATTCACATGACGGCTTCGTCGGAAACATGCAGTTTCTTCGCGAGGCGATGTTGCGCGAGAGCTCTTCTCTGGAAGTCATCGGCATCTTCAAGTCGAGCCTGTCTGCGCGGCGCCCCCTGCGCGACGTGCTGCGCCTGCCGTATCTTCTGGCGACGAGTTCGGTGATCGTGCTCGATGACTTCTACCCTCTAATATATCGGTTCCCGGTGCGTGATGAAGCGCGCCTGGTGCAGATCTGGCACGCCGCCGGCGCGTTCAAGCAGGTGGGGCACAGCCGCGCGGGCCTCCCGGGCGGCCCGACGCCGGGCAGCGAGATTCACCGCAACTACACCGATGCGGTCGTGAGTTCGTCGGGCATCGTCGACGACTACGCCGAAGCTTTTGGGATTCCCGCTGAGCGGGTGCACCCCTGGGGTATGCCCCGATCGGATGCCTTCTTCAACGTGAGCACCGCCACGCAGACCCGCGAGCGTGTGCGCCGCGCGCTGGGTATCGGAGAGGGCGATCGGTTCGTGGTCTTCGCGCCGACGTTCCGCGGCAACGGCCAACGCAGCGCTACCGCAGCGCCGGTGGCCGACTGGGCAGGCATAGCTGACGCGCTGGGCGCCGGTTGGCGCATCGGTATTCGCCAGCACCCGTTCGTCGCCCAAGGGGCGCTGCCCGACGGCATCATCGATGCGTCGCAGATCGGCGATATGAACGACCTGCTGATGGCCACCGACGTGCTGGTGACCGACTACTCGTCGTCAATCTTCGAGTTCGCGCTACTGCGCCGCCCGATGGTCTTCTTCGTTCCAGATCTCGACGAGTACGAGGCCGCACGATCGTTCTACCGCCCGTTCGACCACTATGCCGTCGGCCCCGTAGTGCGCGAAGCCGATGGACTTGCCGAGGCGATCCGAGGCGCGCAGGTTGACGTCGAGCGCTTCGATGCGTTCGTTTCGGAGTTCGCAGATGCCCTCGATGGGCGCTCCAGCGCGCGCATTGCCCGCGAGTTGCTCGGCGGGAACGCCGGGGAGATGGCGCTGTGATGGCCTGGGCACGGCGCATGCGACTGGATGTCGTCGCCGCGTACGCCGCACGTTTCGCTCTCACACTGGTGAGCGTCGTAATGCGGGTGCTACCGCGGCGGCACAAGGTGACGTTGCTCACCCGACAGAGCCGCACGCCCCCGTCTGACTTCCGCCTTCTGCGCACAGCGATGCTGCGCATCGACCCGACGGTCGAAGTGGTGATGATCGCGAGAATGGTGCCACCGGGCCTCCTGCGCAAGCTCGGATACGCCGCCCACCTGCTGCTGGAGATGTATCACGCATCGACGTCGCGCGTGCTTGTCGTCGACGGCTATTCGATCATCGCGTCGGCCACGCCACAATCGAAGGGCCTGACCGTCGTGCAGCTGTGGCACGCACTCGGCTCGCTGAAGAAATTCGGACTGAGCATCGTCGGACAGCCGGGGGGACGCGATCCGCGGCTCGCCAAGGCGATGCGGATGCACGCCGGGTACGACGTCGTGATCGCCAGCGCCGAGCGGTGCCGCGCCCCCTTCGCCGAAGCTTTCGGCGTCGACGTGTCGAAGGTGGTGGTCGCCCCTCTCCCCCGCGTCGACAAGCTGCGTGATCCTGCTCGCCGCGCCGCGATACGCGAGCGCTTCGAGTACCTCTACCCCGACCTGGTGGGGGCCAAGGTCGCGTTGTTCGCGCCGACGTTCCGCACCGAGGGACGCCTCGCGACCGTCGATCCGGTCGAGCTGACGCAGGCGATGAATGACGCCGGCTATGCGTTGGTCACCAAGCTGCATCCGCTCGTTCCTGCACCGACCCACGGTGGCCTCCGCACGGCACCCGGCCTGTCGACGCAAGACCTTCTGCTGGTCGTCGACGTCTTCATCACCGACTACTCATCAGCCGTGTTCGAGGCAGCCGTCGCCGAGGTGCCGTCGTACCTGCTCGCGCCCGACCTCGACGAGTACGCCCAGCGGCGCGACTTCTACGCCCGCTACCCCGATGACCTCGGACTACCGATGGCGCGCAGCGTCGACGAGCTCGTCGAGATGGTGCGCGACGAAGCCTCGGATGCTGCGATGATGACGACCTTGCGCGAGAAGTTCATCTTCTTCCCACCCTCGCTTGCCCCGACCTTCAGCAGCGATGCGCTGGCTCTCACAATTCTCAATCCGCTTCAAGGAGCTTACTCTCGATGACACGAAATCGCCGCACCTGGATATTCAATTGTGCAGACACTTTTTCGGGCAACCCAAAGTGGATGTTCTTGTACATCGTCAACCAACGCCCCGACATCGAGGCGATCTGGGTGAGCGAATCCGAGGAATGCGTCCGATTCGTACGTTCGCTCGGGTTCAAGGCAGAAGTTCTCAGTTCCCGCAAGGGCATCGCAGTTCAGCGACGCGCTGGTGTCTTCGTCGTGAATCAGGTGAAGGAGCGAATCCCCGTCGACATGACGGGCATCCTCCTCCTGAACCTGTGGCATGGCGTTGGGGTCAAGACGATCGAGAGGCGACTTGTCGACGGCGACCTGTTGCCACGAATCGCCGGCAAGTACATTCGGAACAACAAAGCGTACCGCGATACGCAACACTTCCTTGTCACCTCACCCGCGATGGAGTCGCATTTCACCTCCCAGGTCGGACTTCGCGAGGATCAGCTCATCAGGGGGAGCTATCCGCAGAACATTTACCAACGTCGATTCGGTGCATTCAGGTCTTTCGATCACGACGTCCGAACTCGACAGGGCCTGTCTGCGGACACCCGCCTTGCGATGTACGCACCAACCTTCCGCACGATTCATGACGGTTCGTCATTCCTACACGCGGCCTTCCCTCACCCGGAGGCGCTAATTGATACCCTGCGCGAAACGAATACTCTGCTGATCCTTAAGATGCACCCGCATATGGCGTCAGATACGGCGTTTCAGCAGCTTCGCACAAAGTATGCAGATGAAGCGCACTTGCTTTTCTGGGAGAACAGCGATGACATATACGAAATCTTCCCAGAAATCGACCTCGCGATCATTGACTACTCCTCGATCCACTACGACCTGCTCGCGGCCGGCCTAAACCGGTTCATCCGATATGCTTTCGACCGCGATCAAGAAGGCGTCTTCAACCACAGCTCAGATTACCTCGACCTGTCCGCAGGAACCCTCGCCGACTCATTCGACGAACTCCTCACGGCGCTGCGCTCAGAGAACCGAATCAGCTCCAACGACCGCGAACGATTGATGGATCACTTCTGGGCGTTTGACAACGATCAAACTTTCGAACTCCTGATTGAAGCTGGCCTGACCCGTGATATCGCTGACAACCAGCTCCCTAACCTCTACAGTTTCGACATTTTCGACACGGTTATCGGACGCACCACAATCGAGCCGATCAGCGTATTCCATCGCGTGCAGGAGCTGATCTCTGAGAGCGATCTCGGATTTCCGGCGGATCTAAGATTCGACTTCGTTCGAATTCGGACCACAGCCGAGAAGGCCGTGCGCGAGCGCAATCGCAAGAACCCGGCTCTTGAGAAGTCCAAGGCATTCGAGATCCACTTCTTCGAGATCTACGATCGAATATCATCGCTTTACGGGCTGAGCGCCCCACAGCGCGATCAGTTGATGGTGTGGGAAGTAGACACTGAGCTTTCGGTCACGCGTCCAATACCCCAGCAAGTGGCCCGCGTCAAGAGCCTGATCAACACCGGAAGTTGCGTGGTGTTCATCAGTGACATGTATCTGCCTGAGGCAGTCGTCCGCGAGTTGCTCATGAAGGCGGACCCAGAGCTTGCTAACGTTCCGCTGTACCTGTCAAGTACGCGCGGAGTCCAGAAGACAACCGGAAGGCTGTACCTTGAGGTATATAAGGAACAGCCCTATGACTACGCGGAATGGCGGCATATTGGCGACAACCCCCATGCCGACGAGAAACCCGCGCGCGCGCTTGGGATAGTGACTCGGCGGCTCCCCCAAGCCAAACTCTCCCCTTACGAATGGCGCGTCGTCAGATCATTGAAGAGCTTCGACGGCTTCCAGGTCGCAGGAATGCACTACGACAAGCGGATCAGTGACCACGAGCGCCCCCCCGTTCATGACTTCGCTTACCACTACATAGCGCCGTATCTTGTGCCATACGTCCTCTGGGTCATTGAAGATGCGCTGGAGCGCGGCTACAAATCCCTGTACTTTCTCGCTCGCGACGGCTATCACCTCAAGCGCATCGCCGATGAAGCCATCAGATTGCGTGGACTCGATCTGAAAACGAAGTATGTCTACGGCTCACGCCAAGCGTGGCGGTTGGCCGCGCAGGTGGACAACGTCGATGACGAGGTCTTCGGCCCGTTTGGTAGCTTCGGCGGCGCCACGTCCGTTGAGGCTTTTGCTCGGCAGGCGCGCTTGACGCTGGACGAGTTTATCGACATCATCCCCGCCGCCAAGCCCCTGGCGGGCGAGAAACACCTCACACCCGCGCAGCAGCGTGCAATCCGTGGCGCCTGTGCGGCGTCTATAGCGCTCCGACTCCACCTCCTGGATGTAGGGCAACACGAGCGCACCTCGGTACTCGGTTACATGAATCAAGAGATCGATTTTGGGGAGCCCTTCGCGATCGTCGAGTTCTGGGGACGCGGGTACACCCAAGACTGTCTCGGTATGATCCTACGCACAGGTGGCCTGCTCGACGGCGCTCTGCCGTTCTACTACGCGCGTAGCATCTACGACAGCTCCGAGGAGAGCATCCGTCACAACTTCACGTCCAGCGCGTTCTCCATGCTCGTCCCGGAGACCTTGTTCGCGAACCTTGATTATGGAACGACCGAAGGGTACACGCAGGAGGAAGGGCACTGGGTCCCGATAACCTCGCCGCGGAACAACAATCCGGCTTTGCACTCCGCGCTTGAGGCCGAATTGCCGGCGTATACGCGCGAGTTCCTAGCCCTGCCGCTCGTAGACGCGCCGCGCACACGTCGTGCGCTGTTCACGTTCGCGTTTGATTACTTCCAATCGAGTCCGACCGATGCCGCCTATGTAGAACACCTCGCCCCTCTGCGAGATGCGGTTGCTCTGGGCGAAGCAGAGCGCGAGTTCGCCCCAGCACTCGACATTAAGCTGTTCTTGCGCTACCTCAACCGTCACACACGCTCCTCCGTCAGCAGGAACTGGAAGATGACGTCGGTGCGCACCAAGGGCCTCCCGCGCCTGCTGCTCAAGGCGCAACAGCGATTCGGGTTCCGACGCATCATCCGGCGTCTGCGAGGCGCGCCGTCCCCAGCAGTTTCGTCCACCTGGCTCTTCAGTGATGAGCTACTGAATGATGTCGCTATATCCACGCAAGAGGGTGGCGAGAAGTGACGGACGGCGGAATGCCAGTCGATGGCTCTGTGATCGCTTCCGACCGATCTCGCCGAGTATTTGCGTTGACCTGCGACCGAGTGAGCATTTGCAGAAGAGCGCTCGGGCGCTTGCACACTCCGGCCACGAGTCAGGCTCGGCCCCGATTCGGCGTCTGGTGGCGCAGCGTGGAACCCAGACGCGCCCCAAGAGGCGCAACTCACTTGACGAGGCCCAACATATCCATCGACATTGGACTGACCCGCGAGATGCACGGCGTTGATCCGTCCGCGTCATCGTCCATTGCTTTCACGGAGGACACCCACCCATGACACGCACCGTTGCTGTACTTCTCGCGGGAGGGATCGGGGTCCGCGTCGGCCTCGGGATCCCCAAACAACTGATCAAGATCGCCGGCAAGGCCATAGTCGAGCACACGCTCGAGGTCATGAACGCCAGCTCCGTAGTCGACGAGATCATCATCGTCATGAACGCCGGCGCGATCGATCAGCTTGACTCGCTCAAGGATCCGGCACGCTTCCCGAAGCTGACACGCATCATCCCCGGGGGCGATACCCGCAACGACTCGACGATGGCGGCACTCAACGCGCTCGGCGACGATCCTGACACCAAGGTGCTTTTCCACGATGCCGTCCGACCGTTCATCAACGATCGGATTCTCGAAGACTGTGTCGATGCTCTCGATGACTACGACGCCGTGGACACAGCGATCCCTTCCGCAGACACGATCATTCAGGTCGATTCCGCCTCGCACATCACGGGCATCCCTAATCGATCGACGCTCCGACGCGGGCAGACCCCGCAGGCGTTCCGGCTCGGCACGATCCGCAAGGCGTACGAACTGGCCAGCCATGACAAGACCTTTCACGCAACGGATGACTGTGGAGTCGTATTCACCTACCTGCCGGACACGCCGATCTTTGTTGTCGACGGCACAGCAGAGAACATGAAGGTAACCGAGCCCATCGACGTGCATATCGCCGACAAGCTCTTTCAGCTGCAGGCAGCCAGTCTGACAGCAGACGACACCCTGCCCGACCTCGCGGGCAAGGTAGTCGTCGTGTTCGGCGGCAGTTATGGCATTGGCGAGAGCATCGTTGAGCTCGCCGAACAAGCCGGCGCCACTGTTCATCAGTTCAGTCGATCAAGCACTCAGACCGACGTGCGTTCTCGCGCTGACGTCAAGAAGGCCCTCAAGCATGCTCACGAGCAATCAGGCCGTATCGATGCGGTCGTGATGTCTGCAGGCGTTCTCCGTATGGGGCCACTGACGGCCACGAAGGTCAAGCACATCGAGTCGAGTATCGAGACAAACTTTCTCGCGCCAGTGATTGTCTCTCGCGCCGCACACAAGTACCTCGCTCAAACTGGTGGGCAGATGCTTCTCTTCACATCGAGCTCCCACACACGGGGACGCGCCAACTATGGTGTCTACTCGGCCAGCAAGGCCGCTGTGGTCAACCTGACCCAAGCACTGTCGGAGGAGTGGGCCGCTGACGGGGTGCGCATCAACTGCATAAACCCGCAACGCACTCGCACCCCTATGCGCACGAACGCTTTTGGCGAAGAGCCCGAGGGCACTCTTCTCGATCCCCAGAACGTCGCCGCCGTGAGCCTCCAGGTGCTCGACAGCGGCCTAACGGGTCAGATCGTTAACGTGCGCGTAGAACAGGTAGCCGCACAGCAGAGCATCTAGACGGACGTAAACGGGCCGCTGCACTTCAGGACTGCAGCGGCGCGTCCGCCACTGCACGACGTTTGCGGTTGCCTCCCGCCAACCCCAATAGCAGGGTGCTGTTGCTGTTTTCTGCGCACATGCGCACTATTCAGTCACGTTCATTCACTCACAACCCTTGTTTCCGCTAACACTACGTGGCATCCTCGAACCTGCCGGTACCCCAGGCCGGCAACTGATTCGAAGGAGAGCCAGAAATGAAGACCCCTCGTAGATGGGCCGGAGTGGGGCTGGGCGCAGCCCTCGTCATCACAGGCCTGTCGCCACTCGCAGCAGCTCCGGCGTTCAGCGCCGACGCCACCCCAGAAGGCATCACCCTGCGCACCGGCGCCCTTGAGGTGCACGCCTCCGGCACGTTCCCCCAGGTCGTGCAGTACACCGATCGCGCCAGCGGCGCCGTCATGCACGGCAACAACGCAGCCCTCGCCGAGCTCGAGATCAACGGAACGGCGCAACCGGTAGAGGTGCGCTCGAAGAAGATCGACGGCTCCACCGCCGAGTACACCCTCACCCCGACGGCGCTCGACGACGTCGAGTTCACGGCGCGGCTCAGCGTCAAGCAGAACGTCGTCACGCTCGCGTTCACCGAGATCATCGACCCCGACAAGAAGGTCGCCACACTGCGCATCCCCGGGCACGATCTCGTCACCGTGTCATCAGCGCAGCCGGGTGCGCACATCGCCACGGCCGACCTGTCGGTTGACCGCGCGGTCTCCGGTGACAAGTTCCTCCCCATCACCGCCGACACCGCCCTCGACCCCAAGCCGGTCTCAACGAACACTGTTATCGCTAACACATCCGAGCTGGCCGCGACCTTCACGACCAACGCGATGTACGACGACTCGTCGGGGCCCGCGCACAAGGACTCCGGCAACTTCTGGCGCCAGATCGTCAAGGACGGCGACGACGTCGAGGTCGGCGTCTCGAGCGGCCAGTGGCTGTACCGCGCCAAGGGCGCCCCCGAGACCGAGGAACTGCCCTGGGTCAAGGTGGCCATCACCTCAGATGCCAACGGCGACGGCACCGTCGACTGGCAAGACGGCGCCATCGCACTGCGCGACCTGCGCGTCGCCCCGTTCAAGGGCGATCAGACGCCCAACAACGTCATCACGCACATCCCGTTCAACTTCGCCTCACAGGCCACCCACCCGTTCCTGCGCACGCTCGACGACGTCAAGCGCATCGCGCAGAACACCGACGGGCTCGGTCAGGTCGCATTGCTGAAGGGCTACACCAGCGAAGGCCATGACTCGGCGAACACCGACTACGGCGACAACTTCAATGAGCGCGCCGGCGGCCTCGACGACCTCAACAAGACTCTCAAGGCCGGCGAGAAATGGAACGCCTCGTTCGGGGTGCACATCAACGCCACCGAGATCTACCCCGAGGCGAACTCGTTCAGCGACGAGATCATGGACCCCCGGGCACCGGGCTGGAACTGGCTCGACCAGTCGTACTACATCGACCAGCGCTACGACACCAATGAGGGCCTGCTCGACCAGCGCATCAGCGAACTGGCCGACGCCACTCACGACAACCTCGACATGGTCTACGTCGACGTCTACTACAAGTACGGGTGGCTGGCGAAGAAGATCCAGGAATCCCTCATCGACAACGACTTCCGCGTGGCGTCCGAGTGGGCCGACAAGCTCGCGGCGAACAACACCTGGTCGCACTGGGCTACCGACGAGAAGTACGGCGGCTCGACCAACAAGGGCGTCAACTCGCAGATCCTGCGCTTCGTGAACAACACGCAATCCGACACCTGGAACCCCGACCCCCGTCTGGGCACCGCTCACATCATCGAGTTCGAGGGGTGGACCGGTCAGAACGATTTCAACGCCTTCCTCGAGAACGTCTGGACGGCCAACGTGCCGGCGAAGTTCGTGCAGCACCACGAGATCATGCGCTGGACCGACGATGCCATCGACCTCGCCGACGACGTGCGGATCACCGGCACGACGGCATCCGACCGCTCGATCACCGTCGACGGCGACGAGGTGCTGCGCGGCGACACCTACCTGCTGCCGTGGTCGTCGAAGCCCGGCCAGAAGGTCGACAAGATGTACCACTACAACCCTGCCGGCGGTGAGACCACCTGGACCCTCACCGACACCTTCGCGAAGAACCGCTCGCTGCAGCTGTTCGCGCTGGGCGACGGCGGCCGCACCAAGATCGCCGACGTCGCCGTGGTCGACGGTGCCGTCACCATCGATGCCGAGGCGGGCCAGCCCTACGTGCTCGTCGGCGGAAAGAAGGGCGACTCCGGCAGCGCTCTGCCGAAGAAGGTGGCCTTCGGTGAAGGCACCACGATCACCGACCCGGGCTTCAATCTCACCGACCTCGATGCCTGGAACCCCCGTGGCACCGTGAGCATCGATCGCGATGCCAAGGGGCGCCGTGCGGCGCTGTTCGGCGAGGGGGCGTCGTCGATCTCGCAGCGTCTCGACAAGCTGCCCGCCGGCGAGTACACCGCCAGCGCCTGGGTCGGCGTCGACAAGGACAAGACGCGCGAGGTCACGCTCGGCATTGACGTGCCGAAGGGGTCGGATGCCACCGTCACGATCGACTCGTCGAAGGCGGTCAACTATGTGGCATCCGACGAGTGGCACGGCACGACCCTGCAACGACTGAAGGTGCACTTCACCGTGCCCGCTCAGGGCAACGGCAAGACGACGCTGACGATCGCCGCCGGCGACGGCGACGCGCCGGTGCGCGTCGACGACGTGCGCATCATCGAGGCGAAGGCACCGACGCTGGGCGACGACGTGATCGCCCGCGAGGACTTCGAAGACACGGATGCCGGATGGGGGCCGTTCTTCAAGGGCAGCGCCGGGGGCACCAATGACCCGCGTACTCACATCGCCAAGCGCAACGACTACACGCAGAAGGGGTGGAACGGTCGCAAGATCGACAACATCCTGAACGGCGAGTACTCGCTGATGGCCCACCAGGAGAACCGCGGGCTCGTCTACCGCACGTCTGACTACTCGGTGCCGTTCGAGCCAGGGCAGCGCTACCGCGTCTCGTTCGACTACCAGTCGACCGATGCCGGCCAGTACGCCTGGGTCACCGGCTACGACTCGTCGACCGGACCGCGCATCACCGCGAGCACCGAGTTCGGTGCCGTGCACGAGACCACGCGGTTCGAGCAGATCGTGGATGCCAGCGCCTGCGGCGACACGTTCGTGGGCCTGAACCGCATCGGCGGCGGCGCGGCTGACCTGATCGTCGATGACTTCACCGTCGAGCACCTCGGGGCATCCGAAGCGGTCCCCGCGTGCGCGCAGCTGAGTGGTGCATTGGGTGCCGACGTGATCCAGCAGGGCACGTCGACCGAGTTCACGACCACGTTCACCTCTGACGAGGGCTCGGCGATCGAGAATGTCGAGGTCTCGCTGACCCTGCCCGAGGGATGGACGGCCGAAGCCGTGACCTCGGCGACCGCTGCATCGATCGATCCGAAGGGCACGCTGGTGACCCGCTGGAGCATCACCGCGCCGGCCGACGTCGACGGCTCGTACGACATCGGCGCCACGGCCACATACACCACCACCGTCGATCCCGTCGGCGAGCGCGAGGTCACCAGCGTGACGAAGGTGAAGACGCTGCCGAAGGCACCCACGACCACCGTGTTCGCCAGCGATCACGACTGGGTGACGGCCAGCAATGGCTGGGGCCCCGTCGAGCGCGATATGTCGAACGGGCCGCAGGGCGCGGGCGACGGCACGCCGCTGACGCTGAACGGCGTCGTGTACGAGAAGGGGCTGGGTGCGCACGCGCCCAGCACCATCAAGTACTTCCTCGGCGGGCAGTGCAGCACCTTCACGGCCGACGTCGGCATCGACGACGCACAGGCGTCCCGAGGAACGGTGATCTTCTCGGTGAAGGTCGACGGCGAGACCGTCGTGACCTCGCCGCTGCAGACGGCCACCAGCGAGACGTTCGCCCTCACCGCCGATGTAAGCGGTGGCCAGTTCGTCGAACTGATCGCCGACACCACGCCCGACGGCAACGGCAACGACCACGCCGACTGGGCCGACGCGAAGTTCACCTGCGGCTGATCCGCTGAGTAGACCCGCTGCGGGGTCGGAGACACGCCTTCTCGGTTACGGGAGGGCGAGTTTCCGGCCCCGCAGTGCCGTGTGCGCTTGTCTCTGGGTGCGCTTGTCCCTGCGTGCGTCGCTACGCCGGCGAACCGCCGAACGCCCTGTCAGCGACCGTGACCGTCTCTGCTGAGAACAGCGCCGGACCGGTCGTTGCCAGCACGACAACTGTCACGACCGCGGCGGTCAGGAGCACGATGAGAAGAATGAAGACGACGATCGTCCACGCGCGGTAGCCGCCCGTGGTCGCACCGCCAGCGGGCGGCACCACGGCCGGATCGCGCGGAATGGGCGCCGGCTCGGGAAGCGACTCGGGTGGCGGTAGCCCCCGGCGTGCGGCCCGTGTCGTCGGCGCATCGACGGCGCCGCCCGGTTCCGGCGGGATCTCCGGCTCCTGCAACACGGATGCCGGAAGCACCGGCTCGGGAATGTCGAGCTCAGGCACAGTGGGCGGCGGGATCTCAGCATCCGCGATCACGACGTCAGAGACGTCGCCCTCGGTCAGTGCCGGTGCGTCGGCGAGCGCAGCGGCCTCGCTGATGGCATCCGCCGCCGCCTGCTCGGGCGACTCCGCCCCTGTCTCGGGCGACGCGGGCCGGGTCGCCTCTTCGTTCTCGCCGTTGACAGGGTCTGACATGTCAGCCTCCGATCGCTCCCGCATCGGTCGTGCTCACATCGGTGCGGTGGAAGTTC
Source organism: Microbacterium esteraromaticum (assembly GCF_028747645.1). Classification (NCBI taxonomy): domain Bacteria; kingdom Bacillati; phylum Actinomycetota; class Actinomycetes; order Micrococcales; family Microbacteriaceae; genus Microbacterium; species Microbacterium esteraromaticum. The sequence goes on from NZ_CP118100.1 coordinate 3,054,487, forward strand.
TGGAATGCGCGGGATGCCGTGGGCCCGCGCTGCCCCTGGTAGCGGTTGCCGTACGGTCCCGAACCGTAGGCGTTCTCTGCCGGCGAGGTGAGCCGGAAGAAGCAGAACTGGCCGATCTTCATGCCGGGCCAGAGTTTGATCGGCAGGGTGGCGACGTTGGCGAGCTCCAACGTGACGTGCCCGCTGAAGCCCGGGTCGACGAAGCCCGCGGTCGAGTGCGTGATGAGCCCCAGACGTCCGAGAGACGACTTGCCTTCCAGCCGGGCGGCCACGTCGTTGGGCAGCGTCACCTGCTCGAAGGTCGCCCCGAGGGCGAACTCTCCCGGATGCAGGATGAACGGCTCGTCGGGATCGACCTCGATCAGGCGCGTGAGCTCGGGCTGATCGACCGACGGATCGATGAACGGGTACTTGTGGTTATCGAAGAGACGGAAGTACCGGTCGAGGCGCACATCGACACTCGACGGCTGCACCATCTCGTCGTCGAACGGCGAGAGCCCGATGCGGCCCGATTCGAGTTCTGCCTTGATGTCGCGGTCGCTGAGAAGCACGCATTCAGCGTAACGCGCCGAGGGCCTGCGCGCCGTGATATCGCAGAGCCCACTGACATCACAGAGCCCCGTCGTGGTCGTCACGACGGGGCTCTGTGATGTCTGGCAGGTGTCAGGCGTCGCGACCGCGCAGTACAGCCCAACCGCCCAGCAGTGCAGCCGCTGACCATCCCGTGAGAGCCAGCCACGCCTCACCGCGGCTCAGCCCCCACTCCTCCGAGGGCATCACGGCGCTCTGCACCGCGTTCGAGGGCAGGTAGTCGCCGAGCGTCTGCAGCCAGGCGATGTCGGGGATGAAGCCGATCAGCAGGCTGACGATGATCGGCAGCACGAACAGGATGCCGACGGTCACCGCGATCGCTCCGGCCCCCGAGCGCAGCACGAAGGCGAGTCCGACACCGAGGATGGCGAACAGTGCCATCGCGCCCGCCGCAGACAGGATCGGCAGGATCGACTGCTCGGGTTCGCTCCAAGCGATGCTCAGGTCTCGCGATGCGGCCAGAGGAGTGATCGCCACCGCGCTGGCGACCATGATCACCGACGCCACGACGAACATGAACACTGCCAGCACCACGCCCTTGGCGGCGAGCACCGCGCCGCGCACCGGGTTGGCGGTGAGCGTCGAGCGGATCATGCCGGTCGAGTATTCGCCCGTCACCGAGATCACGCCGAGGATGCCGGCCAGCAGCATGGTGAACTGCACGGGGGCGACGACGGCCATCATCACGTCGGCGGGTGCCTCCAGCGCCCAGGTGATCGCGAAGGCGAGCCCCACGTTCAGCACGGCGACGATCGCCACCGACCACCAGGTGCCGCGCACGCTCAGCAGCTTGAGCAGTTCGCTGCGCACCTGGTGCACGAAGTTCACCCGGTAGGGACTGGTGCGGGTGCGCACGGCACCGGCCTGGATCGCGGTCATGCGAGGGCCTCCTCGAGCTGGGCGCCGCCCTGCGGGACGGCACGGGTGCGGTACTCGACCGAATCGCCGGTGAGGGCGAGGTACGCGTCTTCGAGCGAACCGCTGGTGGGGGTGAGTTCATGGATGGCGATGCCGCGCTCGGCGGCGAGGTCGCCGATGCGCGAGGCCGGCAGGCCGGTGACGTCGAGCGTGAAACGGTCGGCGGCGACGATCTCGACCTCGGGGGCGGTGAGCATGTCGGCGAGTTCGGATGCCCGCGGGCTGCGCACCAGCACGCGGGCGGTGGTCCACGCGCGCACCAGTTCGGGCAGCGGAGCGTCGGCGAGCACCTTGCCGCGGCCGAGCACGATCACGTGATCGGCGGTCTGCGACATCTCGCTCATGAGGTGACTGGAGAGCAACACCGTGCGGCCCTCGGAGGCTGCGTGCCGTACGAACTGACGCACCCAGCGCACGCCTTCGGGGTCGAGCCCGTTGACCGGCTCATCGAGGATCAGCGTGTGCGGGTCGCCGAGCAGCGCGGCGGCGATGCCGAGGCGCTGCCCCATACCGAGCGAGAATCCGCCGGCGCGCTTGCCCGCCACCGAGCCCAGACCGGTGATCTCGATCACCTCGTCGACGCGCGACGTGGGGATGCCATGAGTCGCGGCCATCGCCTTGAGGTGGTTGCGCGCGCTGCGGCCGGTGTGCACCGCCTTGGCATCGAGCAGCACGCCCACCTCGGTGAGCGGCGCACGCAGCTTCGCGTAGTCGTTTCCGTTGACGGTGACGCGGCCAGTGGAGGGGCGGTCGAGGCCCACGATCATGCGCATGGTGGTCGACTTGCCGGCGCCGTTGGGGCCGAGAAAGCCGGTGACACTGCCCGGTCGCACCGTGAACGACACGTTGTCGACGGCGAGCTTGTCACCGTAGCGCTTGCTGAGACCTTCTGCTGTGATCATGCCTTCGACGCTATTCGGCGGGGCCCCGGCGCCGCGTCGTCCCACAGGATGACATCGGTCCGTGCGGCGTACTCCGCTCGTCGGATGCTGCCCGTGGGGGCTGTGGGGTGCGGGCTGCGGTGTGGCGCGGCACAACTTCGGAGATCTGCAGAATCTCGGAGAACCCTCCCCGGTTCTGCTCCGAAGTTGCGCAGATCTCCGAGCGACGGATGCCAGCATCCCCGCGCTCATCGCTGGGCGCGGGTTTGTTATGCTTGCAAAGCGCCGAACGGCGTGCGGGGCTGTAGTTCAATGGTAGAACTTCTGCTTCCCAAGCAGACAGCGCGGGTTCGATTCCCGTCAGCCCCTCCACCCACCGAATAGGCTCTGATCCATGCCAGGATCACGACACGATCATCCGTTCCTCAAGGCGCATCGGGCGTTGCAGCCGGGGTTCGGCACCGAGGCCGCCGTGTACGGCACGATCCTGGTCAGCGGCCTGATCGCCGTCTCGTCGGCGCACGGCGAGACCTCGGGTGTGGTGCTGATCACGGTCGGGGTCACGGTGCTGGTGTTCTGGGCCGCGCACGTCTATGCCGGAACCGTCGCTCGCATGGGCGAGGAGACCGAGAACGGCCACGTCGGTGTGCGGGCGGCGCTGACCCACTCGTTGGCCCACTCGTTCGGAATGCTCACGTCAGCATCCGTCCCCGCACTGATCCTGCTGCTCGGCACCACCCGGGTGATCCCCGACGACGCTGCCAACGAGGTGGCCCTGTGGTCGGGCACCGTGATCCTCGCTTTCCTGGGGTACGTGGCGTTTCTGCGCCGCGGCAACGGGATGCTGATGCGCCTGCTCGGCGCGCTGATGACCGCGTCGTTCGGCATCGTCTTCGTGGCCTTGAAGGCCTTCGTCCACTGATCCGCAAGGAGCCCCCATGACCATCGAGCTGCTCGACACCTACTGGCGCCGAGTGCGCGCCGAGGTCCCGAACCTGCCCGCCGCCGTCCCCGAGGCCTGGGCGTTCGGCGCGACCCCCGAGCACGCCGATTCGCTGCTCGAGCTGGTGCTCACGGGCACCAAGACCGGAACCGCATCGTCGGTGTGGGACTACGAGGCCGCCGGGGATCGGATGCCCGAAGCCGGCGATCTGAGCGTGATCCTCGACAGCGCCGGTGAACCACAGGCCGTGATCCGCACGACGACAGTAGACATCGTGCCGTTCGGCGAGGTCACCGCCGAGCACGCGCACGCCGAGGGTGAGGGCGACCTCTCGCTGGCCGCCTGGCGTGAGATCCACGAGCGTTTCTGGCGCAATCACTCCGAGAGCCCGCGGGGCTGGGAACCCGACATGCCGGTGCTCTGCGAGCGATTCGAGCTCGTGCATCCGCTCCCCGCCGCAACCGACGCGAACGCATGAGCGCGCTGCTGTCGACCAACCTCATCTGGCTGGTCTCGCTGCTCGCAGCGTTCACGATCAACATCGTCGCCCTGATCTACATCCCGCGCGAACGCAAGCCGACCGCCGCGATGGCTTGGCTGCTGCTGATCTTCCTGGTGCCGTACGGCGGCATCGCGCTGTACCTGCTGATCGGCAACTTCCGACTGCCGAAGAAGCGCCGCGGCGAGCGCGCCCGCCTGACCGCGGTGCTCGGCGAGACGGACGCGGGCATCCACCCGGACGACCCGCGCTGGTTCCAGCGCGTCGTCGAGCAGAACCATGGGCTCACCGGCATTGCTGAGGTCGACGGGTCATCCCTCGCGCTCATCGACGACTACCAGGGGTCGATCGACGCGATGGCGGATGCTATCGATCGGGCCGAGCGCTACGTTCACGTGGCGTTCTACATCACGGCGTGGGATGACACCACGCGCCCGTTCTTCACCGCGATGGAGAACGCCGTGAAGCGCGGCGTGACGGTGCGACTGCTCGCCGACCACATCGCCTCGCGCAAGATCCCCGGCGCCGCCGAGACCTTCGCCGAGCTCGATCGCATCGGCGTGGCCTGGTCGTGGATGCTGCCGGTGCGCCCGCTGAAGGGTGAGTACCAGCGCCCGGATCTGCGCAACCACCGCAAGCTCGTCGTGATCGACGGCGTCGTCGCTTTCGTGGGCTCGCAGAACCTCATCTCGCGCGACTACAACGCGGCCAAGAACATCAAGCGCGGCCTCAAGTGGCACGAGTTGATCGCGCGCGTCGATGGCCCTGCCGTCGCCCAGGTGGATGCTGTCTTCCACGCCGACTGGAAGATCGAGACCGGCGAGAATCTCGACGGCGAGCATGTTCCGGCATCCGACATCGCGCGGGCAGGCGACCTGCGCTGCCAGCTCGTGCCGAGCGGTCCCACGTTCGTCACCGAGAACAACCTGCGCCTGTTCCTGTCACTGATCCATGGCGCGACCGAGCGCGTGATCCTGACGAGCCCGTACTTCGTTCCCGATGAGGCGATGATCTACGCCATCACCACCGCGTGCCAGCGCGGTCTGGACGTGCAGCTGTTCGTCTCGGAGCTCGGCGACCAGGGGCTGGTCTACCACGCGCAGCGGTCGTACTACGAGACCCTGCTGCGCGCCGGGGTGCGCATCTTCTTGTACCCGGCACCGTACATCCTGCACGCCAAGCACTTCTCGATCGACGATGACATCGCGGTGATCGGATCGAGCAATATGGACATCCGCTCGTTCAGCCTCAACGCCGAGCTGTCGCTTCTGGTGCGGGGCGAGTCGTTCGTCGCGCAGATGCGCGAGATCGAAGCGAAGTACCGCGAGGCTGGCCGTGAGCTCACGCTCGAGGAGTGGCGGCGCGAGCCGGCGAAGTCGACGTTCCTCGACGGGCTGGCCCGCTTGACGTCGGCGCTGAACTGACCGCCCGTCGCCGGGTCGCGACTCTCACCCGGCGGCGGCGAGCCAGGTGCGCGGCGGGGTTCCGATGCGCTGCGTGAACGCCCGGGTGAACGCGGACGGACTCGAGTAGCCGAGGTCGATCGACACCGCGGTGATAGAGGCGCCCGAGAGCAGTCTGTCCTGTGCCACCGAGAGCCGCCAGTCGGTCAGGTAGTCGGCGGGGGTGCGCCCGACGACCTCTTTGAACCGGGCCGCGAAGGCACTGCGCGACATGTTCGCCTCTCGGGCCATCAGGTCGAGGTTCCATCCCCGTCCGGGGTCGGCGTGCAGCGCGATGAGCGTGGGGGCCAGTCGTTCGTCACCGAGCGCTGGCAGCAGCCCGGGCGGCAGCTGCAGGGCGTCGGTGTGATCGAGCATCCACCGCAGCACCTGGATGAGCACCACTTCGAACAGGCGATCCGCGACGACCGGGCGCCCGCAGCGCACGTTGTCGACTTCGGCGAACAGCAGCTCCAACGCGGGGCGCAGCTCGGCGAGGTCGTCGAGATCGATCACGATCACCGGCGGCAGCGTGCGCACGACGGGATGGGTCGCGCCGCCGTCGAAGTCGAGTGTGGCGCAAGCGAAGTCCGATTCATCGGTGGGCGCATTGAAGAAGGAGTGCCGGATCGGGCGGGGGAAGAACAGCAGGCTCGGCCGCGTGATGTGGGTGCGGTGCACACTGCCATCGTCGTGGACCACCGTCATGTCGAGCTCGCCCCGCCGCAGCACGTGCAGAAAGCCCTGCCCGACGGACGAGAAGTCGGTGACACCGCACAGTGGGCCGCTGTGGAACAGACGCGTGCGCACGCGGAACCGCTCGAACAGCGGGGTCAGTCGGTCGATGGCGCCCATGCAGCCATTCTGTAGACGAATAGTCATGAAATCAAGACGATTCGAGACGCATCATCCAGGACTGGGCGCCAAGACTGGAGTCACGGAGCCACTCGGCTCCGAAGGCCACGACAAGGAGAACCCCATGCCGAACGTCACTCTCATCGCCCGCGAAGACGCCACCGGAGCCACCGCAGAACACCTCGACCAGATCGCCGGTGCGTTCGGAGCGGTCCCCGCCATGTTCCGCGCCGTCGCCAACTCGCCTTCCACCCTGGCCAGCATGTGGGGTGCCTTCGGCGCGTTCGGCGAGGGCTCGCTCGGCCCGCAGCTCAGCGAGCTGATCGCCGTTGCCGTCGCCGACCGCAATTCCTGCGGGTACTGCCTGGCCGCGCACACCGCACTCGGCCGCAAGGCCGGACTGACGAGTGAGCAGCTCTCGGCCGCCCAGGGTGGCGAGTCCGACGACCGGCGCACCGCGGCTCTGCTGGCTTTCGCCCTGAAGCTCGTCGACGAGCGCGGCCAGACCTCGTCGGCCGACCTCGACGTGCTGCGCGAGCACGGCTGGACCGACGAGCAGATCGTCGAGACGATCGGACAGGTCGCCCTCAACATCTTCACGAACTACGTGAACATCTCGCTGGATGTGCCCGTCGACTTCGCGGCCGTGCCGCTGCGGCGCGCAGCGGCGCCTGTGGCCTGAGTGCGGATGAGCGTGGTTCTCGGTGGCGTCGACCCACGTCACCGAGAACCACGCGCGCATCGTGCGGGCATCGCAGACCGCACGTGTTTGATCAGGCGCGCGGGGCGCAGGGCGGTGTTTCACCTGCGCTATCGTCTAACCGGAAACGTGCGTTTTCCGGTATATCGGCTCCCCACGCGAAAGACGGTTGATGATCACCACGCCCCACGACACCGGCTCCTTGAACCGTCGCACACTGTTGAAGGGCGCAGCCTGGTCGGCGCCCGTCGTCGCGATGGCCGTTGCGGTGCCGAGCGCTGCGGCTTCGACCGTCCCTGCGCCGCAGGTGGACGCGTGGGCACAGGCGCACATGCCCCTCGAGGCCCCAAATGGAACGATCGACGGCACGTACAACTACTACACGGGCCCACGAGTGTTGAGCTATCGCATGGCGTACGGCAACAACGGCCCCGACCCCATTCCGGCTGGGGCGACCGTGACGATCGACCTCCCGTTCGCTGCACTCTGGGATGTCGGGACGATGCAGGTTGTCGAAGACCTCAGCGGTGTCGCACCGACATTCGTCAGTGGCACCGCGGTCGCCTACGACGGCGTCAACGAGAACGCCAACTTCAACTACTGGCGCTGGAACTTCCACCTCGGCCGCGCGATCGAACCGGGCGAGAGCTTCACCCTCACGTACCGCGTGTCGCTCACCGCCGCAACGACGGCGGCGAGCGACACGTTCCGCGTGCGCAGCCGCGCGACCATTGCCGTAGGCGGCACAGGGGCGCAAGACACCAACACGACGAACAATGTCGGGCACTCGGCGGCCTTCACCGCCTACAACTCCGCGAGCGCTTCTCAGGACGCATAATCAGTCCCCCCAGTTCGACGGCACCGCGATGTCGGTGGCAGGCGGCAGGATTGCCCCATGCCCATCGACATCGCGGCCAGCCGCTCGGCCGACCGACCGCGGCACCGTCACAATAGAGAGGTGACGACTGCGCCTTCCCTCCACCCGGAGGACACCGCCGCGCTGCGCAAGGCGCGGGGCGCGTTCTTCACGCCCGCGGCGATCACCGCGCACATCGCCGCGTGGGCGATCCGCGACGCATCGGATGCTGTCCTCGAGCCATCCGCCGGAGACGCGGCGTTCCTGGTGTCGGCCGTCGAGCGCCTGCGCTCGCTGGCATCCGATGGTTCCGCTCCGCGCGTCGACGGCGTCGAGATCCACGCGCACAGCGCCCACGTCGGTAGCGAGCGCGTACGCGCGGCGGGAGGCATCCCGCACATCACTGTGCAGGACTTCTTCCTGGTCGAGCCGACGCCGACGTACGACGCGGTGATCGGAAACCCGCCCTACATCCGATACCAGGACTTCTCGGGCGAAGCGCGCACGCGCTCCCGCGCCGCGGCGCTGCGCGCCGGCGTCTCGCTGACCGGCCTGGCGTCAAGTTGGGCGGCCTTCACCGTGCAGTCGGCACTGTTCCTCAAGCCCGGTGGTCGCCTGGGACTGGTGCTGCCCGCCGAACTGCTCTCGGTCAACTACGCCGCTCCCGTGCGCCGGTTCCTGTTCGAGAACTTCCGCTCGGTCGAGCTGATCCTCTTCGACGAACAGGTCTTCCCCGAGGCTGAGGCCGACGTGGTGCTGCTGCTCGCCGACGGCTTCCGACAGGGCCCCACAGATCGCGGCCTGTTCCGTCAGACCCGCAATGCCGCGACTCTCGACGCGCTCCCCGCGGGCACCACCTGGGCGCCTCTGACTCCCGATGCCAAGTGGACCGGCAGCATCGTCGACCCCAATGCCGTCGAACCCCTGCGTACGCTGCGCGCCGAAGGGCACTTCACCGACCTCGAGGCCTGGGGTGACACGACGCTCGGCATCGTGACCGGCAACAACCGCTACTTCACCCTCTCGCCCGAGCGGGCCAAGCGGCTGGGCCTCGACCGCAGCGAACTGCTGCGCCTCTCCCCTCCCGGCAGCGCGCACCTGCGTGGCCTCGCGCTGACGGCGAGGGCATGGCATCAGTTGGGCGCCGCCGAGAAATCGACCCTGCTGTTCTCGCCGCGCGCGAAGCCGTCGCGCGCCGCTCAGGACTACATCCGCTATGGCGAGGCCACCGGCGTCGACACGGCCTACAAGTGCCGGGTGCGCAAAGAGTGGCACCGCGTGCCCCTCGTCAAGCCGGCCGACCTGCTGCTGACGTACATGAACGCCGATACCCCGCGGCTGACGACCAACGCGGCCCGCGCGCACCATCTCAACTCGGTGCACGGCGTGTATCTCAAGCCCGAGCTGCGCGATGCCGGCGCCGACCTGCTGCCGCTGGCGAGCCTCAACTCGGTCACGCTGCTCAACGCCGAGATGGTCGGCCGCGCCTACGGCGGCGGCATCCTCAAGATCGAACCCCGTGAGGCCGACCGGTGGGCGATGCCCACCCCGGCGCTGATCGCCGAGCACGCCGACCGGTTGCGGGCGGCGAAGCCGCAGGTGGCGCGGATGCTGCGCTCTGGCCGCCTGCACGATGCCGTCGCCGTGGTCGACGAGGTGCTGCTGCGCTCATCGGGCCGCACGTCGGAGTCCGAGCTGCTCGCGATCCGTGCCGCCCATGCCGAACTCACCCGCCGCCGAGTCACCAGGGGAGCCAGTGGCCGCTGAACCCACCGCGAAGAACAAGGCCTGGGCGCTGTTCGATCGGATCGTCGATGACGCCGCCCCGGGCGGAGAGCACAGCAACCCGTGGACGATGGGCGAGGACGGCGAGCTGCGCTACGTGCCCGACTACGACACGCTTGCCCGACTACTGGGTGTGCCACTGCACCTGGGCGCGGCCTCGCGCACCGGCGTTCCCGCGCTCGCTCTCGACGTCTGGCTGAGTTACGAGCTGCGGCGCTCCGGGTTCGACGCGGATGCCACCTGGCCGCGAGCCACCAGCCCCCGCATCCTTCCGGCGCCCGTGGCGAACCTGCTCAAAGCACTTCCCGGTAAGGAACGCCGGGCGATCGGCGAGCGCCTCGCGGCCGCGTCGTCAGTGCCCGGCGTGACCTCGTCGAGTGCCAGCATCCTCGGCAAGAACTACTTCAAACAGGTCGATGTCATCATGACCGACTGGGCCACCGGGCCAGAGCTGCTGATCTCGACCAAGCGCATGGACTCGTCATACGGCAAGAACGCCGCCAATCGGGTCGAGGAGTCATACGGCGATGCGAAGAACCTGCGTCTGCGGCATCCGCTCGCAGCCCTCGGTTTCGTCTTCGCGTTGCGCGCCGACATCCTGCACAAAGAGCCCGACACGGCCGACTGGCTGATCGACCTGTTGCAGAAGCTCGGCCGTGAGGACGACGCGTACCACGCGACCTGCCTCGTGATGATCGACTACGACGACACCGTGGCGCCCATCACCGAACCAGACGAAGACCCCGAGAATCCTCTCGTCGCCGCCGGCCTCACCGACGACCCGCATGCCGACGGCACCCCTGTCGACGCCGAGGACGCAGAGATCACGCGCGCCCTGAGCGCGCTGCCGCGAGTCACCATTCGTCACGATGCGATCCCCGCGGCACTCACCCCGGCACGCTTTCTGGCCGAGATGGTCACCCGGGTGCTCGATGCCGCGCCGGTCAACCTGCACAAAGAGGTCAGGCGACGTCGCCGCACGGCGCCGCCGATCGGCTGACGCCTCGGCTATCGACGGAGCGCTCAGGCGATCTCGTGACGCCCCGACACGCACCGACCCCCGCCTCACGCGAACAGGTCGTCGAACTCGTCGAGCCGCACTCGCGCGGTGGCCGTCCTCGCCCCGTGCCCCTGCCCCGGGGTGTCGTGTCCCGCCGCGTCGCCCGGGCTCCCCGCCCGACCGGCCGCGTCGCCCTCGGCCGTATCGACCGTCTGCATCAGCGCCCGGGCCTCGGCCGTGAGAAAGCGGCTCGGCTTCGCCACCACGTGGCGGGCGAGGAACGACGTGGGATGCGTGGGCAACCGCGCCGGCGCGTACACGTCGAGCGTGTCGCGCGCCCGAGTGAGTGCCACGTAGAACAGCCGCTGCTCCTCGGCCAGCCCCGATGACGACGACAACGCCATGTCTGACGGCATCGACCCATCGCACGAGCGAATCACGTGCACGGCGCTGAACTCGAGCCCCTTGGCCGAGTGGATGGTCGAGAGCGTCACCCAGTCCTCATCGAGATGCGGCTTCTTCGCCCAATCCCCCGCGACGTTCGTCGGATCGAGGGCCTGCTCGCTCACGAACATCCGCAGATCGGACTGCCGCGCGGCCGCCTCAGCGATGCCATCGACATCCGTCACCCGCCGCTGCCAGTCAGGGTAGTGCGCACGCAACAGTGGGTCGACGGCACCGCGACAGGCCTCCACGAGCTCGGGCACGGTTGTCGTGGCATCCACCGCGCCCAGCAACGAAAGCGTCGATGCCAGTCCGGTGCGCGCCTTTGCGGGTGCTGCGGCGACAGCATCCGCCGCGCGGTCGATCCCACCATCGGCGAGGATCCCCGCCAGCGTGCGCGCCGACACTTTGCCGATGGCGCGATGACGGGTCAGCAGCCGATACCAGGAGACCTCGTCGGCGGGGTTGAGCACCACCCGGAATCCCGCCAGCAGATCGCGCACGTGCGAGGTCTCGAGGTACCCGATGCCACCGAACTTGTGGAACGGGATACCCCGCACCTTCAGTTCGACTTCCAGCAGCGCGCTGTGCGATCCGGTGCGCATCAGCACGGCCTGTTCGCGCAGGGGCATGCCGTCGGCGTGGGCCGCGAGAACCCGGTCGGCGACCGTGCGCGCCTCATCATCGGCATTGCGGCAGACGACGAGCGCCGGCGCGACGCCTGGATCCGCACGGTCAGCCCGCAGACGCAGCCCCAGGTCGCCGGGACGCACCTCGTTGGCCAGGTCGAGGATCGGCTGGGTCGAGCGGAAGTTGCGTTCCAACCGCACGACCGTCGCGTCATCGAAGCTCTCGGCGAGCCCCAACAGGTGCCCCGCGCTCGCCCCGCGGAACCCGTAGATCGCCTGCGCATCGTCACCGACCACCGTGAGCCCCCGCCCATCGGGGGCAAGGCCGCGCACGATGTCGACCTGCAGGCTGTTGACGTCTTGGTACTCGTCGACGAGCACCCAGTCCCATCGCGCGCGCAGGCGCGCTCCGACATCGGGGTCGCGCACCAGCGCCCGCCATGCGATGAGCAGGTCGTCGAAGTCGAGCAGGCCGCGCTCGCGCTTTCGGATGCTGTAGTGCCGCAGCAGAGCGAGCACCGCGTCGGCGTGCTCGAGCGCCCACGGGAACTGCTCGTCGATCACCTGCCGGGCCGGGGTGCCGGTATTGATCGCCCGCGAACCGATGTCGGCAATGGTGCGCGTGGTCGGCAGGCGCGTGGTCTGCCCGGCCGGCCCTGTGCCGTCGAGGCCGTGCTCGGAGCGCAGCAGATCGAGCAGATCGATCACGTCGTCGGGGTCGAGCACCGTGACATCGGCCAGCCCCAGGTGCTGCGCATGTTCGGCGATGATCCGGTGCGCCACCGCGTGGAAGGTGCCGCCGGCGATCCGCTGCGCCGACTGCGCGTCACCGCACATCGCCGCGGCGCGCGTGATCATCGACGCCGCCGCGCGCCGCGTGAAGGTGAGCAGCAGCATCCGCTCGGGCGCCACCCCGGCCTGCAACAGGCGGGCCACGCGCGCGGTGAGCACGCGGGTCTTGCCGGTGCCCGCACCGGCCGCGATCACCAGCGGTCCATCGCCATGCTCGACGGCCTGCAGTTGAGCGGCGTCGAGTCCGGCGAGTGCATCGTTCTCTGTCACACGGGCGACGGTACCCGCGGGGTCAGACACTCAGCATTGGCCCCCCGGCTCGCGCATTCACCCCAGCCTCCAGCATCCGCCCCCTCCAGCATACGCCCCGCTCGCGTCACCGAGAACAGGCTCGTTGCCCGGAACAGGCCCTTCTCCGCAGAATCAGCCTGTTCTCACGAACGAGCCTGTTCTCGTACACGCCTGCCCGGCACGAGAGGGCACACGGACCCCGCTCAATGCGTCGTTGTGACCCCGAGCGTGTCGTGCACGATGACCGCCGCCACCCGCGCCCCGGCACCGGCAGCGACTACGAGTTGTTGCGGGCCGGGGGCGGCGATGTCGCCCGCGGCGTACAGCCCCGACCGGCTGGTGCGCCCCGACCGATCGACGATCAGATGCCCGTCCTCATCGATATCTGGCATCACCTCGCGCAGATAGGCGAGCTCGGCGTCCCACTGCGGCTGCACGAAGCCTCCGTCGATCGCGTGGTCGCCGCCGTCGGCGACGCGGATGCCCGTGATCACGCCCCGTTCGCCGCGCAGCTCGACGATCGGCGAGCGCTCCACCGCGATCCCCTGCGCGATCAGCTCGGCTTCCTCATCGGGCCCGATCACCGCCGAACCGTGGGTGAACACCGTCAGCCGGGAGGTCCACCGCGCAATCAGCCGTGCCCTGGCGACGAGGTCGGCGCTCTCACCGATCAGCGCCAGACTCTTCTCGCGCAGGTCCCAGGCGTCACAGGCGACGCAGCTGAACAGGCTCACGCCGTAGAACCCGCGCAGATTGGGCACATCGGGCAGCTGCTCGCGCACTCCGGTCGCCAGTAGCACGGCCCGCGCGCGCACAACGTCTGTCGGTTCTCGGCGGCCGACCTCGGCGAGGAAGCCGTCGGCGGCGGCCGCGATGCCGAACACACGCCGCCGGGTGCGGATCACGACGTTCGGATAGCCCGCGAGCTCCTCACGTGCGAGACGGCGCAGCTCGTGTGGCGAGACGCCGTCGCGGGTGAGGAAGCCGTGCGACACCAGCGTGGCCGCGTTGCGGGGACGATCGGCGTCGATCAGCAGAACGCGCATGAGCGCACGCCCCAGGTTCAGAGCGGCCGATAGCCCGGCCGGGCCGCCGCCGACGATCAGCACGTCGTACTCGGGATCAGTCATGGCCCGTCTCCTGCCCGTCGGCTGACTCGGGCAGAGACAACGCCGCCACGACCGGGTGATCGAACGCGTACACGCCGACCTTCGCCGCGCCGCCCGGTGAGCCGATCTCGTCAAAGAACTCGACGTTCGCGGAGTAGTAATCGGACCACTCGTCGGGCACGTCATCCTCGTAGTAGATCGCCTCGACGGGGCAGACCGGCTCGCAGGCGCCGCAGTCGACGCACTCGTCGGGATGGATGTACAGCGACCGCTCGCCCTCGTAGATGCAGTCCACCGGGCACTCATCGATGCATGCCCGGTCCTTAACGTCCACACACGGCAGCGCGATCACGTAGGTCATCGGACCAGCACCCCGTCGCGCGACACCGCCACCTGCTCTTCGCGCGGCACGACCTTGACCCGCTCGCGGGTGTGCACGTGCGATTCGCCGAGCGCCCGCTCGCGGGCATCCAACGCCAGCCATCCGTCCCACGTCGTGTAGGCGGTCTCGCGCTCGTCGAGCAGGTCGAGCACGTCGCCCGCACGCCCCGGCGCGGCCAGAGAGCCAGCGTTGCCGAGCACGCCCGCGCCAGCATCCGCGATCAGATTCGTGACGGTCTCGAGGGCATCCGACTTGGTGTGCCCGATCAGCCCCACCGGGCCCCGTTTGATCCACCCGGTGGCGTACAGCCCCGGCTCGCCGACGACGCGACCGCCCTCATTCGGCACCACGCCGTGCGCCTCGTCGAAGGGCGCACCGACCACTCGCGTGCCGTAGTAGCCGACGGCACGGTAGACCGCCTGCACGTCGTATTCGCGCACCTCGCCGGTGCGTTCGAGCGCGCCGTCGGCGCCGGCGCGAGTGCGCTCGAATCGGATGCCCGAGACTCGCCCCTCACCCTCGATCGCCACGGGAGCATGCCAAAAATGCAGATGCAGCCGGCGCGATGCCGTGCCGGCCGGCCGCCCGCGCCAGCTGTTCAGGGTGCGCAGCATGACCTTCATCTGATTGTTCGGCGCATCCGCAGGGTCGACGCCCTCGAAGTCCTCGTCGTACAGCACGACGTCGACGCCGGGGACCTCGCCGAGTTCGCGCAGCTCGATCGGGGTGAACTTGATGCCGGCGGGACCACGGCGCCCGAACACGTGCACGTCGGCAACGGCCGAGGCCTCGAGCCCAGCGAGTACGTTGTCGGGAATCTCAGTACTGCGCAGATCCTCGGCATGCTTGGCGAGCACCCGCGCCACATCAAGGGCGACATTGCCATTGCCGATGACGGCCACCGATCTCGCGTCCAGCGGCCAGGTGCGCGCAACATCGGGATGCCCGTCGAACCACGCAACGAAGTCGGCCGCGCCGTAAGAGCCGGGCAGGTCGACACCGGGCACGTCCAGTGCGGCGTCACGGATCGCACCGGTGGCGAGAATGACCGCGTGATAGCGCTCACGCAACTCGTCGAGCGCGATGTCGCGGCCGACCTCAACGTTGCCGATGAACCGGATCGTGCGGCGCGCGGCGCCCTCGATCTGGGCGTCGAGCATCTCGTGCAGCGAGTTCACGATGCCCTTGATGCGCGGGTGGTCGGGCGCGACGCCGTACCGGATGAGGCCGTACGGGGCGGGCAGCGATTCGAACAGGTCGATCTCGACGCTCTCGATCGGATGCTGCCCTTCGGCCGCTTCGGGAGCCACATCTCGAAGTGCGTCGACCGCGGTGGCCAGCAGGTTGCCGGCGTAGATGCCGGCGGGACCGGCGCCGACGATCGCGACGCGCAGGGTCAGAGGAGTGGAGGTCATGGTGTTGGCTTTCTGGGCAAGGCTGGTTCAGCGTGATGAGCGAGTTCAGCGGGAGCGAGTGGGTTCAGCGGTGGTCAGCGCGCTCTCGACGGCCGAGGCGAGACTCGTGTCGACGGCGAGGCCGGCATCGAGGGCATCTGCCCATCGCCGCCTCGGCTTCGCCCGATCGTGCGGCGCCGTCCGCCGGACGGGTCCCCCGTACGCGGCGTGCGGGCTCAGCCGCACGACCTCGCCGACCACGATCACGGCCGGCGAGCGCACCTGCCGCTGTGCCGCTAGATGCGCGATCGTGCCGAGGGTGCCGATCGTGACCCGCTCCGCCTCGCCGTAGCCGTCCTCGATGATGGCAACGGGGCAGTCGCGACCGCGGGCACCGGCTGCCAGCACGTGTGCGGAATGGCCGAGTGTGCTGACCCCCATCAGCAGCACCAGGGTGTGGTCGCCCACTGACCGGGTCAGCATGCCGCCCGCCGCGAGCTGATCGTGTGCGCTGACGACCGTGAACGACGCTGCGACACCGCGATGAGTGAGCGGGATGCCCGCGATCGCCGGCACCGAGACGGCGCTGGTGATGCCGGGCACCACCTCGACCGGTACCCCTGCCGCTTCGCAGTGCAGCTGCTCCTCACGGCCACGGCCGAACACGAACGGATCGCCGCCCTTGAGTCTGACGACGTGCTCGCCGCAGAGGGCGCGCTGCACCAGCAGATCGTTGATGCCGTCCTGCGGCACCCGATGGTGACCGGGCAGCTTTCCCACGTCGATCACCTCGGCTGCAAGCACGATGCCGTCGTCTGCCAGCTGGGCGAGCACCTGCCGGGCGCCCAGCCGGTCGGCGACAATCACGTCGGCCTTCTCGAGCGCTCGAAGAGCGCGCAGGGTCAGCAGCCCGGCGTCGCCTGGTCCCGCCCCGACGAGCGTGACATGTCCGGTCATCTGGCACCTCCGAGGATGAGGCCGCGCCCGCGCAGCATGCGCCGCTCGAGGGGCCCGAAGATCACGAGTTCGATCAGGATGCCGATGCCCAGGATCAGGATGATCGTGCCGAGCACGGCGGCGAGGTCGGCGAGTTCGCGGGACTGCTGCAGCATCGAGCCGAGGCCGAAGCCGATCGAGCCGCCCACAGCGATGATCTCGGCCGCCATCAGCGATCGCCACGAGAAAGCCCACCCCTGCTTGAGGCCGGCGACATAGCCGGGCAGGGATGCCGGCAACGCGATCTCAGTGGCCAGTTGCCAGCGGCTCGCGCCGAGCACCGTGCCGACCCGGCGCAGCTGCGGCGGCACCTGGTCGATGCCCGAGAGCAGACCGTTGACGATCGAGGGGATCGCGCCCATCAGGATCACGAAGTAGGCCGTGGCGTCAGAGAGGCCGAACCAGATGATCGCAGCCGGCACCCAGGCGACCGAGGGCAGCACCTGCAGGCCCGAGATGAGCGGACCGGCGGCGCGCCGCAGCGGCTTCCACTCCGCAAGTAGCAGTGCGAGCGGTGTGCCCACGACGATCGCGATGACGAACCCGATCACTCCGCGCTCCAGGCTGGTCGCCACCGCTTCCTGCAACCGGCCGGATGCCCACGCGTCGCCGAGGGCCGAGACGACCTGCGCGGGGCTGGGCGCTTTGTCAGGGCGCGGGTTCGCGATCGTCACGCACGCCTGCCAGATGCCGAGCAGCGCGAGCAGCAGGACGATTGGCGGCAGCACCTTCGACAGCACGTCGCGCACGGGCGACGTGCGATCGGTTTGGCCGGACTGCAGCCGGTCGAGGCCGGCCGAGAGCGTGTCGAGATCGACCTGCTCTGCTATGGCGTTCTCAGGAGGCATTTCGGGCGATCTCCTTGCGCAGCTCGGCGGTGATCTCTGCGGCCAGCGCCGCCACCTCGGGGGATTCGATGCGGCGGCCGACGGTGTTGCGGATGCGCCACTCCCCCGCGATGCGACCGGGCCGGCTGGAGAGCAGGATGACCCGCTGCCCCAGCCTGGCCGCTTCGCGCACGTTGTGGGTGACGAACACGATCGTGCGGCCGGTGGCGCGCCAGACCCGCTCGAGCTCCTCATGCAGCAGATCGCGGGTGATGGCATCCAGCGCCGCGAAGGGCTCATCCATCAGCAGCACCGGACGGTCCTGCGCCAGCGCCCTCGCGAGCGCGACGCGCTGCCGCATGCCACCGGAGAGCTCGTGCGGACGCTTCTGTGCCGCCTCGGTGAGGTTCACGGTGCCGAGCAGCCGTTCGGCACCGACCCGACGCTCGCCACGCGGTACCCCGCGCAGTCGCAGCGCCAGTTCGATGTTCTTGCGGGCCGTGAGCCACGGCATCAGCGCGGCCTCCTGGAACATCACCGCCGCGCCCTTCGCAGAACCCGCACGGTGCGACGGGGTCGCGGCGAGCTCGACCGTGCCGGCGCTGGCCGCTTCGAGTCCGGCGATGAGGTTCAGCAGCGTTGACTTGCCGCAGCCTGAGGCGCCGAGCAGGCAGACGAACTCGCCGGGGGCGATGTCGAGTGAGATGTCGTCGAGCACGACCGGCCCCGTGCCGTACCGCTTGGTGACGTGCGAGACCCGCACGGCGGGAGTGACAACAGGAGCCAGCGACGGCGCCGGGTCGATGCCGTCGAAGCTCGGCGCCAGTCGGGCGGTGGATGCTGGGGCATCCACACTCTTGGCTGCGAAGGCGCCCATCAGTCCACGCCCAGCCCGGCTGCCGATACAGCCTCCTGGTCGTCGTCCGCCAGCTGCGCGTTCAACGCCCGCAGGTCGAACAGCCCGTCGATCGACCCTTCCTTCTGCGTGCCGGCGGCCAGACCGTTCTGCACGAGTCTCTCGAACGTCTCGGCGTGCGGATCGACCGTGAAGGTCACGTTCTGCAGCGCACGGGTCAGTACCTCGTCGGACAGGCCCTTGCCCGTGGCCTCCTCCAGCGCGGCGTTGATCACCGCCGGCGCCTGGCCGGCGTTATCGGCGAGCCATTGCACCGAGGCGATGTGCCCGGCGAGCAGATCGTCGACGGCATCCGGATGCTGCCGCGCGAAGTCCGCGCGCACCAGCAGCACCGTCGTCGGGAACGCGCCATCGTCCCAGAGATCCCTCTCATCGACGAGCACCGTCGCACCGGCCTCGACCACAAGCCGCGACACCCACGGCTCGGGCAGCCAGGCGCCGTCGACGCCGCCTTCCTGGAACAGGGTGAACGTCAGCGCGTTCTCGGTCGGCGTGATGTTCACATCGCCGCCGCCCGAAACGGACGTCGCCAGCCCCTCGTCGGTCAGCCAGCTGCGCAGCGCGACATCCTGCGTGTTGCCGAGCTGCGGGGTCGCGATGGTGCTCCCCCTCAGGTCGTCGATGCCCGTGATCTCGTCGTCCACGACCAGCGCCGCACCGCCCGATGTCGCCCCGGCGATGATCTTCGCCGACTGCCCGCCCGACTGGATGAACGTGTTGATCGCGGGGTTCGGACCGATGTAGGCGGCATCGATCGCGCCGGCCGACAGCGCCTCGATCGCGGCCGGGCCGGCCCCCAGCACCTCGGCCTTCAGCTCGACGTCGCCCAGCGCGTCCTGCAGCAGGCCCTCCGAGATGCCGACGAGTGCCGGCGCGTGGGTCACGTTGGCGAAGTAACCCACGCGCACTTCCGCGAGGTCTGCGCCGTTCTGATCGGCGGATGCTGAGGCACAGCCCGCGAGCATCATGACGGCCAGTCCAAGGGCGGTCAGAGCGGTGGTCCTGCGGGTGATCTTCACGGGTTTCGCCTCCTCAGCGTCCGTTGTGCATGTGATTCGGTTCAGTCCACGACGGTCGCGGCGGCGAGCGTCGCACCATCGCCGGGGTGGATCAGCACGAGCGAGCCGTTCGAGCGATCGATGGCATACGGCTCGAGCGGCAGCTCGGCGGCGAAGCGCAGCCGCACCCGCCCGATCTCGTTCACCGCGATCGATTCGGCCTCAAGATGCGCCAGCGTCTCGAGGTCACGCCGGTCGATCACCTCGGCTACCAGCGCCTGCACGGTAGCGGTGCCGTGTTTGACGAGTACCTTCGCCCCGACGCTGACGGCGCGCGAGTCGAGCTGGAACAGCTCGACGATGGCTTCGCGATTGCCCGACGGCACGGTGCCTGCGGCTGAGATGAGCGCCCCGCGCGCAGCATCCACCTCATCCGCGAGCGTCACCGCGACCGACTCGGGCGCGGTGGCGGCGTCGACCTCGACGCCCGCGGAGAGGATGCTCGTGACGGTCGTCTCATGCCCGCCGGGGAACACCTCGACACGGTCACCGACGCGCACCTCACCCGACGAGATGCGCCCGGCGAAGCCACGAAAGTCGCGGTACCGCTCGGGGTCATCGATGTCGGGACGCAGCCCGCCCTGCGGGCGCAGCACCAACTGCACCGGAAGACGGAACGCGGATGCCCGGTGCTCGGCATCCGCCGTGCTCGGCAGCGTCTCGAGCAGCTGCAGCAGGGTGACGCCGTCGTACCAATGGGTGCGCTCCGAGCGATCGACGATGTTGTCGCCCTCCAGCGCCGAGACAGGGAGCACATGGATGCCCCGCAGCCCCAGCTGCTCGGCGACCCGCTCAGCCTCAAGCTCGATCTCGCTGAAGCGGTCTTCGTCGAAGCCGATCAGGTCGATCTTGTTCACGGCGATGATCACGTGCGGCACGCGCAGCAGCGACACGACGGCCAGATGCCGGCGGGTCTGCTCGACCACGCCCTTGCGCGCGTCGACCAGCACGACCACGGCGTCGGCGGTGGCCGACCCGGTGACCATGTTGCGGGTGTACTGCACGTGACCGGGGCAATCGGCCAGGATGAAGCTGCGCCTGCCCGTCGAGAAGTAGCGGTAGGCGACGTCGATCGTGATGCCCTGCTCGCGCTCGGCCCGCAGTCCATCGGTGAGCAGCGCGAAATCGAAGTCGCCGTGAGCAAAGCCGCGCTGGCGGGACGTTGCGGCGACCTGCTCGAGCTGATCGGCGAGGATCGCCTTCGCGTCGTGCAGCAGGCGACCGACCAGGGTCGATTTCCCGTCGTCGACCGACCCGGCCGTGGCGAAGCGGAACAGTCCGCTACCGGTGGTGTCGGTGGTCATCAGAAGTATCCGTTCTTCTTGCGGTCTTCCATGGCGGCCTCGCTGATCCGGTCGTCGGCGCGCGTCGCGCCGCGCTCGGTGAGGGTCGAGCGGGCAACCTCGACCACCACGGACGCGGTGTCGGCAGCATCCGACTCCACCGCCCCGGTGCAGCTCATGTCGCCGACGGTTCGGTAGCGCACGGTGCGGCGCTCGACCTGCTCGTCGGGGAGCGGCTGCGAGAACTCGCCCACCCCACGCCACATGCCGTCCCGGCGGAACACGTCGCGCTCGTGCGCGAAGTACAGGGGTGGCAGCGGAATGCCCTCGCGCTCGATGTAGCTCCACACGTCGAGCTCGGTCCAGTTCGAGATCGGGAACGCCCGCACGTGCTGGCCGGGCAGGTGGCGGCCGTTGTACAGGCTCCACAGCTCGGGGCGCTGATTGCGCGGATCCCACTGCCCGAACTCGTCTCGCAACGAGATGATGCGTTCCTTGGCGCGGGCCTTGTCTTCGTCGCGGCGGGCTCCGCCGAAGACGGCGTCGTGCCGGCCCGCGGCGATCGCGTCGAGCAGCGGCTGCGTCTGCAACGGATTGCGGGTGCCATCAGGGCGCTCGGCCAGGCGGCCGTCGTCGATGTAGTCCTGTACTCGTGCGACCTCGAGTGTCAGACCGAAACGGGCGACCGTCTCATCGCGGAACGCCAGCACCTCGGGAAAGTTGTGCCCGGTGTCGACGTGCAGCACCGGGAACGGCACCCGCCCGGGCGCGAACGCCCTGGTGGCCAGGTGCAGCACCAGCACCGAGTCTTTGCCGCCCGAGAACAGCAACACGGGACGCTCGAACTCGGCGACTACCTCACGGATGATGTGGATGGCCTCGGCCTCGAGCGTGTCGAGGGTGCCCTGAATGGGGCGTTTCGTCTCGTCGCTTCGCTGGGCGCTCAACGACCGGAAGGTGATGGTACTCATGTGTGCAGTCCGCATTCTGTCTTCGCCTGGCCGGCCCAGCGGCCGGAACGGGGGTCTTCGCCGGGCGCGACCGGTCTGGTGCACGGCTGGCATCCGATCGACGGGTAACCGAAGTCGGTCAGGAGGTTCACCGGGGCACGGTGCTCGGCGGCGTAGGCGAGCACCTGGTCGAGGCTCCACGCCGCGATGGGGTTCACCTTGACCAGGCCGTTGCGCTCGTCGAACGTCACCAGCGGCGTGTTCGTGCGGGTGGGCGCCTCATCGCGGCGCACGCCCGTGAACCACACCTCGTACCCGCCGAGCGCCGCCTTCAGTGGCGCCACCTTGCGGCGAGCGCAGCACAAGGCCGCATCGCGCTCGAACAGACGGGCACCGAACGCCTCGTCCTGCTCGGCGACGGTCTGCTCGGGTGTCACGTCCACGACGCGTACATCGAGCGTCCGGGCGACCTCATCGCGGGTCGCGTGGGTCTCGGTGAAGTGATAGCCGGTGTTCAGAAAGAGCACGTCCACGCCGGGCACTTGTTCGGCCACGAGGTGCGGCAGTGCCGCATCCGCCATCGAGCAGGCCACGGCGGCAGCATCCGCCCCGAAGTGGCGCGCGACCCACGCGACGACCTCGGTCGCCGACGCTTCGCCGTCCGTCAGGCTTCCCAACTCGGCATCCCCCTGCGCGGCGAGCGCCGCGAGCTCGTCGCGGGTTCGCTTGGTCTGCAGCCGGGGCGCGAGACTGACGCTCACGACGCGCCGCCTTCGTCGGGCTCTCCCCGGAGAGCCTCCTCGTCAGCCCTATGCGCCCAGTGCGCAAAGGTCTCGCCCGAGTCGCGGTCGGCGAGGTAGCGGCGGATGACGCGCTCGGCGTAGTCGGCGATGCCATCAGCGGGCACCTTCAGCCCGCGCACGGTGCGCCCCAGCCCGGCCTCCGGACGCCCCTCGGTGGCCAGTCCCCCGCCGAGGTGCACCTGGTAGCCGGGCACCTGCTGACCGTCGATCGTCACCAGCTGCCCCTTCAGACCGATGTCGGCGGTCTGGATGCGGGCGCACGAGTTCGGGCATCCGTTCACGTGCAGGGTGATGGTCTGCCCGATCTCGGGTTCGAGGGCGCCGAGACGTTCTTCGAGCTGCTCGATCGCGTTCGCCGCGTTGACCTTGGTCTCGACGATCGCGAGCTTGCAGAACTCAATGCCCGTGCAGGCCATCGTGCCACGGCGGAACAGGCTGGGACGCGACGGCAGCCCCAGGTCGTCGAGTCCGGCGATGACGTTCTGCACGCGGTCTTCGGGGATGTCGAGGATCAGGATCTTCTGGAACACCGTGGGGCGGATGCGAGTGGAGCCGTTGGCCTCGGCGAGGTCGGCCAAGCGGGTCAGGGTGGTGCCGGAGAGACGCCCGACGGTGGTGGCGGCGCCGATGTAGAACCTGCCGTCCTTCTGCCGGTGCACTCCGACGTGATCGTGTGAGCCGACCGGGTCGGCGGGTGCCGGGCCGTCGGGCAGCGGTTCGCTGAGATACTCGGCCTCGAGCACTTCGCGCAGCTTCTCGGCGCCCCAGTCGGCAAGCAGAAACTTCATGCGGGCCTTGTTACGCAGCCGGCGGTAGCCGTAGTCGCGGAAGACAGCGGTGACGCCCTCCCACACCTCGGCGACGCGGTCGGGTGTCACGAAGGCGCCCAGCCGCTCACCCAGCCGCGGCACGGTGGCGAGCGCGCCACCCACCCACAGGTCGTAGCCGACCCCCAGTTCGGGGTGCTCGACGGCCACGAACGAGCAGTCGTTGATCTCGTGCACGACGTCGAGGCTCGGATGCCCGGTGATGGCGGTCTTGTACTTGCGCGGCAGGTTCGCGTATGACGGGTCGCCGATGTACCGCTCGATGATCTCGCGCAGTTGCGGGGTCGGGTCGATCAGCTCGTCCTCGGCAATCCCGGCGACCGCTGAGCCGAGGAAGGTGCGTGGCACATCGCCGCATGCCTCGGTGGTGTGCAGTCCGACCGCCTCGAGGCGGCGCCAGATCTCGGGCACGTCCTCGATGCGGATCCAGTGCAGCTGCACGTTCTGCCGGTCGGTGATGTCGGCGATGTCGCGCCCGAACTCGGTCGAGATGCCCGCGATCACCCGCAGCTGCTCGGTGGTGAGCTGGCCGCCGTCGATGCGCACCCGAAGCATGAAGTACTCATCCTCGAGCTCGTGCGGTTCCAGCTGAGCGGTGCGCCCGCCGTCGATACCGGGTTTCCGCTGGGTGTACAGGCCCCACCAGCGGAATCGGCCGTGCAGATCGGTCGGGTCAATCGAGGCGAACCCACCCTTGGCGTAAATGGTCTCGATGCGCTCGCGCACGTTCAGGCCGCCGTCGGCGAGCTTGAACTCCTCATTGGCGTTGAGCGGCGTGGTGCCGTCGACGGCCCACTGCCCGTGAGGCTTCGACGGGGTGCGTGCCGTACGCGTTCGTGCGCCGCGAACGGGGGCCTGCTGTTCGACAGTCATGATCTCGCTCTCGTACCGGATGCGGCGAGTGTCGCCACGAGAGGAAACCTAGATATTCGGACGGTGTCTGAAAACCCTTGACCGACTTATGACGTCAAGAATCGTCACGCCCGGTCACGCAGCGCAACGAACCACACACGAGCTACGGCGCGTGCTATTCGTGCGCGCGGTTGAGCTGTGCGGCCGCCGCTCTGGAACGCTCCAGCACGAGAGCGGTGAGCTCGGCAGGCGGCCGCCCGCCGTCGAGTAACGGAAGAGCGATCGGATGCCCGTGCGCACGGCGCACAGCAAGGTCGAAGAAGTACCCGCGAGCGAGCAGATAGGTCGCCACGACGGCATCCGGATGCTCCGCCAGCAGTTCGCCGAGTTCGGGTTCGCGGGCGGCCAGGTACCCGAGATGCACAGGCCGGCCGAGCAGAGCCCCGAACTGCTCGGCCATTCCCTCGGCGTCGACGGCGGAGCGCTCGTCGCGCGACCCCGCAACAGCGAGCACGACCGGTGTTTCCGGCACCCTTCCGGGTGAGTCCGCCGGACGCGCCGTCGGCCTTGCCGTCGGGAGCCGGCGCATGAGCACCTCGGCCAGTCGCGGGTCGGGTCCGAGCGGATCGGCCACGACGGCATCCGATCGATGCGCGACCGCACCGTGCAGGTCGTGGAAGACATGGAACCCGCTCGACAGCAGCAACGGCACGACCACGACAGGCCCGTCGATCGCCTCGAGCGCACTGGCGACGTCGGGCTGCTGCACGTCGACGAACGCCTCATGCACGGTCAGATGCGGTGCGGCAGCACGCACGGCCTCGACGAGCGCATGCACGTCGGCGGCGCCGGCGGCGTCCGAGGTGCCGTGCGAGACGGCGAGCAGTGCGGGTGAGGGCATCCCCACACACTAGTGCGGGCGCGGTGATGCGGGTGCGACGGTGGTCTGCGTCACCGAGAACAGGCTCGTTACCCGCAACAGGCCCATTTCCGCAGAATCAGCCTGTTCTCACGAACGAGCCTGTTCTCGTGCATGCACGCACGAAAGCGCGAAGCGCAACACGCAAGCACCCCTCACGCCGCCGCGCGCGACTCCAGAGCCCGGGCGATCCGCAGCACGGCCTCGCGCATGATCGGCCGGGGCGTGGCGAACACGAAGCGCGTGTATCCGACGCCGGCCTCGCCGCAGGCGGCGCCGTCGGTCATCGAGACCCCCGCGTGCTCACGGAACCACTCGCCGAGGTCACCGGTCAGCCCCGTCTCGCGGAAGTCGAGCAGCGCGATGTACGTGCCCTCAGGCATCGTCACCCGCACACCGGGCAGGTGCTCAGCCACCAGAGCCGCCAGTTCACGGCGGTTGCCATCGAGGTAGTCGGTGACCTCGTGCAGCCACTCCTCGCCGGCCGTGTACGCCGCGAGCTGGGCGATCACGCCGATCGTCGCCGTGCCGTGACCGGCCCATCCGCCGTCGGCATCCCACGCGGCCCGGCTGGCGTCATTCGACAGGATCAGCTGCGCGCACTTGAAGCCCGCCAGGTTCCATGCCTTCGACGCCGAGGTTGCCGTGATCGTGTGCTCAGCGGACGTATCCGACACCGACGCGTACGGGATGTGCTGCGCCGGCGCGTACACGAGCGGCGCGTGGATCTCATCCGAGAACACATGGCCACCGGCATCCGACACCGTCTTCGCGATCGCGAGCAACTCGTCGCGCGTCGCGACGGTACCCAGCGGGTTGTGCGGGTTGCACAGCACCAGCAGCTCGCCGCCGTCGTCGAACGCCTGCGCGACAGCATCCAGGTCCATCGTCCAACGACCGTCGACTTCGACGCTGGGCACCTCGATGACCCGGCGCCCGTGCCGCAGCGGCACGCTGAGGAACGGCATGTACGCCGGCGTGGGCACGATGACCGCGGCACCGGGCGACGTGTACGTCGTGATCGCGAACTCGTACGCGACCAGCACATCAGCCACCAGACGCACATCGTCGACCGGCACATCCCAGCCATAGTGCTCGGCGTGCCAGCGGGCCGTCGCCGCCTTCAGGGCCTCGGCCGTGGGCTGCGACAGGTATCCGGTGAACCCCTCGGTCATCGCATCGCAGACGGCCCCGGTGATGGCCGGCGCGACCCCGAAGTCCATCTCGGCGATGAACATGCCGATCGTGTCGGGAAAGCGGGTCCACTTCACGCTGCCGACCTGGCGCAGATCGTCCTCGGTGATGGCGTCGAAACTCATGACCCCATTCTGCCGTGACCGGCGCCTGTCGCGCGCCGGCCACGAAACACTCCGCCGCGGACCGCGCGTCCGGCTCAGCGCTTCTTGCGCGCCAGGATCACGATGAAGGTCACGACAGCGGCGAGCAGCACGACCCCGAGGCCGATCAGCAGCGGCCACGGCGCCGACTCGTCATCGGCGGGCACCTCGGCCTCATCGGTGACCTCGGCCTGCGTGGTCACCGCCGTCGCCGACTCGGTCGGCTCGGGCTCGGCCGTCTCGGTCGCCGGCGCCTCGGTGGGGGCCACCCCCGCGATCGAGAACGAGTAGTCGCCCGACGTCGGATGCCCGTCGCTCGAGACGACCTTCCAGGTGACCAGGTAGGTGCCATCGGTCATTCCCGGCTCCAGGGGAACGGCGACGGTGTCGGCCTCGACCACCGGCTCGCCGGCGACCCAGTCCTTGCCCGACTCGTCTTCGACGATCATCGCCGTGCCGGTGTTGCCGTCGAGCGAGAGCAGCTCGTTCGAGAAGACGAGCACCACCTCTTCGGGGGCGGCGCTGAGCTGCTCGTCGGCGCCCGGCGAGCTCGACACGATCGTGTCGTGTGCGGATGCCGGCGCAGCGACGCCCAGCCCGGCGAGGACGGCCACCGCGGCGGTGGCGAGAACGGTGCGGATACGGAACATGAAAAACCTCTCTTCGGATGCCGCGGGCGCGGCGTCTGCATCTGTGCGGGCGTTCGAATGCCCACATCGCGCGACGGTGTCGCGCAGGTGTCAGATCAGACGCAGAGCGGCGGGCCGCGGCGACGCAGAACCGCCCGGTGCGGGTCGCGCGGCAACGTGCCAGCGGCGACGCTCCAGCGCTGCCCGCCCAGTTCGAGTGGTCGCGCGAGGACGACGACGCGCACGGCTCGGCGCACCCACAGCGCAACATCGGATGCCACGGACGCGAGCGCCCGGACGATGCGCTCTCCCCGGTGCAACGCCAGCACGGTCACCGCAGCGGCGATCACATGGGCCAGCCACATGCCGGCACCGTCGGGCAGGAGCACCGCTCCGCTCTCGAGCGTGATCACCGCGGTGCCGTGCACATGCGGGGCGAGCCCGCCCCGCGGGGTGATGCTGCCCAGCACGAACAGCACATGGAACAGCGCCTGCGAGAGGGCGACCGCGATGCTGAGCCGGGTTACCGACAGTCGGCGGCCGGCCAGCAGCGTGCTGATCATCAGCGACAGCATCCACGGCACGGCGATGCCGAGCGCTCCCGGCAGGTCGCCACCCACGCCGACGTGCGAGAGCAGTGCGACAAATGTTGCGACGGTGGCGCCCACGAATCCGCGCAACAGCGGGATTCTACGAGAGGGACGCACCCTGCCATCCTTTCACGCCGTCGGTATGATCCCGGTGGTCGGCGGAGGCTCTCCCCCACCCGGGGCCGAGCTGCCGGGACGAGGCCGCCCCACCCCCATCGCACCCGCACTCGCGAGGATGACCAGTGCGATGCCGATCAGTTCCAACGGCGACAGATGCTGCCCGAGCAGTACGAACCCGGCGAGGCTCGCGATCGCCGGCCCCAGACTCATCAGCACGCCGAACACCGCCGGACTCAGCCGACGTAGCGCGATCAGTTCGAGGGCGTACGGAATGGTCGAGCTGAGCAGGGCCACCGCCGCCCCCAGGGCGATCAGTTCGACGCGCAGCAGCGCCGACCCCGCATCGGCGATACCGAACGGCAGCGAGAGCAGCGCGCCGAACACCATCGCCAGCGCCAGTCCGTCCAGCCCCTGAAACTCGCGCCCGACCCGTGCCGAAGCGAGGATGTACCCGGCCCAGCTTGCCGCGGCGCCGAGCGCGAAGAGCACACCCGTCACCGTGAGGCGATCCCACCCGCCGCCGCCCAGCGCGAGCACGCCGATGCCGGCCAGGCCCGCCCAGAGCCATGCCGCGCGGGTGCGGGCGACGACCACCGCAAGGGTCAGCGGTCCGAGCACCTCGATCGTCACGGTGACGCCCAGCGGCAGTTCGTTCAGCGCCAGGTAGAACATGCTGTTCATCAGCGCCAGCACGCCGCCGAACAGCAGCACCGAACGCCACGC
This sequence comes from Microbacterium esteraromaticum, assembly GCF_028747645.1. Classification (NCBI taxonomy): domain Bacteria; kingdom Bacillati; phylum Actinomycetota; class Actinomycetes; order Micrococcales; family Microbacteriaceae; genus Microbacterium; species Microbacterium esteraromaticum. The sequence continues at coordinate 3,082,828 of NZ_CP118100.1, forward strand.
GCTCGCGGAGTGCCCCCGAAGCGACGGGCGAGCGATCAGCAGCAGGATCAGCGCGGTGAACACCAACCGCAGCAGCACCATGCCCAGCGGGCCGGTCTGCGGGAACAGCAGCACGGCGACCGAAGCGCCGACCTCCTGGCACAGGAGCCCGATCGCGACGAGCCCGACGGCGGTGACTCCCCCGGATGGCCGTGCGCTGGAGCCGAACCCGGTCACTCCTGCGGTGCGGCGCAGATCGCCCCGTCGGCGATCGTCTGACCGTACTGCTCAGCCGTGAACGGCAGACCGAACTCAGGAGCCGTCTGGCCGGACGCCGCCGGAGACTTCGAGGCGATCGCGGCGAGCTGCCAGGCCAGATATGCGGCCGTCGACCCGCCCGCCGACGAATTGTTCAGCGTGACGGCCACGGTGAATCCCGTGGCGGGGTCGGAGTAGGCCGATGTGGCATACCCGGGCACCCAGCCGTGCTGGCCCACCATCGAGCCCACCAGCATGCCGCCGCCAGTGGCCTGGTACCACGACGGTGCGCTCGACGACGTCGGAAGCGGCTGCCCGAAGCGCGCGGGCTCGGCGCCCTCGTCGCGCAGCGCCTGCCGGGCGGTGGCCTGCACGTAGCGGCCGAGGTCGGTGATCGTCGAGGTGACGCCCGAGTCGGTGAAACCGATGCTGGACGAGCTCTGGGTGATGTCGATGGGAGCTGCACAGTCGTAGCCGCCGCCTTCGGCGGGCGGCAGATAGTTGCCCTTGAGCGCGGGAGAGGGGGCGGGAACAGCGGATGCCGGTGCCGGCAGCGACGTGGATGCCAGGCCCAATGGCGTCGTGACGTACTCGGAGATCAGCTCGGTGGCGGTCTTGCCCGAGACGCGCTCGAGAGCGAGACCGAGCAGCAGATAGCCGGCGTCGGAGTCGCGGTAGGTGGTGTGCACGGGACCACGCGCGACGCCGAGACCGTAGCTGGCCAGACGCAATGGTGCCCACTCGCGGTCGGGAGTCTTGAGCCAGTACGGCTTCGCGATGCCCTCGGAGGATCCCACGCCGCTCGTACCGTTGCACAAGTCGAGCAGGGTGACGTCCGAGAGGTCGGCGACGCCCGAGACGTGCTTGGTCACCGGTGCATCGAGCTCGATCTCGCCCGCGTCGGCCATGCCGTACAGCACATCGCAGGTCATCAGACGCGTCGTATCCGCGATGCGGAACGACATGTCGGCGGTGACCTCGGCGCTGTCGTCGCCACTCTGGGTGCCGAGACCGGCGACCCACTGGCCGCTCCACGGCACCCACACGCCGACGATCGCGCCGGTCGAACCGCTCGCGGTCATCGCATTCTCGACGGCCGACTGCAGCTGCGCGGTGACATCATCGGGCAGCGGCGCATCCACCTGCTCGGGCGGGGTGTACGTGAACTCGGGCGTCGATGCCGAGCATCCGGTCAGGACCAAGGCGAGCGCCAGGGCGCCACCGACGAGGGCGCGGGCGCGGCGCGACGAACGAAGCAGCATGGGAACCTCTGGTCTCGGACGGGAACCCTCCGAGTCTAGAGGCCGATACCTGAGAGCCCGCCAGCGTTGGCATCCGTCATTCCTGCGTCTTGGCCGCCTGACGCGCCTCCCAGGCCTCGCGCATGAACCGCCGCACGTCCTCGTCGACACGGATGTCGCGGGGACGCAGCGGTCGCGACAAGTACAGTCCGTCGAGCGCCGTCAGGCGCGAGAGCGCGACATACGTCTGTCCGGGCGCGAACGCGCCCGACCCCAGATCGACCACCGCGCGGTCGTACGTCTTGCCCTGCGACTTGTGGATCGTCACCGCCCACGCCAGCCGCAACGGGAACTGCGTGAACTCGGCCGCCACCTCGCGAGTGAGCGTCTTCGTGCCCGGGTTGTAGGCGTATCGGAAACGCTCCCAGACCGCGGGCTCGACATCGAACTCCTCACCATCGACATCGACCCGCACTGTCCCGCCGAGGATGCGGGTGACCGTGCCGATCGAGCCGTTGACCCACCGCGGCGGCTCACCCTGCATGGCGGTGTCGTTGCGCAGGAACATCACCTGCGCGCCCACCTTCAGCTTCAACTCGGCATCCGCCGGATAGTTCGACTCCCCCCGGCCGAAGTCACCGCTGACCTCGGCGTGCGCGGTCTGCTCGCGGCCGGACAGAGCCGCCAGATGACGCTTGTTGATGCCGTTGACGATGTCGTTGCGGGTGGCGAGCGTAATGATCGGCACCTCACCCGGCTCGGGATCGGGCGGGGTGCGCGCGCCGGCGGTGTTCAACGCACCGGCGATCTCGGCGGTCACCCGCCCATAGCGCACCGCGTTCAACATGGCCTTGAACCCGTCATCGGACTGCCGGTGGATGTGCACCAGCTCGTGCACGTGCAGTTTCGCACCGTGAGTACCGAGGTCGAGCATTCCGCCGGCGGCAGCCGCGCCACCGGTCCATACCTTCGCGTCGAAGAACCAGAACGAGCGGTAGTGATCCTGGATGTAGCGCAGCTCGTCGCCCCGCGGCGGCACCGGCGCCAGCTGGTACGGATCGCCGAACATGACCACCTGCACGCCGCCGAACGGTATCCCGCGCTTGCCCCGCGCCTGCCGCAATGACCGGTCGATGGCATCCATCAGATCGGCATTGACCATCGAGATCTCGTCGATCACGAGCGTCTCGATGGTGTTGAGGATGCGCCGGGTCGTATCGCTCTGCTCGATCTCGCTCTCGGCGATCAGACCGATCGGCAGTCGGAACAACGAGTGGATCGTCTGACCCTCGACGTTCAGCGCCGCGACGCCAGTCGGCGCGCAGATCGCGATCTGCTTCTTCGTGTTCGACGCGAAGTGCTGAAGCAGTGTCGACTTACCCGTGCCGGCGCGTCCCGTGACGAACACATGCTCATCGGTGTCCTCGATCAGACGGAACAGCTGCTGCTGCTCATCAGAGAGGGCTGGGGCGGACACCCACCCATGCTAGTTCGCCCACAGCCAGCACCGCGTTGGGCATGATCACAGCACGTATTCCCTAGACTGTCCGCCATGATGCAGGGGCGGACGGTATCTGGCGCGCGAGCGCGCCTGCGTGCCGACCTCACGCTTCTCGGCATCGTCGGAGCACTGCTACTGGCAGCGATCACCGCTGGCGGCATGTCCTTGTACAAGCAGTTCTACAGCCCCGCGGCGTTTGTGAGCCACTACCTCGACCTACTCGCCTCAGGACGCGTGGCCGACGCGCTGCTGCTTCCCGGAGTCGCCGTCGATCTGGCCGTGCTGCAAGAGTCAGGGCTGCAAGGTACCTCATCCGAGGCGCTGCTCCGGCAGGCCGCGCTCGCTCCGCTGAGCGACATCGAGGTGATCGCGCACAGCGAGGAGGACGGCGAACACCGGGTGCGTGTGGCCTATGAGGCCGGTGGCATCGACGGAACGTCGACGTTCACCGTCGTACAGGACGGCTGGCTGGGCGTCGCCCCCAACTGGCGGTTCGACCGCAGCCCGCTCGCCGAGATCGAACTGAACCTGCGCGGCTCCGATGCGTTCACCGTCAACGGGTTCGCCATCGACCGCCGTCAGATCATCGACCCGGGAGAGGAAGCCGATCCGCTGGCTCCGCTGCACATGCTCGTGCTCACCCCCGGCCTGTACTCCGTGTCGGTCGACACAGCCGTCGCTGCGACTCCCGGTGTCAGCGTGCTCGCCGATACCGCCGCGGCCCGCACCCCTGTCACCGTGCAGGCACAAGCCACCCCCAAGTTCATCGAAGTCGCACAGCAGCAGGTCGAGCAGTTTCTCCTGACGTGCGCCGAGCAAGAGGTGCTGCAGCCCACGTCTTGTCCGTTCGGTCTCGAAGTGCAGAACCGACTCGCCCCGGGCTCCACACCCGACTGGTCGATCGTCGCGCAGCCCGAGGTGTCGGTCGTACCCGACGGCGCACACTGGGCGATCCCGGCAGCCGACGCCGTCGCACACATCGATGTCGACATCCAGTCGCTGTACGACGGATCAGTGCGCGCCCTCTCAGAGGACGTGCCGTTCCAGATCAGCGGCACGGTCGTCGTACTGGCCGACGGATCGCTGTCGATCCGCGTCGGGTCGCCCAGCGGCTGACCCGAGCTCAGCGCACGTCGCGGGATGCCGCACGCTGGTCGCGCTCGGCGAGCTGCGCCAGCTGCGCGTTGTACTCCTCGAGCTCGGCCTCACCGGTGCGGTCGGCGTGGCGGTCGCGTTGACGCTGCAATCGGGCATCCGATCGCGACCACTGGATCGCGACCGTGACGGCCAGGATGAGCGTCGGGATCTCACCCACCGACCACGCGATACCGCCACCGATGTACTGATCCTCCATCGGTGTCGGCCCCCAGGTGCGGCCCATCGAACCGAACCACTCGGCGACCATCAGGCCTTCCTGCATCATCATCGCCAACCCGAAAAACGCGTGCATCGCCATGACCGCGATCAGGGTGATCAGGCGGCCGGCGTACGGCAGACGGTACGGGATCGGGTCGACGCCGATCAGGGTCAGCACGAACAGGTAGCCCGAGATCATGAAGTGAATGATCATCCACTCGTGGCCCAGGTGGTCGTACATCGCCCAGCGCACGAGGTCGGTGAAGTAGAACGCCCACAGCGACAGCACGAACACCGCCGCGGCGACGAACGGGTGTGTGATGAACTTCGAGTACGGCGAGTGCACGGCCCACAGGATCCACTCACGCCCGCCGCGGGTACCGTCGTTGCGCTTCTTGATCGCTCGCAGCGCCAGGGTGACGGGAGCGCCGAGCACCAGCAGCAGCGGGATGCCCATGCCCAGCAGCATGTGCCCGAGCATGTGCACGCTGAACAGATACTCCTGGTAGGCGTTGATCGGTCCGCAGGTGACCCACACCAGCGATGCCAGGCCCGCCATCCAGAAGATCGTGCGCTGCACGGGCCATGTGTCGCCGCGGCGGCGCAGACGCAGCAGGCCCGCGACGTAGAAGAACACACCGAACCCCGCGGCGATGAGCCACAGGATGTCCCAATCGGATGCTGTCAGCCACTGGGTGATGTCGAGCTCGGGCGGCAGCGGCGAGCGGGTGAGGCGTTCGGCCGGAGTCTGCACGGCGGGCGCCTCCTCGCCGAGCGGCGGAGGCGTGCGTGCCAGGGCTGCGGCGGCGCCGGACGCCGCCCCCATCAGTGCGATCTCACCGACGATGAGGGTCCAGAAAGCGCGCCGTTCGCGCTGGCCCTTCAGGTGCGGGATGAGCTTGCGCCGATACCAGGCGCCGAACAGGCCAAGACCCACCAGCAGCACCGTCTTGCCGATGACGATCAGACCATACGGCGAGAGCAGTTCGCTCCACTCGCCCAGCGCGACGACCGTGCGCGCGATGCCCGAGACCGCCACAACGACGAACGCGGCGATGGCCAGCGACGAGTACCGCGCGACGAGCACCGGCAGGTCGATGCGATCAGCATCCGATCGGGCGCGACCGTCCAGGCCGCGCAGCAGCACCAGCAGGATCACACCGCCCACCCACACGGCGGCACCCACGGTGTGCAGCAGGATCGAGTTGACCGCGACGGCGTGGCCCTCGACGTCGCCGGAGTGCCCCTGGGTGGCCATGGGCAGGAACGCGGCTGCAGCGAGCACGGCGGTGAGCAGCGTGCCCGTCCAACTGCGCCAGCCGAAGAGCAGAAGAGTTATCACCGCGCCCATCAGGGTGGTGATCAACCAGGCCTGGCCGAGTGGGAGCTCGAGCAGGAAACGACCGAACTGTTCACCGAACGAGTTCTCGGCCGTGAGCTTCGGGTTGAACGCCGCCATGAAGGTCAGGAATGCCGTGATACCCGAGGCGACGGTGAAGATCGCGGCGCCGATGGAGGCCGTATCGAGCGCGAGGTCGAACGGCCGTGAGCCGCTGCGCAGACCGAACAGCGCCAGCACGAGAGAGCCCAGCATGGCTGCCGCGCCGAGGTTGGCGATGAGCTTGGCAACGGGAAGACCCCACATCACGATGGGGCCGGGATCGAGCAGCTTGGGGGGCACGGCTCCCCCGCCGACCATGAGGGCGGCGATGAGCCCGGCTGCCGCGCTGGCCACAAGAACGACGAGGCCTGCGAGACGGTACGAATTCACTGTTCCAGCCTAGGCGCTCGGGCTGAGCGTTCGACGCCGGGCAGCTCCCCTGAAGACGAAGAGAGGCCGCCCCGAAGGACGGCCTCTCTTCGCAGGAGCAGTCTTACTTGACGGCTGCCTTCAGCTTGGAGCCAGCGGTCACCTTGACGCGCTTGCCAGCCGGGATCTTGATCTCGGCGCCGGTCTGCGGGTTGCGGCCGGTGCGAGCGGCGGTGTCGACCTGCTCGAACGAGATCCAGCCCGGGATCGAGACCTTGCTGCCCTTGGCAACGGCGTCGGAGACGGTGCCGAAGAGCGAGTCGAGCACGCGAGAAACGGTGGCCTGGCTCTCGCCGGTGGCCGAAGCGATGCTCGCGACGAGCTCGGTCTTGGTGATGGACTTGTCAGCCATGTCATCCTCCAGCGACGAGATACGTCGCAGTCTGTTGGTTTCGGGATTCCCCCCGTCGGTCAGATCGACCGCCTCGAATGTATCAACGGATGCCGGGAATCCCGCGTCATTTCGCGGGTTTCGGAGTGTTTTCCCGGCGCGTCGGGCCACTTTGGTCACATCCGTCACAGTTTCGGGGTGCTGCGCCACGCGCGCACTGCTTCGCGCCGCGGGTTCTCCCGGAGCGATGTGCCAAGACCCAGAGATCACGCGGGCATGCAAAAGGGGCGAGGATCCGAAGATCCTCGCCCCTTTCGAGTGAGACTTACCAGCTCGACTTGGTGATACCGGGCAGCTCGCCACGGTGAGCCATGTCACGGAAGCGGACACGCGAGATGCCGAACTTCGTGAGCACACCACGGGGGCGGCCGTCGATGGCGTCACGCGAACGAACCCGAACCGGCGACGCGTTGCGCGGCAGCTTCTGCAGGCCGACGCGTGCGGCCTCGCGGGCCTCGTCGGTGGCGTTCGGGTCGACGAGGGTCTTCTTCAGCTCGGCGCGACGCTCTGCGTAGCGCTCGACGATGACCTTGCGCTGCTCGTTGCGAGCGATCTTGCTCTTCTTAGCCATGGATCAACGCTCCTCTCGGAATTCGACGTGCTTGCGAACCACGGGGTCGTACTTCTTCAGCACGAGGCGGTCCGGGGTGTTGCGACGGTTCTTCTTGGTCACGTAGGTGTAACCGGTGCCCGCCGTCGAGCGGAGCTTGATGATCGGACGAACGTCCTGTGCCTTCTTGGCCATTAGAGCTTCACACCCTTCGCCTGGAGGTCCGCGACGACCTTCTCGATGCCGCGAGCGTCGATCACCTTGATGCCCTTGGCGGACACGTTCAGGGTGACCTTACGACCGAGCGACGGCACGTAGTAGGTCTTCTTCTGCACGTTCGGGTCGAAGCGACGCTTCGTCCGGCGGTGCGAGTGCGAGATGTTGTGACCGAAGCCGGGAACAGCACCGGTCACCTGGCACACTGCTGCCATAGTGGTGACTCCTTCAATACCGTGAGGCCGGACGGCCTCACCCAAGATCCCTTGTCGGCATCGCGCTCTCACGCGATGCGAACTGCGCACAGGAGAGCGCGCAGACAAAGAGTCAGTCTAGCACGGGCACAGCACTTCATATGCATCGCCCCGCCTCGAATGAGTGCACACTCGCGGGATTCGTGCTACTCTACCCGCGTAGACCACTGGGGTACACAGGGGTCCCGGAACCCTACTGAGGGGCAAGGTTCCGGGATCCCTTTTCCAGTTGACACCCGTAGATCACGAATGCAAGACTGCCAGCCATGGCGTTCACCGTAGGACTCGTCGGCGCGGGTCAGTTCGCCGGTCAATTCGCGACACTGTTCCACCATCACCCCGGCGTATCCGCGGTGCATGTGACCGATGTGGTCTCCTCCCGCGCCGCAGATTTGGTGCACTCGGCCGGACTGGACGGCACCTTCGACACCTTCGACGAGATGCTCGCGTCTCCGGTGGATGCCGTCGCGATCTTCACGCAGCGCTGGACGCACGGCCCTCTGGTCGTCAAGGCGCTGCGCGCCGGCAAGCACGTGTACTCGGCGGTGCCGATGGCGATCAGCACTGACGAGATCGCCGCGATCATCGAAGCCGTGCGCGAGACCGGGCTCACCTACATGATGGGCGAGACCAGCTACTACAACCCGGCGACCGTGTTCGCGCGCCAGAAGCTCGCAAGCGGCGAGTTCGGCCGCCTGTTCTACGGCGAAGGCGACTATGTGCACGACATGGACCTCGGGTTCTACGAGGCCTACCAGTACTCGGGCGGCGCGGACTGGAAGAGCACGGCCAGCTATCCCCCGCTGTTGTACCCCACCCATTCGATCGGCGGCGTGCTCGGCGCCTGGCCGACCCACGCCACGGCGGTCTCGGCGATCGGTGTCGTCGACCAGCGCGGCGACGGCGTGTTCGATCGTGCGGTCAGCCAGTTCGACAACGACTTCTCGAACGCGACCGCACTGTTCGAGCTCGCCGCCGGCGGCTCGATGCGCGTCAACGAGTTCCGGCGCGTCGGCTATCCGTCGCATCTGCGCGAATCCCGATTCCGGTGGTTCGGCACCGAGGGCTCTTTCGAACAGCTCGCGACGACCACCGTCTGGCAGAACCGCACGGGCGTCGAAGACATCTCGCATCTGATCGACACCCGTTCGTCCTTGTCGACGGACGACGCCGCTCTTGCCCGGATCGCGCCGGCGCTGCGGGAAGCGTTCGTATCGGGCTACGCTGAGATCCATGAAGCGGATCGCGGTCGCATCCCGACCGAGCTGGGATCGCTGCCCAACGGGCACGAGGGAAGCCATCACTTCCTCGTCGACGACTTCGTGCGCGCTGTGAACGAGCAGACCCTGCCACCGGTCAATGCGTGGCAAGCGGCGCGCTTCACGCTTCCCGGTGTCATCGCGCACGAGTCCGCGCGACGCGGCGGCGAGCGTCTCATCATCCCCGACTTCGGCGATCCTCGTGTCTGACGATCCACGGCCCCGCCCGGTCACCCGCGCCGATGTCGCCCGCTATGCCGGCGTGAGCACCGCCGTCGTGAGCTACGTGCTCAACGACGGCCCGAAGGCGGTCGCTCCGCTGACCAAGGAGCGCGTACTCGACGCGGTGCGCGTACTGGGCTACCGCCCCAACCTCGCGGCACGAGCGCTGTCGAAGGGGCAAGCCGACATGCTGGGTCTACTCGTCTCCGACAATGGCAATCCGTTCTTCACGGCCCTCTGGCACGCTCTCGACCGGGCCAGCGCCGCACGCTCGCGTCAACTGCTGATCGTCAACAGCGATCGCACGCAGACCTCGACCTCCGATCAGATCCGCGATCTGGCGTCGCGGCAGATCAGCGGCCTGGTCATTGCGAACATCCTCACCGCCAGCGAACAGGCGTTGGTCGAGAACCTGGGCATTCCCAGCGTGATGATCGGTCAGTTCGGTGACATCGACGGCATGTCGGGCATCGGCGTCGACTTCGTCTCGGGTGCCCGTCAGGGCGTCGAGCATCTGATCGGCCACGGCTACCGCGACATCGCCTTCGTCGGCAGTGTGTCACGGCACGATGGCCGCGAACGGGGCTGGCGAGAAGCCCTCACGGCGGCGCAGCTCTCGCCCGGCCCGCTGCTGCACACGACGTTCTCGTACGAAGGCGGGTACGACGCCGGCCAGAAGCTGCTGCGCGACGGCGCGCTCCCGCGCGGAATCCTCGCGGCCTCGGACCAGATCGCGCTCGGCCTGCTGACCGCGATGCGCGAAGCCGGGGTGCGTGTTCCCGAGGACGTCGCGCTCGTCTCCTTCGACGGCACGAGCGCAGTCGATTACGTCTGGCCCCGTATGACGACCGTGGTGCAGCCCCTCGAGGCGATGGCCGACGCGGCGATCGCCGCGCTCGTCGAGCCTGACACGACGCCGCGCTTCGTGGAGTTCGGTACCGAGCTGCGGGTGCGCGAATCCTGCGGATGCCCGACGGTTCGCTGACCGATCCGACGAGAGCCCGTGTTCACGGATCGCCCGGCAGACCCGCCGAGGCTTCGAAGGCGCCGCGCCCCCAGCGGAACGCCGACACCGTCGGGTCACCGGCAATCCAGAACCGCCACGGGTAGGCCCGGGTGCCACCCAGACCCGCCACGCCGACCCGCGGTCCGGCGGACACCTCGACGGGCGCCTCGCCCCAGAAGAGGCCGGCGCGCGCCCCGTTGAGCTCCGCGCCCGTCGCGAAGTCGATCCCGTCGTGCAGCGCGTGGCGCAGCCCGACGGCCTGCCCGAGCCGGCCGGGTCCGCGCGCCAGATCGCGCCGAGAGCCGGCGGTGAGCGGACCTGTAACACCGCGGCGCCGGGCGGCAGCATCCGCCCCCTCGATCACCTCACCCGCACGCAACAGCACACCGCCCGCGGTGCCCTCCGGCCCACAGACGACGTTGACGCACGAGTGGATGCCGTGGCTCAGGTACACGTAGAGGTGCCCCGGGGGACCCCACATGGTCGCGTTGCGCGCGGTCGGCCCCATCCGGGCGTGCGACCCGGGGTCGGGCACGGGACCCGTCCCGAGACCGTGGTACGCCTCGACCTCGGTGATGCGCAGGCGGATGCTGACGCCGTCGACCACGGTGTGCAGCCGAGCACCCAGAAAGCGGGGCGCGACGTCGACCGGCAGCCCCAGGAGGTCGTGCGGTCGCACCGCGCGTTCCGGGGCCGGCGTTGGCGTACTCACCACTGCGGGGCGGAACGGCACCACGAGATGTCGAAGCCGCTGAGCGTCGGCAGCTGCTCATCGCCGCGCAGGTCGAGCAGCTGCGTGTGCAGGGTCGTCGGCAGCGGCAACAGCATGTCGTCGTAGTCGTTGGTCGGCAGATCGGGCGCGACCACGACCGCGGCGTACTGGCCGCTCGGTGATGCGCAGACCTGCACGATGGCATCCGTTCCGCTGACCTCTGCGACGACGATTGCTGTTCCGTCGTCGTCGACCTTCACGACGGCCTGTCCGGTGGGCATGCCGCTCTCGTCGCGCTGCACGACGTAGCGCAGGGTTCCGCCGGGGAACGTCTCGATCGCTGTGGGCGGGCCGTAGTCGGGGTCGGATTCGGTCAACGGCGCCGCGCTGCCGTCGGTGAGGTTGAGCTCGACGATGGAGGCATCGGCGCGTTCGACGATCGCGGTGTAGGTGGTGCGGGTGGTGCCCAGGATGCTGGCGGCGACGCCCAGCGATTGCACACCCGCGTCGGTGGTGGGGTCTTCCAGGCTCAGCGCCCCGTTGAAGTCGATGAACAGAAGCGACGATGAGTCGGGCACGAACTGCCATTCGGCGATGCTCGCGTCGGCGTCGTCGATCTGCACGATGCGCGGCTCTCCGCTGCCGTTGAGCGGCTGGGTGACGAGCACGCTGGCGCGTCCGGAAGTCTCGGTGAGCTCCAGGTCCGAGTAGCTGTAGCCGACCAGACCACCGCGGTCCGACACCTGCACCGACGACACGTATCCGTCGCCGGGCATCTCCAGGTCGCGTTGGTCGGAGCCGTCGCGATTCATGGCGATCAGGCGCGAGCCCTGCTGCTCTTCGACGGCGACGACCAGGAGGCTCGAGGTGGCCCGGTAGTCACCGATGCGCGGGTGCGTGAACACGGGCGTCGCCTCACCGGCGATGTCGGTGGCGAAGATGGTGTCTTCATCGGCCGTGCGCTGCAGCAGGAACAGCTGCGAGGCGGGCGTCGTGAACGTCGTCTCAAGCTCACTGGACGGGCCTCCGCCGATGGCGGTGACGCCCGCCACCGACACGCGGTACTGGGTGTCGTCATCGAGCGGCACGGCGAAGCGCACTCCGATGCTGCGGCCGTTCGCGTCGACGGTGAACGGTACGGCCGGTTCGACAGTCACCTGCTCGGGATCGATCGGGTCGAGGCTCTGGTTGGCGGTGAGAATGACACGGCTGCCCGGCGACTCGATCGCCTGCATCGGGTCGACCTGCACCTGGCTGAGACGCGGCCCCTGCGTGATGCTGACGACGCCGAGCCCGGCGACGACAAGAGCGAGGATGCCGAGCACCGACCACAGGGCGAGAAGAAAGCGCCGGTTGCCGGGCGCCGCGGCGCCGCGATGCTCGTTCTCGTGCGCGGGCGCCGGCTCGAGCACGGGGTCGGGGATCGCCGGGATGCTGGGTACCGGACCAGACGGGAACGGAATCTGCGCGGCGGTGCCTGCGTCGACCGGCTCGGGCTCGGGCTGCGCGGTAGCATCCGCCACGTCAGGCTCGGCCACGGAGCGCTGGGCAGCATCCGATGGTGCCGGCGCGACAGCATCCGACGCACTCGACGCGTCTGATGTGGTGGCGGCCTCCTCGGCGGCGCGCTGCGCGCGCAACTGCGCGCGCGTGAGCGGGACGCCGTCGGATCCGTCAGTACTCATACGGATCCTTCGGCTCATCGATCTTCGTGACCTCGACCGGTTCGATGCGCAGGGTGCCGTCAGCATCGGCGCGCACCGTGCCGCTGACCTCGATCCACTGACCGGTCTCGTACGTCTCGGTCAGGCCGGGGCCGCTGACGGGCACCGAGGCGGGCTGCGCATCGATCACGCAGTGCGAGATCACCATGCGCGTCAGGTTCACGTCGCCCTCGGAGTTCGGCGTGACGAATCCGACCAGCGTGACGGGGGAACCGTCGTAGTTCTCGGGGCGCGTCGACGTCGCGAACGCCGTCGACCACTCCCCCACGCCGAACGTCGTCGTGTCGGCGATACCGAGCGTGACGTCGTCGGCGCCGGCGAACAGCGTCGGCGTCTCGCCGGCGCGCGAGACGGCCAGCGCGGCCGAGAGCGACGCCGGCGGCAGCACCAGCGCCGCGACGACGACAGCGGATGCAATCGCTCCGCCGCTCACCACGGCGACGGTCTGCATCGTGCGGCGGCGGGATGCCCGGGCATCCGAAGTTCCGGCCGGAGTCGTGTGGTCGTGGTCATGATCGCCCTCGGCGCCCAGCGGCAGCGTGCACGACCAGACCGCCAGCACCAGCGTCACCACGGCGGCAGCACTGGCGAACCAGACCGTCTCGGGGCTGATGTACAGCGTGAGCCGCCCGGTCGCGGCCAGTCCGAGGGTGATCACCGACATCACGCTCGCCAGCCCCGCCCCCAACCACCGGGTGGCCAGGGCGTGCGCCGTCGAAGGGCGGTCGGTGTCGGTGTGCTCAGCCAAAGACGTTCACCCCGATGCCGATCGCGCAGGCGGCGAGGATCACCACACCGACCACGCCCGCGATCACGCGGGTCGTGTAGGTGGTGCGCAGCAGCGCGATCATCTTCACATCGACCAGTGGGCCGACGATCAGGAACGCGATCAGCGCACCGGCCGAGAAGGTCGAGGCGAACGACAGGGCGAAGAACGCGTCGACGTTCGAGCAGATCGCGACCGTCATCGCCAACGCCACCATCGCGAGGATCGACAGCACGGGGTTGGAACCGATCGCCAGCAGCACATCGCGCGGCACCAGCACCTGCACAGCGCCCGCCAGGGCCGAACCGATCACCAGCGCCGGCATGACCGCCCGCAACTCGACCAAGAACTGCACAAGACTGCGGCGCACGGGCGAACCAGGTTCGTGCGCCACCTGCTCGCAGGTGTCGACGAACCGCGCGGTCAGCATCGCCTGCGGGTCACGGTGGCGGCTGAAGATCCAGCCGATCAGATTGGCGATCAGGTATCCGCCGACCAGACGCGCCACCAGAATGCCGTCATCCCACCCGAACGCGGCGTGCGTGGTGAGGATGACGATCGGGTTGACGATCGGCGCGGCGATCAGGAACGTCAGCGCCTCGGACGGGGCGAGGCCGCGCATCATCAGGCCGCGGGCGAAGGGCACGTTGCCGCACTCGCAGACCGGGATGAACATGCCCAGCAGTGACAGCACGGCCCGGCGTGCCCAGGCGTTGCGCGGCAGCCAGCGCTGCAGCACATCAGCCGGCATCCACACCTGCACGACGATCGACAGCACGACGCCGAGCATCACCCACGGCAGCGCCTCGATCAGCACGCTGATGCTGAGCGTCAGTCCGTCCTGTGCACGATCCGGCAGCGCGGTCGGGAACAGCGTCGGCACGAACACGTCGATGATCACGAGCGCCGCAACGATGGCCAGACCGATCGCGATGGCCTTGCCGGTGGGCACGCTGCGCCGGTGCGCATGCGTGTGCGCGTGACTGCGCGGCGTGCGCTCGGCAGTCGACGAGGGCGTCACGCGCCGTCCTTGCCGTCGATCCGATTCGCGCACGCCGCGCACAGTCCGAAGATGTCGACGACGTGCTCGGCATCACGGAAGCCGTGCAGAGCAGCCGTGCGCTTGGCCCACTGCTCGACGTCCTTGGCCTCGATCTCGACCGTCAGTCCGCACGAGCGGCAGATCAGATGGTGATGGTGCTCCTGCGTCTCGCACGCGCGGTACAGCGCTTCGCCCTCGGGGCTCTGCAGCGAATCCGCCTCGCCCGAGGCCGCGAGCCCCGCCAGAGCGCGGTAGACCGTGGCGAGACCGATACCCGTGTTCGCCTGGCGCAACTCGGCGTGCAGAGTCTGCGCGCTGACGAATCCGCGCGCTTCCGCGAGCGCGTCGCGCACGCGCTCGCGCTGCCAGGTGTTCCGCTGAGCCATGATCCGAGTCTAGGCCGGGCCGGCTGACCGTTTCCGGGTCAGTCGGATGCCGTCAGCTCATCCTCCAGCGGCTCGTCACCGAGGAACTCGTCGGTAGCATCCGAGGCCTCTTCGTCGGGTGCGTCGGCGACCGCGACGTCCTCGACGGGCATGTCATCGGTGTCACCGGTCGCGGCGACGGCCGCGGCTGAACCGGTGAGCACGCCCTCGGGGCGCAGCAGTTCGCGCACCTCGGCCATGAAGCTGTTCAGCTGCTGCTGCTGCCAGCGCAGCTGACGCGTGGCGTCTTCGGCGTCGCGCAGGGCGCCGGTGGCGTGGCCGGTGACCGAGTCGACGATCTTCTGCGCCTTGGCGCGAGCGCGCTCCAGCGTCTCGCGCGCCTTCACGTGAGCCTCGGCCTCGATCGCCTGTGCCTGCGAGCGCATCAGCTTCTCGTAGTCCTCGGCCTTGTTCGAGATGCGCTGCGCGTGCTCCAGCGAGGCCGCGACCTGCTCGTTGGCATCCGAGGTGATGCGCTCGGCGTGGGCGACGGCCTGGTTGTGCAGCACCAGGAACTCCTGCTGCGCGTCGTCCTGGCGGCGGGTCAGGGTCTCTTCGAACTCCAGCACGCGGGCGTTCATCTCGCGCACCTCACGCTCGGCGTCCGAGCGCATGTCCGAGGTCTCGCGGGTGACCATCGCGCGCAACGCGGCGGCGACCTTCTCGGCCTCGGTGCGCACCGTGGCGGCCTCCTGCTCGGCCTGCGACACCTTCTCTGCGGCGTGCGCAGCCTCGCGCTCGAGGCGGGCCTCGTGTGCGGTCAGCTCGGTGTCGATCTTCAGTCGCACCTGGTCGGCGTCCTGCTGCGCCTGCGCGGTGATGCGCGCGACGTCGGCGGCGAGCTCGGCGCGCTTGGCCTCGGTCTCTTCACGCGCCGCTTCGAGCAGGCGCTCGGCCTGCGAGGCCGCGTTGTGGATCAGCACGCTGGCCTGCTCTTCGGCCACACGCAGGACGGCTTCGAACTGCTGACGGCTCTGCGGCTCGTCGGAGCGGCCCGCGCCGTCCGCGTCGCCCTCGGCGCGCGCTGCCGCGGTGAGTTCCTCGGTGAGCGCGGTGATCTGCTCGGCCGAAGCCTCGACCTGCGCCTTGGCCGCCTTGAGCTCCTCTTCGAGCCGGGCCGCGCGTTCGTCGCTCTCGGCGAGCGCACCGGCGATGGACTGCTCGCTATCGCCACGCAAGGCTTCCAGTTCGCCGCGGTGGCGGGCGTCGAGGCCCTCCAGATCGGACGTCAGGCGCTTGACCTGGTCGCGCAGAGTCGCGACGGCGGCGTCGACCTCTGCCTTGTCGTAGCCGCGGAACGCCTGCGTGAACGCGGAGTGCTCGCCCTTCGGCGCTGTGGTCAGCAGCTGGTCGAAGAAGTCGCCGTTCTGCTGGCCATCGGAGTCATGCGTGTTGCTCAACGGAACTCGCCTTTCTGAAGATTTCGGCCCCTGATCTCAATGATCTCATCCGTTGGCTGTGCGTCGGGTGCGTCGGCGCACCCGCTGGGTGATCCAGCACCCGACGTAGATCAGGAACGAGATCGTGGTGATGTATGGACTCACCGGCAGAGTGCCTGCCAGGGCCAGCATGATGCCGCCGACCGCCGACACGAAGCCGAACAGGGCCGCCAGCAGCGGGACGGCCACCGGACCTGCGCTCAGACGCATCGCCGCAGCCGCGGGGGTCACCAGCAGGGCCATCACCAGCAGGGCGCCAATGATGTGCACGCTCACCGCCACGATCAGCCCGAGCAGCACCATGAACGCCAGGTTCACCGCGCGCACCGGAACGCCACGCGCCGCCGCCGACTCGGGATCGAGCGAGTCGAAGCTCAGCGGGTTCCACATCAGCAGCAACCCCGCCAGCACGATGACGCTGATGCCGATCAGCCACCCCAGGTCGGGGGTCGACACCGAGACGATCTGACCGGTCAACAGGCCGAACCGGTTCGCGCTGCGCCCATCGTAGAGCGAGAGGAAGAGGATGCCGAGGCCGAGACCGAACGGCATCAGCACCCCGACGATCGAGTTGCGGTCGCGCGCGCGCGATCCCAGCACACCGATGAGGATGGCCGCGACCAGGGCTCCGCCGATCGAGCCGGCGACCACGCTTCCGCCGAACAGTAGAGCGGCTGCGGCCCCCGCGAACGACAGTTCGCTGATGCCGTGCACGGCGAAGGCGAGGTTGCGCTGCATCACGAAGACGCCGATGAGGCCACCGACCAGGCCGAGCACCGCGCCGGCGATCAGTGAGTTCGACAGTAGCGCCAGCAGTTCGCCGTAGTCCTGGAACGAGAAGACGTCGCTCCAGTCGATCATCGCCCTCATGCGTGCGCCCCCGCACTGGATTCGTCGTCGCCGTGGTCGTGGTGCGGCTCGGCATCGGGTACGCCGACGACGACGAGCCGGTCGCCCGCACGCAGCACGAACACCGGTGTGCCGTAGAGCTCGGTGAGCACCCGGGTCTGCAGCACCTCGTCGGGGGTGCCCAGCACGAAGCGCCCACCGGCGATGTAGAGGATGCGGTCCACGCGCCCCAGGATCGGGTTGATGTCGTGAGTGACGAACATCACGGCGGCGTCGTTCTCGCGACGCTGCCGGTCGATGATGTCGGTCACGCCGCGCTGATTGGCGAGGTCGAGATTCGACAACGGCTCGTCGCACAGCAACAGCGCAGGACGGTCGGCGAGGGCCTGGCCCACGCGCAGCCGCTGCTGCTCACCGCCCGAGAGCAGCCCGACCGGACGGTCGCCGTAGTGGTCGGCGCCGACGTCGCGCAGCAGCTGATCGACGCGCTCACGGTCGCCACGGCGCGGGAGCGGCAGCCCGAACCGGGTGCCGCGCACCCCGAGTGCGACGAGGTCGCGGGCGCGCATGCTCGTGTCGGGCGGCAGTGGGCGCTGCTGCGGAACGTAGCCGATGCGGGGGTTGCCGCGGTGCGCGACGCGTCCGCCGACATGGATGGTGCCGGCAGAGAGTGGCTGCAGCCCCAGGATGCTGCGCAGCAGCGTCGTCTTTCCCGAACCCGACGGCCCGAGTACGGCGATGAACTCGCCGGGGGCGACATCGAGGTCGAGCCCCGCCCACAACTCGCGCGATCCGCGATGCAGGGCCGCGCCGCGGATCCGCAGAGCCGGTGCGGATGCGCCGTCAGCGCCGCCGCTCACTCGTCGAGGGCGGCGGCGAGGTCGGAGATCGCTGCACGCATCCACTCAGCGTACGTCTGATCGGCCTCGAGCAGTTCACTGAATGCGACCACCGGGATACCGGCATCCGTCGCGGCCTGCTCGACGCGATCGGTCTCGGCTCCACCGGTCTGCACGTTGGTGAGCACCGCACCGACGGTTCCGTCCTCGATCACCGCGAGCGCTTCGAGCAGTGTGGCCGGCGCGACGTCGTTGCCCTCTTCAACAGCGGAGGCGAACCCGTCGGGCGCGACGTCGTCGAGACCGGCGGCTGCGGCGAGCAGACCGGGCAGCGGCTCGGTGATGAACACGGTCGTGCCTTCGAGGCGCTCGTGCAGCTCGTCGAGTTCGGTTTCGATCGCCGACAGCTCACCGTTGAGTTCTTCGAGGGCAGCCGTGTAGTCGGGCTCACCCTCGGGGTCGAGGGCCGTGAGGTCGGCAGCGATCTGCTCGGTGACGTGAGAGATCGCGTGCACGTCGAACCAGACGTGCTCATTGAAGCCCTCGATGTGCGAGTGACCGGCGTGGTCGTCGTGCTCGTCCTCGGCGTGGTCTTCTTCGCTGTGGTCTTCAGCGTGGTCGTCTTCGGCGTGCGCATCGTCGGCGTGGTCGTCGACGACGGCATCCGGGTAGTCGTGCGAGAGCTCGGCCGCGGTGATCACGACAGCATCCGATCCCTCTGCCAGCTCCTGCATGAAGGCGTCGTAGCCGCCACCGTTCTCGATCACGAGGTCGGCCTTCTGCACGGCCAGGCGGTCGCGGGCGGTCGCCTCGTACGAGTGGGGGTCCTTCGCCGCGGAGTCGATCAGGCTGGTGACCTCGACGCGATCGCCACCGATGGATGCGGCGAGCTGACCGTAGACGTTGGTCGAGGCGACGACCTGCAGCAGCCCCTCTTCGCCGCCGGAGTCCGCCGTTCCGCCGGCGGTGGCCGAGCAGCCCGACAGGACCATGACGGATGCTGCGGCGAGCGCGAGGGCGGAGAGGGACTTCTTCATGCCTTCATGGTAACTGCTAATGAGAACCATTATCAACTTGGTGCAGGCGGGCGTTCCCGATCCCCCGCCTCACGTTGTTATGCTCGCCACATCGAGCCACGGATCCTTCAGGGGGAAGAGTTGTCCATTCTTATTGTCAGCCTCGTTCCGATCCTCTACGTGCTCGCGATCGCAGCCGTCGCGTACGCGGTCATCCGATTCGCGATCGTGCACGCACTCCGTCAGGCCCGCAACGAAGAGCGGATCGAGCGACGCGTGCCGAAGGCCGCGACCTGGCTTGATGCCGATGAACGACGTCTGCTGACGCTGTCGAACACATCGCGCGACTGACAGCCCTTCGGTCGCTCAGTCGACGAGCAGCGCGGGCTCCTCGAGCACGGCGGCGACGTCGGCGATGAAGCGGCTCATGCCGTCGCCGTCGATCACACGGTGGTCGAACGACCCGGCGACCGTGGTCACCCAGCGCGGACGCACCTCGCCGTCGACGACCCACGGCTTCTGGGCGATCGTGCCCATGGCGACGATGCCGGCCTCGCCCGGGTTGATGATCGGGGTTCCGGCATCCATCCCGAACACACCGATGTTGGTGATCGTGATGGTGCCGCCCTGCTGGTCGGCGGGGCTGGTCTTGCCCTCGCGGGCCGTGACGGTCAGCCGGTTCAGGGCGCGGGCGAGGTCTTTCAGCCCGAGATCCTGGGCGTCCTTGATGTTCGGCACCAGCAGACCGCGCGGCGTCGCCGCCGCGATGCCGAGGTTGACGTAGTGGCGCACGACGATCTCCGCACCGTTGTCGGTGTCGACCCACGCGGCGTTGACCATCGGGGTGCGCCGCGCGGCCCAGATCACGGCGCGCGCCATGATCAGCAGCGGCGACACCCGGATGTCGGTGAAGTCGGGCGACGCCTTCAGACGCTTGACGAGCTCCATCGTGCGGGTCGCGTCGATCTCTTTCCACACGGTCACGTGCGGTGCCGAGTAGGCGCTCTGCACCATCGCCGACGAGGTCGCCTTGCGCACACCCTTGACCGGGATCGACTCGCTGCGATCGTCGTCCTGCGCAGCGGGTTGGATGCCGCGGGCCAGGCCCGCCGGGGCGCTCACCGGGGCCGGCAGCTTCTCCTCGCGCACATCTCCCCACTCGGGGGTCTCGATGTTGCGGAACACACTGGCCTGCTGCGCGTGTCCCACGACGTCATCGCGCGTGACTTCGCCGTCTGCACCGGTCGGGGTGACCTCGGTGAGGTCGACGTTCAGGTCACGGGCGAGCTTGCGGATCGGTGGCTTGGCGATCACGCCCACCGAGGCGCGCACGGGTCGCTCGGCCGGCTTGCGGCGACGCGAGACGGCACCGCCTCCGGTGCCGTAGCCGACCAGCACCGATCCGCCGCCCTCCTCGCCGGATGCCGCGGGCGCGGGCGCCGGGGTGGCCGGCGCGACAGCATCCGACACGAACGAGATGATCGGCGCACCCACCTCGACCGTGACGCCCTCGGCGACCAGCAGTTCACCGACGGTCCCCGCGTGCGGTGACGGCAGCTCGACCAGCGACTTGGCCGTCTCGATCTCGCAGATCACGTCATTGATCGCCACGGTGTCGCCCGGGGCGACCTTCCAGGCGACGAGCTCGGCCTCGGTGAGCCCCTCGCCGACGTCGGGCAGGGTGAAGGTCTGAGTACTCATGGGGTGTCCTTTCGGCTACGCGGCGTCCACATCTCCGGAAAACCATGGTCCGGAACGGCAGTACGGGCGGATATGACCGGAAACGGTGAGATTTTCCGGAGTTGTGCGCAGTAGGCGGGGAAGAGATCAGTGGGGAACGGGTCTGCAGGGGGGCTCAGGGCCGGTAGGCGCCAGGTCAGTAGGCGAGTGAGCGGTCGACGGCCTCCAGGATGCGGTCGGCATCGGGCAGGTAGGTGCCCTCGAGCTTGGCGGGCGGGAAGGGCGTGTCGAACCCCGAGACCCGCAGCACGGGCGCTTCGAGGGCGTAGAACGCCCGCTCCATGACGGTCGCAGCGATCTCGCTGCCGAGGCTGGTGAAACCGGGCGCCTCCTGCGCGTAGACCATGCGGCCCGTCGAGCGCACCGAGTCGAGGATCGGGCCGTAGTCGACCGGCGACAGCGAACGCACGTCGACGACCTCGCAGCTCGTGCCCTCGCCCTCGGCGATGGCCGCCGCCTGCAGCAGCGTGGTCACCATCGCGCCGTGGCCGACAAGGGTCACATCGCTGCCGCGGCGCACGACGCGCGACGCGTGCAGCGGGACGGCGGATTCTGACAGATCGACCTCGCCCTTGGGCCAGTACCGGCTCTTAGGTTCGAGGAAGATCACCGGGTCGTTGGAGCGGATCGCCTCCTGGATCATCCAGTAGGCGTCGTTCGGGGTCGACGGCGAAACCACCCGCAGCCCCGGAGTGTGCGTGAAGTACGCCTCGGGGCTCTCCTGGTGGTGCTCGACGGCGCCGATGTGCCCGCCGTACGGGATGCGGATCACGATCGGCATCGACAGGGCACCCTCGTGACGGTTGGTCATCTTCGCCAGCTGCGAGGTGATCTGGTCGAAGGCGGGGAACACGAAGCCGTCGAACTGGATCTCGCACACCGGTCGGAATCCGGCCATCGCCAGCCCGATCGCCGTGCCGACGATGCCCGACTCGGCGAGCGGGGTGTCGAGCACGCGCTGGGGTCCGAAGTCGCGGTGCAGGTGCTCGGTGATACGGAAGACGCCACCGAGCGGGCCGATGTCCTCTCCCATCAGCAGCACCCGGGGGTCGTCCTGCATGGCCTTGCGCAGACCGGCGTTGAGCGCCCGCGACATGGGCATCGACTCGATCGTCATCAGCGCGCTCCTTCTTCGAACGAGGCTTCGTAGCCGTCGAGCCACGCCTTCTGCTCTGCCATCACCGGGTGCGGGTCGCTGTACACGTGATCGAACATCAGCTCGCGTCCCGGCGGGGTGAGCGTGACGGCACGGGAGCGCAGGTCTTCGGCAGCATCCGCCGCTTCGGTCTCGACGTCGTCGAACAGGGATGCCGCAGCTCCGCGCCCCTCCAGGAAGGCGCGCATGCGCGCGATGGGGTCGCGCTGCGCCCACTGCTGCTCCTCGTCGGAGCCGCGGTACTTGGTGGGGTCGTCGCTGGTGGTGTGCGCGCCCATCCGGTAGGTGACGGCCTCGATCGCGCGCGGGCCGCCGCCGTTGCGCGCCGCGTCGAGCTGGGCGCGCGAGACGGCGTAGCTGGCGAGTACGTCGTTGCCGTCCACCCGCACCGACGGGATGCCGTAGCCTGCGCCGCGGTTGACCAGCGGCACCTTCGACTGGGTCTGCACGGGCACCGAGATGGCCCAGTGGTTGTTCTGCAGGAAGAACAGCACGGGGGCGTTGTAGCTGGCGGCGAAGACCATCGCCTCGTGCACATCGCCCTGGCTGGAGGCGCCGTCGCCGTAGTACACGACCACCGCTTCGTCGCGCTCCGGGTCGCCGGTGCCGGTCTTGCCATCAAGCACCAGGCCCATGCCGAAACCGGCGGCGTGCAGGGTCTGCGATCCGAGCACCAGCGTGTAGATGCGGGTGTTGCCGTTCTTCGGGTCGAGCGGGTTCCATCCGCCGTGCGAGTTGCCCCGCATGACCGTGATGATGTCGAGCGGGTCGACGCCGCGGATGCGGGTGACCGCGTGCTCGCGGTACGACGGGAACAGGGTGTCTTGCCCACGCGCGGCATAGGCCGAGCCGACCTGCGCGGCCTCCTGCCCGCGACTCGGCGGCCATAGGGCGAGCTGCCCTTGCCGCTGCAGGTTGGTGGCCTGCGTATCGATGGCACGGATGACCACCATGTCGCGGTAGAACTGCTCAAGCTGAGCGTCGGAGAGCGCGTCGATGAACGGCAGGTACTGCTCGGCTTCGGCCGTCGGCGCGTAGCTTCCGTCCGTCTGCAGAACGCGAACGAGAGGTGTTTCGGTCGAGGTCACCGTTCCACGCTATCGATCCGGGCATGCCCGGCCGCGCATAACTCGGGCCCCCTAAGAAGTGCCCGGAGCCGCGATCTTCGGGCCCGCGGTGAGCTCAGCGCAGCGTTGCCGCGACCTGCAGCACCCGGTCGATCGATGCTTCCTCGCCGACCGAGATGCGGATGCCGTCGCCCGAGAACGGGCGGACGATGAGGTCGGCAGCCATGAACGCGGCGGCTGCGTCGTCGGTGCCCGCACCGGTCGGCAGCCACACGAAGTTCGCCTGCGAGTCGGGCACGTCCCAGCCCTGGGCGCGCAGACCCGCGACCAGGCGCGTGCGACGCGCGACGATCTCGGTGACCCGCTCGCGCAGTTCGCCCTCGGCGTCGAGGCTGGCGATCGCGGCGCGCTCGGCGGCGCTGGTCACCGACAGCGGGATGGCCGCGGTACGTGCGGCGTCGAGCACGCCCGGGTGCCCGATCGCGTAGCCGACCCGCAGCCCCGCAAGGCCGAATGCCTTCGAGAAGGTACGCAGCACGACGACGTTCGGATGCCGCTCGAAAACGCGCTCGGCGAGCCCGTCAACCGCATCCGGGGCGGTGACGAACTCGGCGTAGGCCTCGTCGAGGATGATCAGCACGTCGCTCGGAACACTGTCGACGAACGCCGCGAACTCGGCGCTGGTGACGATCGGGCCGGTCGGGTTGTTCGGCGTGCAGACGATGATCGCGCGGGTGCGGTCGGTGACAGCATCCGCCATCGCGTCGAGATCGTGCCGCGCGCCGTCGGTGAGCGGCACCTGCACGCCGGTCGCGCCGGCGACCAGCGGGAGCCCAGGGTATGCCTCGAACGAACGCCAGGCGTAGATGACCTCATCGCCGACGGATGCTGTCGCCAGGATCAGCTGGTAGAGGATCGACACGCTGCCGGTGCCGATGTGCACAGCATCCGGTTCGACGCCGTACTTCTCGCCGAGGCGGGCGCGCAGCGCACCCGCCGTGGCATCCGGGTATCGGTTGATCGGCGTGGTGTCCTGCAGCGCCGCGAGCACCGACGGGAGCGGTTCGAACGGATTCTCGTTGCTGGAGAGCTTGAACGCGTCGGGACCTGCCTGCTTGCCCTGACGGTACGGGGGCAGGGCGGCGATCTCGGGGCGAATGCGGGGCAGTGTCGACTCTGTCACGGGATCAGTCTAAGGAGCGCGGCGGGCCGGAGGCGCCCTCGGAGATCATCCGGATGATCAGAGCGATCATGAGTTCCTTCTCCCTCGGGTCGCTCATGGCGACCAGGAGCGTGATCGCCGCGAGAGTGTTGTTGTTAATCCCGGTGCTGTCTGCCTCGACCAGCATGCCGTTGCGGATCAGAAAGGTGACGAACAAGGCTGCCCCGCTGCGCTTGTTGCCGTCCGTGAGCGGATGATCCTTGACAACGAGGTACAGCAGGTTCGCCGCTTTCTCTTCCACCGAGGCATACATCTCGTGGCCAGCGAATCCCTGATAGATCGCGCCGATGATGGCAGCTAACGCATCCCCTCGTTCACCGCCGAACAGGGTGTCCGTTTCGAAGTCGGCACGCACTGCGGCAATGATCGATCGCGCCTCGTCCAGGGTCAGCGTCCACGCGGGCTCACGACCCGGCTGTTCCCCCAGGTCGCCATCGTCATAGTCACGCAGGATTCGCAGGCTCGGAAGGTATCGGGAGATGAGTTCGGCAACACCGGCGACGAGCGGGTCGGGCGAGCGTCCCAGGATCTTCACGATCGTCCCGAGCTGTTCAAGCCGCCGTTCGTTGAGCACCACACCCTCGGACACATACCCGCGCAGGACGTTCGTCGCCCATCTGCGGAAGCGGACTCCCTCAGGGGACTTGACTCGGTAGCCCACCGACAAGACCATGTCCAGGTTGTAGTGCTCCGTCTGATAGACCTTGCCGTCCGTAGCAGTTGTCGCAAATTTTGCGACAACTGCCATGCCGTCGAGCTCCTCTCGCCGCGCGTTCGCGATGTGCTTGCCTATGGTCTTGACGTCTCGGCCAAACAGCGCCGCCAATTGCTGACGGTTCAACCACACCGTCTCTCCATCCGCCCGCACGTCAAGGTTCGTTTCGCCGTCTGGGGTCGTGTAAAGGACAACCTGGAAATCGTCAGCGTTCATGTCCTCACCCTCCGTAGAAACGGCTCTCGCGCGTTCCCTCAACGTAGCCGCACCCACTGACAAGATGGGCGCCGGCATGGCACCATCGAAAGATGGGATTCATCGTCCGCGTCGTCGTCAATGCCTTCGCCATCTGGGTGGTCAGCCTGATCACGGTGCTCGAGATCAGCATCCGCCCGTTCTCGCCCGGTGAGCCCCTGCAGGTCGCGCTGACGCTGCTCGCGGTGGGTGCGATCTTCGCCCTGGTCAACACGATCATCGGCACCGTGGTCAAGATCGTCGCGTTGCCGCTGTACATCCTGACCCTCGGCCTGATCTCGTTCATCATCAACGGGTTCCTGCTGTGGCTCACCGCCTGGATCACCAGCGGCTTCAGCTGGGGACTCGACGTCGGGTCGTTCTGGTGGGGTGTGGTCGCCGCCTTCCTGATCTCGATCATCAACGCGATCTTCGGGGCGATCCTGCGCCCGCAGAAGAAGCGCGACTGAGCACATCGGGCCGGCCGGGTCACACGTCCGGCCGCTCCGCGAAGTACTCCGTCGTCTCGACCTCGACGGCCTGGCCCAGCTCTTCGAAGAACGACTCGTTCAGGTCGTCTACACGCGGATCGCCCGAGGCGTCGACCTGAGCGGCGGTGTCGAGGTATGCCTCGAACCCGTGCGCGGCGATTGGTGAGAGCTTGCCGAGATCGGGCCCGTCAGCTGGCGACCACCCTCCGACATCGGCGTGCGCGGTGAAGCTGCCGGTCGAACCCGTGCCACCAGAACTGCCTCCGCCCGCCAGATTCGAGACGATATCGCCCTGATGACGCAGCTCGACGAGCGTCTGATCCGGACCCAGTGACGGCTCGACCGGGTTGCCCGCCGTGATCACGACGTCGACCTTGTACACGCCCTCCATCGCAGTGACGCTCGCAATCCCGGCACCCTGCGAGTAGCCGACGAGACCGACCGTGTCTCCCGGCTTCGCACCGGCCTGCTCCAGCGCCTTCTGCAGGGCCACCTGCGAGGCCGCCTTGTCGCGGTCGACCCACATGTCCCAGTTCGACCCCATGTCCCAGGGATCCTCGGTCCACCAGGTCGAGGTGCGCGTGCCGTCCATGTAAGCCATGAACCGCGTCTCGCCGTTCTCCATGGTGTACTTCTCGACGACGACCTGCCCGGTGCCGTCATACGGGATGCGCGACAACGAATCACGCACTCCGGTCGGCGGTTTCGTCGTCCCCGTCGACACCGGGGTCACGCGCACCGGCGGCGCCTCGCCCGTCGGCTTCGAACCGTACGGCAGCAGTCCCTGACCGTGACGGGCGATCATCTGCGACACCACCAGCATCGTTCCGCCGATCGTGCCCGCGCCCAAGGGGCCGAGCATCGGCCCCGAGCCCGGACGCCACAAGAGCGCATCCAACGGCTGGTCACTGGTGCCGTCGAATCGCGTCTGTTGCCACGCCGCGACCAGCATGTCGGCACGCTTCTCGATATCGGGGTCACCCGCGATCAATTGGTCGATCCGCGCCTGCAGCGCCAGCGCCTCGTCGGGACGATGCACACTGAGCGCCGACTGTCGTGTGCGCAGCTCGACCAGCTCGAACGTATCCGCCATCATCTCTGTGCCATGCGCATGCGTGCGGGTCTGCTCTGCCAGCGTCATCAACCGCTGCGCGCAGGCATCGATCCCGCCCGTGCCGACCGCGGCGGCGAGCGCCGGCGCCTGCACGATCGTCGCCCGGGCCCGTCGCGCCAGATCCGCAGCATCCTCAAGGTGGCGGCCGACCCGCCCGAGACCGCGACCGATCTCACGCACCATCGACGAATCGATCGCGATCGCCCCACCCGATGTGATCTCCAGGTTGTCGCTCATCACCGCACCACCGCCCGCACGACACCCTGCTGCTCGCGCACGGCGATGGTCTCACCGTGGATCTGCTGGTGCATCTCGTCGAGAGCCTCACGAAGGCTGCGCGCGGCGAGCCCCTCGTTGTGCCACGACGATTCCGCCACCAGCTCCGTCCCCACGCCTTCCGCAGCGACCAGCTGGTCCTCGGCATCCTGCAGCAGACGCAGGGCGTCAAACACCGCCCACAGGTCGAAACTGGCGGGCGCTTCGGCGGCAAGGAACGAGTACATGCCCACCAGAGTGGTCGAGTGCGGGCATCCGATGTGTCCTGATTCCCACGATCTGGGGACAACTCGCTCACCCCAGCCATTGGGGACAGCGCGGGTAGCGGGCAGAATGGAGCGATGACCGACTCGGATCCTTTCCGCGTCATCTTCGTGTGCACGGGCAACATCTGCCGCTCACCGATGGCCGAAGTGGTGCTTCGCGCACTCTCTGCACGGCATGGTCTCGGCTCTCGCGTCGTGTCCACCAGTGCGGGAACGGGCGACTGGCACGTGGGCGAACGCGCCGACGAACGCACCATCGAAGCGCTCACCCGCCGCGGGTTCGACGGCTCACTGCACCGCGCGCGACAGTTCGCCGCGACGACCTTCGCCGAGAACGACCTGATCGTCGCGCTCGACCGCACCCACGAACGCATCCTGCGGGCGTGGGCGCGCACCGAGGACGACGAGGGCAAGGTCACGCTGCTGCGCACGTTCGACCCGCACGCGTCGAGCATGGATGTACCTGACCCGTACTATGCGGGGCCCGAGATGTTCGACTCGGTGCTCGCTATGATTGAGACCGCGACCCGCGGACTCTTCAGCCAGCTCGAACCGGCTGTGCGGGCATCCCATACGTCGCCCCGTGCGATGCGGGGCCCCGAGCAGGAGGAACTCCGCTGACTTCTCTGCCCTCGCTTCCGACCCAGCCGCTGAGCCCCCTCGACGGCCGCTACCAGGCCGCCGTCTCGGGACTGGCCGACTACCTCTCGGAGGCGGGACTGAACCGCGCCCGCGTCGAGGTCGAGGTGGAGTGGCTGATCGCCCTCACCGACCGGTCACTGTTCGAGACGTCGCCTTTGTCGGATGCTGACAAGCAGCGCCTCCGCGCGCTGTACCGCGACTTCGGGCAGGCCGAGATCGACTGGCTCGCCGCCAAGGAAGCCGTCACCCGCCACGATGTGAAGGCCGTCGAGTACCTGGTGCGCGACCGCCTGTCGTCGCTGGGCCTGGACTCGATCGCCGAGCTCACGCACTTCGCGTGCACGAGCGAGGACATCAACTCGGCCTCGTACGCCCTGACCGTCAAGCGCGCCATCGAGGGCGTGTGGCTGCCGGCACTCGACGCCGTGATCGCCAAGCTGCGCGAACTCGCCGTCGAGCACGCGGATGCCGCGATGCTCTCGCGCACGCACGGGCAGCCCGCAACCCCGTCGACCATGGGCAAGGAGCTCGCGGTCTTCGCCTGGCGTCTGGAGCGCGTGCGCGGCCAGATCGCCGGCTCGGAGTACCTCGCGAAGTTCTCGGGCGCCACGGGCACCTGGTCGGCGCACCTGTCGGCCGAGCCGGACGTCGACTGGCCGCAGCTGTCGCGCGAGTACATCGAAGGCATGGGCATCGACTTCAACGAGCTCACCACCCAGATCGAATCGCACGACTGGCAGGTCGAACTGTACGACCGCGTGCGGCACGCCGGTGGCATCCTGCACAACCTCGCGACCGACATCTGGACGTACATCTCGCTCGGCTACTTCGCGCAGATCCCCGTGGCCGGAGCGACCGGCTCGTCGACCATGCCGCACAAGATCAACCCGATCCGCTTCGAGAACGCCGAGGCGAACCTCGAACTGTCGGCGGCGTTGCTCGGTTCACTGTCGCAGACGCTGGTGACCAGCCGCCTGCAGCGCGACCTGACCGACTCGACCACGCAGCGCAACATCGGCGTCGCCCTCGGGCACTCGCTGCTCGCGCTCGACAACCTGCGTCGCGGCCTGAACGAGATCTCGCTCTCGCGCGACGTGCTGCTCGACGACCTCGACCACAACTGGGAGGTGCTGGCCGAGGCGATCCAGACGGTCATCCGCGCCGAGGTGGTCGCCGGACGGTCGTCGATCACCGACCCGTACGCGCTGCTCAAGGAGCTCACGCGCGGACACCGCGTCGGTGCGGCCGAGCTGGCATCCTTCGTCGAGGGTCTCGAGATCGGCGACGCTGCCAAGCAGCGCCTGCTCGCGCTCACGCCCGCGACGTACACCGGCCTCGCCGAGCGCCTCGCCCGCTGAGCCTGGGCGCTTCGGCGCCGTGCGCTGGGCGCTCTTCTCCCTCCACGAGGGGTCAAGAAACGTCGCCTGAGCGCGCAAAACTCAGCGTTTCTTGACCCCTCATGAAGGTGGCTTGCCGTCGTGAGGTGGCGCGCCCTCATGAGGTTCGTGCCCCTCGTGAGCGGGAGCACGTCATGCTGGAGGCATGGGTCGGAACGCGTGCTTCGCAGTCGCCGGCATCCTGACGGGGATGCTGGTGCTCACCGCCTGCACTGAACCGACAGCTGCGCCGAGCACGGCCAGCGCCGAAACGGTGACGCTCTCATCGGACCTGGATGCACCGTGGTCGGTGCTCCCGCTCGAGAGCGGCGGCGCACTCATCTCGCAACGCGACGACGGCCGCGTACTCGAACTCACCGTCGACGGCGCGCAGCGCGAGGTCGGCACCGTCAGCGGCGTCGTGTCGGGCGGAGAATCGGGACTGCACGGCCTCGCGATGCACGAGTCCGATGGCATCCGATGGCTCTATGCGTACCACGGCGCGGCAGACGACAACCGCGTGGTGCGGATGCCCTTGACCGGCGCCCCGGTTCGCTCGGCCTCGACAGGTCCGGCATCGAGGTCGTGCTCGCGGGTATCCCGCGCGCCGCGACGCACAACGGCGGACGCATCGCGTTCGGGCCGGACGGGATGCTGTACATCGCAACTGGTGATGCCGGTCGCCGCGCCGAGGCCAGGGATCCGGCGTCGCTCGCGGGCAAGATCCTGCGCGTGACGCCAGAAGGTGACCCGGCACCGGGGAACCCGTACGGCACGGCGGTCTACAGCCTTGGGCACCGCAACGTGCAAGGCCTGGCCTGGGACTCGCGCGGCGACCTGTGGGCGAGTGAGTTCGGACAGAACACGTGGGATGAGCTCAACCTCATCGAGGCCGGCGGCGACTACGGCTGGCCCGACCACGAGGGCGTCGCGGACGCGGCGGATGCCATCGACCCTGTCGCGGTGTGGGCGCCCAGCGAGGCGAGCCCGAGCGGTATCGCCATCATCGACGACGTCGTGTACATGGCGGCCCTGCGCGGCGAGCGCGTGTGGCTGTTCGACACGGCAGGCGGCTCGGCCCCGTGGGCGGTGCACGCCGGCGAGTTCGGCCGCGTGCGCGACGTGGCGCCCGGCCCCGACGGAACGTTCTGGGTGCTCACCAACAACACCGATGGGCGGGGCGATCGCCGCGATGGCGACGACCGCCTGCTGCAGCTGCCTCTGCCCTAGCCCGCGCCGCCCACTCCCACGAACGCGCACGCCCACGAACGCGCACACACTTCACGAGGGGTCAAGAAACGTCGGGTGCGAGGGGTGAAACCCAGCGTTTATTGACCCCTCGTGAGAGAGGAGAGAGCCAGAGGGCCGAGCGCCAGGGCGCCAGAGAGGAAAGCGCGCGAGCGCGTCAGGCGC
Organism: Microbacterium esteraromaticum; assembly: GCF_028747645.1. Lineage (NCBI taxonomy): Bacteria > Bacillati > Actinomycetota > Actinomycetes > Micrococcales > Microbacteriaceae > Microbacterium > Microbacterium esteraromaticum. Next base: position 3,113,395 of record NZ_CP118100.1, read on the forward strand.
GGGAGGACTGACCGGGGGCGGTGTCGTCGTCCGTCGCTGCAGCATCCGCAACGGCAGCACCCGAACCCCCTGCAGCACCAGCACCAGCGTCGTCATCCGAGAGCAGCACGGCGCGGTCAACGCGCTTGGTGACGTCGGCCGGGTCGACGGCGAGCATCAGCATGGCAAGGCCCAGGAGGGTGACGATGAACGAGATGCCACCGATGACCAGTCCAAGACCGATCGGGGTGAGCCCCTCGTAGGTGCCCTTCGCGATCGCCGAATTGACGCGCGAGGTGAATGCACCGGTCGAGACGAGCGTCACGATCGTGGCGAAGATGCCACACACCAGGGCGATCCCCACCAGGTGCAGCGGACGCAGGATCTCGCGTCGCGTCGGCTTGGGGTCGGTCATGCGTGTCCTCCATGGTCTGCCAGGCGGTCTGCGCCGGCATCCGATTCGATGTCTTTCTTCGCGCTCGGCGAGACGCCGGCGATACCCAGGAACACGGCCACGATCGCCGCATACGCGCCGAACAGGCCCACTCCGATGACGATGCCGGTCAGAACCAGGTCGTTACCGCCAACCGTGTAGTCCTGCACCAGATCGATCGGGACGAGCAGCAGCAACAGCGCCAGCAGCACTCCCATCGCGCCGACCGTAGTCGCGTCGCGCGCACCCTCGGTACCGCGATAGCGGATGCCCGCGATCAACTCGACGAGTCCGGTCACGGCCGCCCACCCGATCAGGAGGACGAAGAACAGGGTGTCGGAACGCCAGACCGGCACGCTCGCAGCCATACCGAACAAGAAGGTGAAGGCGCCCATCATCACCGCCGGCCAGCGTCGGCCGTTCGGATAGACGATGACCGCCGCAATGATCAGGATCGTCGCGGTGATGATCGCGAAGCCGCCGAAGACGGAGAGGCCGATGGCGGCCGAGTGGTCGGCAGAGAAGGTGATCATGATGGCGGCGATGGCGGCCATCACGGCACGGCCCAACTGCACGTGGCGCGCAGTGAACGGGCGGGAAGGGGCAGGCATGACGATCCTCGAATCGGTGACCCGACCAGTCTACGCCGGGCGCCTGTGAAGGGGGGTTCGGCGGCCTCCCCAGGCGATCACCGAACCCCCTTACGGAGGGGTACGCGCATCGGTCCGTCCCCAGACGCGGCCGACGCGGCGCAAGTATGCCAATCTAGGCGCACGACCTTCACATACCGGGAGCGCTGCTGTGATAAGCGAGAGCACTTCGAGCGAGCGGATGACGGCCCCGTTCGCCACAGCCCTGCGAGAAGCGGTGGATGCGCGCGGCGTGACGCTGGCGGGCCTGCACCGGCGGCTGACGGATCGCGGCAATGCGGTGTCGGTGACCACCCTGAGCTACTGGCGTTCGGGGGCGCGACGGCCCGAAGGCGCGCAGTCGCTCGCTGCCGTGGCCGACCTCGAAAGCCTGTTGGGCCTCGACCCGGGCGCACTGATCGATCGGTTGGGCTCGACGCTGCGCACCGGGCCGCTCGGGCCGATCGCGTTCCCGTTCGATGAGGATTCTCTCGAGCAGCGCGTGCGCGACACGTTCACGGCGATGGGCGCGATGTATCCCGATCCGACGCGAGAGCTCAGCATCCACGCCGTTACCGACGTCGGCCCGGATCGGCGCGTGTCGCGTCGGGCGATGCGCATGATCGTGCAGAGCACATCGGGCGAGGTCGCCGCGGTGCCGTTCGTCGAGATCACCCAGGGCACCCCGACGGTGAGTCCGTCCTTCAGCGCACTGGGCGGCGGACGCATTGCGACCACGCACACCGACCCGAGCCGCACCGTGCACGGTTTCCTGTTCGAGCTCGAGCGTCCGATCACCAGCCCCGAGTCTGCGGTGATCGAGTGGGCGGTCGACTATCCGCCGGATTTCCCCCAGGGCGACGGCACCGGGCACGGAGTGGCGATGCAATGCCGTGAACTGCTGCTGTGGACGCGGTTCCACCCGGATGCGATCCCGACCTGGATCGAGGAGGTCGAGTCCACTCCCGGCGGCGAGGACGTGACTGTGCGGATGCTGCGGGGCGCGACGTCTCTGCACGCGCTGCGGCGCGGTTTCGGCCCAGGCGCCCTGACGCTGCAGTGGGGATGGGACGACACCGCAGAGATCGCATAAGCGAGAGCCAGCAGGCGCGAACGCGTCAAGCCGCAGCGGGCTGGGTCTTGATCGACTGCGTCTTGATCGTGACCGTCTGCGACTTCGCGACCTGAGCGGACGCTGCGGTCGGAACGACGGATGCCGCCGGCTTCGCCGTGACGGGGCGCGGCAGTGTCAGCATCCGCACCATGCCGCCGACGACGAGAGCCGCGGCGAGCGCGCCGCCGGCGATGATCATCGGCGTCCACTGGCTGGCGAACGACGACGCGACGCTGAGCAGTGCGCCGACGAACCACACGCCGATCGCGCCGCCGGTGAGCCCCGCGGCGCCGCGCGCGACGGCGTAGAGCACGACGATGGCGCAGACGATGGCGAAGACGGCTCCGGCCCATCCGATCGGCACAAGAACCGACGTCAGTGTGTTCGCCACTGGAAGTGTTGACATTGCGACCCCCCGGTCATCGGTGCACGCCCCCCGCGCACCATCTGACATCAAGGTTACGCGCATAGATCGCGTTGTCACGCCCTCCTTGAGAACGATTCGGCATCATCCCAGAGGATGATGCGTGCACCACGGGTGACACGCCAGTGAATCGCCGCGCAGCGACGCCCGCCTGCCTGGAGGTCAGCCCTTGCGTCGGCGGCCGACGCGGGGCATCCGCACCTTCGACAGGCGCGGTCGCGCGATCGGAACCGGCGCGGTGAACACCGCATCGACGGTGTGCGAGCCCTCGCTGGGGCCGACCACCGGGATCGGCGTCGTGATCGTGGTGATCGGGGTGGTGAGGGTCGGTTCGACCGGGTCGACGGTCATCTTCGCGAACTGGCGGTGGGCGGCGATGTACGCCGGGATCAGCAGCAGGATCGCTCCCAGCCAGGCGAGCGGGTTGCTCAGGGCGACACCCGTGAATCCCCAGACCCCGCCCAGTGCCAGTGCGGCGACCACGCGCATGACCAGCTCGATCACACCGGTGATCGTGGGCACGAGCACGCGGCCGATGCCCTGCAGCACGCCACGCAGCACGAACAGCACGCCGAGGGTCGAGTAGCTGAGTCCGTTGATGATGAGCATGAGGTGCGCCATCTCGACGACGTCGTCTGCTCCCTCGCCGACGAACAGGCGCACGACGGGCTCGCCGAAGGCGATCAGGAGCGCCCCGAGCACGACCGAGGCGGCGATCGCGATCCAGATCGCCTGGATCGTGCCGCGACGGATGCGGTCGGGGCGACGCGCTCCGAGGTTCTGCGCTGCGTACATCGAGGCGGCGAGTCCCAGCGATGCGAGGAACGCCACGGCGAGACTGTCGACGCGGGATGCCGCGGTGTACGCGGCGACGGCATCGGCGCCGAGTCGATTGAGCGCGACCTGCACGATCAGGGCGCCGATGGCGATGATCGAGGCCTGGAAGCCCATCGGCAGGCCCAGGCGCAGGTGCTGGGCGACGTCGGATCCGCTGACCTTCCAGTCGGGGCGGTGCACGTGCAGCACGGGCAGACGCCGCCACATGAACAGCAGGCAGAGCACGACCGAGACGGCCTGCGCGACGACGGTGGCCCACGCGGCTCCGGCGACGCCCCAGCCCAGCGGGCCCACCATCAGGATCACCAGACCGACGTTGAGAGCGCACGAGATGGTGAGGAACACCAGCGGAGTGGTCGAGTCGCCGATCGATCGGATGATGGCGGCCAGGTAGTTGAAGAACATGATCGTGCTGCCACCCAGGAACGTGACCTGGGTGAACACGGTCGCCTCGGCGAGCAGCTCGGGCGGGGTCTGCATCAGCTCGAGGAACGGTCCGGCGATGATCGGGCCGCACACGGTGAGGATCAGGCTGGTGGCGGCCGTGAGCAGGGTGCCGGTGGCGACCGAGCGGCGCACTCCCCTGGCGTCTCCGGCGCCGAACGCTTGGGCGGTCGGGATCGCGAAGCCACTGCCCAGCCCCCAGGCGAAGCCGATGACGAGGAAGATCAGGCTGCCGGTGGCGCCGACAGCGGCGAGGGAGTTCACGCCGAGCTGCCGTCCCACGACGATCGTGTCGACGAACTGGTACAGCTGCTGCACGACGTTGCCGATGAGCAGCGGCACAGAGAAGGCCAGGATGACGCGCCACGGGCGTCCGGTGATAAGGGTGGTTGCCATGAGAGCTCGAAAGGGGGAGAGAGCGGATGCCGGAGTGCGGCCAGAGAAGACGAATGGCACCGTGATCGAAGACGGCGCCATGCGGGTGATTCAGTGTATCGAATCGTTTCGGCGCCGAACAGCCTCTTGCCGCAAGCATCTTTGCTAGCGGGAGCCGAGGGAGCGGTCAACCCCGTGTACTCATCGACCGCAGGCGCCTAGCATCGGTGAATCCAACAGATTGTCACGCGAAGGGAGCACCATGCGAACCGCAGAGCTTCGAACCACTCTCGCCGAACGCGGCGGCTGCACCTGGCTGTACACCGACGGCCCCACCGGAGAGCCACCCGGGGCGATCGAGACCCGAATGCGCTCGCTCGCCGCGCGCCTCGACGACGCCGGCGTTCCCGCCGATGACGTCGGCACAGTGCTGAGCGTTCTGGACACCGGCACCGAATTGCCCGCGCCCTCTGCGCGCTGGCTTCTGCTCTGCGACGGCCGGGTCGTCTTCGACGAGGCCTTCGGCGGCCCGCGCAACGGCCCCGAGCGCTATGGGCACGGGCGCTATCCGCAGATCATTCCGCTGTTGCGCCACATCGCCGCCGAGCGGCTCATCGTGATCGTCGAGACCGACCGCGAGGGGGCGCAGATCACCGTCGCGCGCGCCGGTCAGTCGACTCCCGAGCAAACCCACTCCGTCGAGGGTGAGGATCAGCAGCTGACGAAGGTGCAGGCCGGCGGCTGGTCGCACGCCAGGTTCCAGCGGCATGCCGAGCAGGTGTGGCAGCAGAACCAGTCGGAGGTGGCTGAGGCCGTCGATCGGATCGTGCGTGAGCATCGCCCCGATCATGTGTTTGTCAGCGGCGACGTGCGCGCGCGCCAGCTGTTGCTGGAGCGCCTGGGGCGGCATGTTTCGCCGCTTGTCGTCGAGGTGGACGCCGAGACCCGAGCGCCGGGCGCGGATGACACCGCATTCGAAGAGGCAATCGAAAAGACCCTGGAGGGGGCGCGGCGGCACGATCTCGCCGAGGCGCAGGATCGTGCCGCCACGGACGATGCGGCGTCGGGTGCCTCGGGCACCGAGGCGGTCGTCTCGGCGCTACAGCAGGGGCAGGTGCGGACGTTGATGCTGGATGCCCGGATGCAGGATGCCGACGAGACCCTGCTGGCATTGCCCGGTGAGCCGTGGGTCGCCATCACGCGCTCAGACGCGTACGGTGCGGACGGGACCGAGGTGAACGCCGCCGAGGCACTCGCTCGGGCAGCGCTGCTGACCGACGCGCGCGTACTGTTCGTCGAGGAGCGAGTTCCTGAGGGTGAGGAACGCCCCGAACGCCCAATCGCACCGGCATCCGCGTCGTTGCGTTGGGAGCGCGAGCCGACCTGACGGCATCCGCCGCGGATGCGACGGCCCGAGCGCCCCACGACAGGAGCATCATGGAGGGGTGGCCATCCCCCTCGCAGATCTCATCCGCATGCCCGACCCGCAGCGCGTCGAGGTGGGTGAGGACGGCGTCGCGTTGGCCAGGTACTCGTGGGGCGACCCAGAGGCCCCCACCGTCGTGCTCGTGCACGGTTTCGCGTCGAGCACGCGAGACACGTGGGTGCTCACCGGATGGGTGCGGATGCTGGAGCGCGAGGGGTACCGCGTGCTGGGCATCGACCTGCGCGGCCATGGCCGCAGCCAGAAGCCACATGACTCCGCCGGGTACACGGTGCGCACGATGGCATCCGACGTCGAAGCCGTGCTCGACACGTTCCTGATCGACGAGGCGTACTACGTCGGATACTCGCTGGGCGCGCGGATCGGCTGGGAGGTTCTGCAGGATCTCGGCGATCGGATCCCGCGGGCGGTACTGGGCGGCGTGCCCGACGGCATCCCGCTGGAGCATCTCGACGTCGCGCAGGTGCGCCGGTACATCGCCGACGGCACACCGGTGACGGATGCCCGCACCGGACGCTATCTCGAGCTCACCGAGCGCGTTCCCGGCAATGATCTCGAAGCTCTGCTCGCACTCGCGTTGGGGCTGCGCGATTCGCGCTCGATCGACCCCGATCAGGCACACGCGCCGCAACAGCCGGTGCTGTTCGCGACCGGCGAGCAGGATGCGGTGATCGCGGGATCACGCAGCCTGGCGGCGGCGGCTCCGCAGAGTTCGTTCCTTGAGATCGCGGGACGCCATCACTTCAACGCGCCGGGCTCGCGGCAGTTCCGGCAGGCCGCGCTGGAGTTCCTGCGCGGGTGAGCGCCTATCAGTCTGCGCCGCTGCGGAAGAAGGCGCGCAGGGCGAAGTAGACGACGACAGCCACGACGGCGACGAGGGCGAGCTTCACGATCAGGCCCAGCACGGCGAACAGAATGTTCACCAGCCACCAGGCGATGACGACCGCGCCGATCACACCGAGGATGGTCCAGACCGTGTTCTTGTTCACGGCACCAGCCTAAACGCGTTCGTAGCGAGGGGTCCTGCACCGTACGGTGCAGGACCCCTCGCTCTGACGTCAGTCGGTCAGCGGTTGAGCGCGAAGCCGGCGTTCCAGCCGACCTTCTCGGACACGGCGAGGGTCAGCTGCACGAAGCCGAGCGCTTCGAGCTCGCGCGCGCGGGTAAGGGCACCGGCGTCGACCGCGTGCAGGCCGCCCGCTTCGATCGCAGCGGCCAAGGACTGCTTGGCAGCGGCATCGTCGCCGGCGATGAGCACCGTGGTCGCGTGCGAGCCGACGGTGCCGGTGACGAGGGTCGCGGCGAAGTTGGTGTTGAACGCCTTCACCACGTGCGCTGAGGGGATCTGCGCCTGCAGTTCGGCGGCGGCCGAGCTGTCGGAGGGCACGACGAGGGCGTCGAAGGTGCTGAAGTCGAGCGGGTTGGTGATGTCGACCACGGTCTTGCCGGCGAGCTGGTCGGCGTAGTCATCGGCGATCTGGGCCAGCGCCGGGTAGGGCACGGCGAGCACGACGATGTCGCCCTCGAGGCGGGCCGCCTTGTCGTCGCTGCCGACGTACTGGATCGACGCGCCGCCTCGTGCGAAGACGCCGCCGATGGCCTGACCCATGTTGCCGTTGCCGAAGATCGTGATGGTGGTCATGATGTACTCCTGTCGTAAGTAGTTGAATGTTCAACGTCTTGTCGTGGTCAACATCATTGAAGTGTCAACTATTCCCGGTACGATCGGGACATGGCCGAATCACGGACACCACGCGGGTTCACCGACGAGGAACGTCGCACCTGGGCACCCCTCACGGCGGTGCTGGAGCTGCTGCCGCATGAGGTCGATGCGCAACTGCTGCGCGACGAGGACCTCACGCACTTCGACTACGCGACGCTCTCGATGCTCGCCCTCGCCGAAGGGCGCGAACTGCGCATGACCAGCCTCGCGATGGGCGTCAATGCCACGCTCTCGCGGCTCTCTCACGCGGTCAGTCGCCTCGAGAAGCGCGGGTTCGTGCGGCGCGCGCGCAGCACAGAAGACGCCAGGGCCACGCTGGTCAAGCTGACCGCCGACGGGCACCGTAAGGTGATCCGCGCCACCCCAGGTCACGTCGACACCGTGCGCGCACTGGTCTTCGACGCACTCTCCACCGAGCAGCGACGCCAGCTGCACGACATCACGATCGCGCTCCTGACGCGACTCGACCCCGAACAGCGCATGCTCGCCAGCAGGATGGGCTGAGCCCGCCTCGCGCTCAACCGCGCCGGGGCCGGTTCAGCGCGAGAGCACCTCGTCGACGTCGGCACCCGGCAGTGCGACCGTGACGCGCGTGCCCCAGGGGTCATCGAGCGAGACCGATCGACCGTCATCGGCGAACTGCAGACCCCGGTGGGCGAGCCGAGCGGCGAGCGCATCGAGGTCGTCGCGGTTGGGCACGGTGAGGGCGACCTCGCCGAGGCCGAGGCTCGCGGCGCGCGGCCCTGCGCCGGCACTGTTCCAGGTGTTCATCGCGACGTGGTGGTGGTAACCGCCCGCGGCGGCGAACAGGGCGCCGGGGTAGGTGTCGACGGTGGTCTCGAAGCCGAGCGCGTCGACGTAGAAGGCGCGGGCCGTCGGGATGTCACCGACCTGCAGGTGCACGTGGCCGACTCGCCCCGCAGTGGTGGCGATACCGGCGAGCACGCTCTGGTCGAGGTGGCGCTGCAGGTACGCGTTCGGGTCGAGGTACAGGGTCGACATCTGCAGGGTGCCGTGCTCGTACCGCCACTGCGAGCGGTCACGGTCGACGTAGAGCTCGATGCCGTTTCCCTCGGGGTCGGTGAAGTAGAAGGCTTCGCTGACCAGGTGGTCGCTCGATCCGACGAACTGACCGCGCTGATCCTGCGCTGCGCGCAGCACGGTCGCGGCGAGTGCGGGCGCATCGTCGAAGAGGAATGCCGTGTGGAACAGGCCGGCCTGGCGGGGATCGACAGCGGGAAGACCCGGCGTGCCGATCAGGCGCACCATCGGCGTGGTGCCCCGTCCAAGCACGCGGTGCACCTCGGTGCCGCGGGAGCGCTCTTCGAGCGGTTCGAGCGCGAGCGCGTTGGCGTAGTACGAGGTCATCAGCTCGAGGTCGCCGACGCGCAACGTCACCGCGTCCATCGCGGTGTGGGCGTTCAGGACCCGATCGGGTGCTGACGTGGTGCGCTGAGCGTTCATGGCTTCCTCCGGTTCGATGCGTTAGTTGAATGTACAACCAAACGCTGCACCGGTTCATTCCCGGCGCCCGATCCGATCGGACGATGAGGGTCGCGCCGCACCGATGGGCGAGGATGGATGCCGAGTGTTCGCCCGACCCTGGAGTGCCCGTGTCATCCATCCGCCGCCCGTTCGTGACGCCCGCCGCACTGATCGCGACGGTTCTGCTGCTGAGCGGATGCGCCTCGGCGCAGAGCGTCGCCGGGCAGGCAGCATCCGACGTCAAGGCCACCGGTGAGACCACCGAGGTGACCGTGACGGTCGAGGGCATGCGATACATCCCCGACGTCGTCGAGGTGCCCGTCGGCGACGAGCTGCTCATCACGTTCGAGAACACCGGCACCGACGTGCACGACCTCGTGCTGGCCAACGGCACCGGTACGGATCACCTGGGCCCGGGCGAGACCGAGGTGATCGAGGTCGGTGTGATCTCGGCCGATATGGATGCCTGGTGCTCGGTCGGCAATCACCGCGCGATGGGCATGGAGATGACGATCCGGGCGATCGACTGACATCGCCCCGAGCAGCGGCTCGCGAACAGCATCGGTGCGCCTCACCGCAGCGGAGGCGCACCGATGGGTCTGATCAGAGCTTCTCGGCTCAGTACTTCATGACGATGCGGCCGTCGATCTGGCCGCGCTCCATGCGCTCGAAGATGTCGTTGATGTCGTCGAGCGGCTCGACGGCGACCGTGGGGTGGATCTCTCCGCGGGCGAAGAAGTCGAGCGCCTCGGCCATGTCCTGCCGGGTGCCGACGATCGAGCCGCGGATGGTGATCGCGCGCAGCACGATGTCGAAGATGTCGGCGGGGAAGTCGCCCGGGGGCAGACCGTTGAACACGATCGTCGCGCCGCGGCGGGTGACAGCGAGCGCCTGGCCGAACGCCTTCGGGTGCACGGCGGTGACGAGCACCCCGTGGGCTCCGCCGATGGCCTGCTGCACGGCCTCGCCGGGGTCGTCGGTGGCCGCGTTGACGGTCACCTCGGCGCCGTGCTTGCGGGCCAGGGCGAGCTTGCTCTCGTCGATGTCGACGGCGACGACGCGCATGCCCATCGAGCGGGCGTACTGCACGGCGATGTGGCCGAGGCCGCCGATGCCCGAGATGACGACCCACTCCCCCGGCTTGACGCCGGTCATCTTCAGCCCCTTGTAGACGGTGACGCCGGCGCACAGGATGGGGGCGACCTCGACCGGGTCGACGCCATCGGGAATGCGTGCCGCGAAGCGCTCGTCGACGAGCATGTACTCGCCGAAGCTGCCGTCGACCGAGTAGCCACCGTTGTGCTGGCTCTCGCACAGGGTCTCCCAGCCGGTGCGGCAGTACTCGCACTCACCGCAGGCGCTCCACAGCCAGGCGTTGCCGACCTTCTGGCCGATCTCGAGCGAGGTGACGCCCTCGCCGAGCGCGACGACCTCGCCGTAGCCCTCGTGGCCGGGAATGAGGTCGGCCTTCGGGGCGACGGGCCAGTCGCCCCGGACGGCGTGCAGGTCGGTGTGGCACACGCCGCTGGTGATCAGGCGCACGAGGGCCTGGCCGGGGCCGGGGGTGGGAATCGAGACGTCCTGCACCGCGAGCGTGTGCTCGGGGGTGGTGACGGCGGCACGCATCGTGCCGGAAGGTACTGTGCCGCGGCCGGTACTCGAAGAGGTTTCGGTCAGAATGGTCATCGGTTTCACTTCCTTGTGCGGGGCGGACGGTCGCCGCCCTCGGGCATGAAGGTACGTGCGCCTCCGTTGCACCCGGTTGCGCTCGGTTGCACGGCCGCGAAACCCCTGCCGAATACCCTGAGAACGCCGACCGATACGAGGAGAACGATGTTCGACAGTCCCCTCTCGGCATCGGCCTACGAGGTTCTGGGGGTCGCGCCCGAGGCATCCGATGACGAGCTGCGCCGAGCGTTCCGGCTGCAGTTGCGTCGCACGCATCCGGATGCCGGCGGCGACGCCGCCGTCTTCATCCGCGTGCAGCGGGCGTGGGAGCTGGTGGGCACCCCGCAGAGCCGCGCCGCGTACGACCGTGGGCACGGTTTCGCGGGCGCGGAGCAGTGGAGCGAGTGGGGTGCGCCGCAGCGCACCGACACACGCCCGCGCGCGCAGGTGCACGGCGAGGCGGGCGGCTGGCTGCGCCGCCAGTACGTCGCGCGGGTGCAGGACTGGGCGGATGCTGACATCGCCGCCCCGTACGATCCGGCGTTCGTGCGCACGATCCCCGTCGAGCTGCGGGCGCTGCTGGCGCACGCCCTCGCCGAGGAGGAGAGTGCGCGGATCCTCGCCGGTCTCGGCATGGGCTTCACCGTGTGGCACGACGTGGCCGCACCTCACGAAGCGGCCGACGGCAAGATCGATCACGTCGTGCTCGGACCGTCGGGGCTGTTCGGTGTGATGTCGGCCGATACCGGCGGGGATGTGCGGTTCCGAGGCGGAGAGGTTCTGGGAGCGGATGCCCCCGTAGGCGGTCTGGTCAAGGGCATCCGACTTCTCTCGCGCACCGCGCGCGTGCGCTTCAGCGCGGCACTGCTGGTCTTTCCCGACGACGACCTCGCCGAGCCGGTCGTGCCGATCCGCACCGAACGCAGCATGCTCGTCGCGGTCATGCGGCGCAGCGTACTGCCGACGGTGCTGCGCACGGGCATCCGCGGCACGCGCGTGATCGGCGGCAACGAACTGTTCGACGTGCGCACCCGCCTGCAGCAGACCGTGCGGTTCGCCTGACGGCGGGCCGGTCTCAGGCCTGCACGGATCGTGCCGTCGGCGGAGGTTCGCCGATCTCGTCGACGGTGTGGTCACCGCACGGCGTCGCGGTCACGGTGGCGCGTTCGATGCGAGTGACGAGGAACCACCGCATCGCCTGCCGCAGGTGGCACCACCCGATCAGATACCAGCGTCCGGACGTCGAGGCGAAGATCACCGGCTCGACATCGCGCGTGGTCGTCGCACCGTCGCCGGACGTGTAACGCAGGCGCACGATCCGCTGCTCGGCCATCCCCTCTTCAAGCGCCGACCGGACCGCTCTCCCAGGGGCCTGGCCGCCGTCGACCCAGATGCGTCGCGCGAGCCCGTCGGCCTTCGCGCGTGTGGTGGGGTCGAGCACATCCATGATCTTTCGGACGCCCGCCGAGGCGAGGTCGGCGTAGGGCGCGTCGGCTGCGGCAGCGACGGCCGCGAGCAGCGCGACGGCCTGCGCGGGACTCAGGGTGATGGGTGGCAGGTTCGCCCGCGACGAGACGCCGTAGCCACCACCCGGTCCTGGCCTCGACCAGATCGGCACACCGCTGTTCTCGAGAGCGTCGAGATCTCGCTTGATCGTCCGCAACGAGACCCCGAACTCGTCAGCCAGCCGCTGCGCTGTGCATCCGCGCGCACCACGTCGTCGCAGCATCTCTGCGAGCGCGTGCAGACGTTCGGTTCTCTTCACCTCACCACCCTGCCAAAGTTTGTCAAACCTTGTCATAAACAGTGCCATGCCGTTGTCGTGCGCCCCTGCGACGCTGGTGGCATGACACATCTCACCAGCGCTCCCCCGCTCCTGCTCGTTCCCGGCCACTGGCTGGGCGCCTGGGCCTGGGACGAGGTCGCCCGTCTGCTCGAAGCGCAGGGCGTGCCGACGACAGCCCTGACGCTGCCCGGGCTCGACGAGACCGACCCCGACCGAGCAGACCGCACGCTCGACGACCAGGCGGCGGCCATCGCACGCGTTGTCGCCGCTCAGTCCGAGCCCGTGGTGATCGTCGCGCACAGCGGAGCGAACGCGCCGGTGACCCTCGTGCTGGACCGCATGTCCGACCGCGTGGGCCGCGTGGTGTGGGTCGACAGCGGCCCGGTGGCGCCCGGCAGCGCCTTCGCACCCGACTACCCCGAAGGGGAAGTCGCGCTCGCGCTGCCGCCGTTCGAGGTGCTCGCACAGCAGGCGAGCGTCGAGGGACTCGAGGCGGCAGCACTCGAGCGCTTTCGATCCCGTGCCGTCGCGCAACCAGTGCCCGTGCTGCGGCAGGCCGTGGAGCTGACCGACTCTGCTCGATTCGCCGTGCCGACGACACTGGTGTGCTGCTCGATTCCGAGCGCACAGGTGATCGAACTCGTCGCGGCAGGACACCCGATGTTCGCCGAGCTCGGCAACTACACGGACGTCGACTACCGCGATCTGCCGACCGGGCACTGGCCGATGTGGAGCCGTCCCGGCGACCTCGCGGAGGTGCTTGCCGAGGTCAGCCGCTAAGAGGTGAGAGGCTGGACTCTTCGGCGGAAGGGGCGACGTGAACGATCTGCAACCCGGCAAACGAGTGGTGGTGCGCTACGCACTGCACCCGGGCGACACGCACGCCACATCTGACGCGCTGGGTGTGATCCGCGCCGTCGATGAGCAGAGCGTCGAGATCTCGACCAAGCAGGGCCCAGTGCGGGTGGAGCGCACGCGCATTCTGGTGGTGCACGAGGTGCCGCCGGCGCCGACGCGCGCCGGGCGCACGCACCGGGTCGTGTCGGCCGTCGACCTGCGTCGCATCTCGGCCGCGGCCTGGCTGCCCGCGGATTCGTCGTGGCTGCAGATCGACAACCTGCGCGAGGAGGTGTCGGATGCCGATTCCGATCTCGGGCTGCTGTCGAAGGGGTGGCTGCTGCGCAGTTCGGATTCGGCCACGCAGCGGGCCAACAGCGCTCTGCCGGTCACCGATACGGGTCTGGGCTGGGAGCAGAGCCTCGACGCGGTCGAGGCCTGGTACGCCACCCGTGACAAGCCCGCGAGGGTGCAGATCTACTCGGCCGACCCGTCGACGGCGCTCGCCCCCGAATGCGCCGGCCTGGCACCGCTGCTCTCGGCGCGCGGGTACGGTACATCCGAGTCGACACTGCTGCTGACCGGCGCCCCGAAAGAGGCGGCCGGTGAGGTGGTGTCTCCACGTGATGCTGCCGCGCCAGGACTGGTCATCGATGTGAGCGACCGGCCGACCGAAACGCACTTCGCGGTGTGGGCAAGCCTGCGCGACCCCGGTTCAGCGCAAGCGTTCCGCGCGCTCATCGAAGCCGACCAGCCATGCAGTGTCGTGACCGCATACGCCCCTCGGGCGGATGGCAGCCGGTCGCTGGTGGCGACCTGCCGCATCGTGGAGCGCAACAAGTGGGGCGTGATGACGAACCTCGTCACCCACCCCGAGCTGCGCCGGCGCGGCGCCGGCCGGTCGGTGATCCGGGCAGCCGCCGCCATGCTGGCGCAGCGCGGGGTTCGCTCGTACCTCGTCGACGTCGAATCGAGCAACGCCGCATCGCTGGCACTGTTCGAGTCGCTCGGCGCCAGCGTGCAGCACCGGTCGTGGTACGCGACGCAGCGTCAAGGATGAGCGGGTGAAGTGGGGTCTGAAGCGCCCTGGGTTTGCTGGAGGCTCCTAGCCTTGGCCTCCGTTGCATCGAAGAGGTCGGCCTGATGGGCATGTCGACGGGTACGACTCAGCACATATCACATCTGCCCGAGGCGGGTAGCTTCAGCCCGCAGGTCGAGCATTGCCCCCACTCTCGCTTCTCGGCTTTGCTCACGCTGTCGCCTGCTCGCGGCTTGTTCTCAGGGTGCGATACGCCCCACAGGTTGGTTCCGCGTCCGCTGCGCCAGCGGTCGACATCGCCGACACTACGAGTGATCTCTTCCTCAGATCTGACACCGTTGGAGTACCCGTAGCGGAGCTGGATGGCGTTGCCACCCTGAGAGCGCGTCACCTTGATGTAGCCGCCTCGGTCGAAGTGGCCCTCCACGTCAATGCCGGTAGGCGGTAGATGGCGATGACGCTCAATTGCCAATCGCATGGAATCGATGGCGTCCCGAGAACCAAAGGCCCGTGACCCAGGACCGGCGATAGGTTCCGAGGAAGCCGATCGACTTGACGAACACGTCGACCCGCCAGCTCGAGCCGTCGGCGAGGTCTGGAAGGCGGCTTCCGAGGTCAGCGAGCGAGGCGTACCAGCCATCCAAGTGTTCAGCCACAAGCGTCGCCGTCCGACGCTGGCGATCGACGCCCAGGAGTCGCGAACTCGGTGATGCGCAGTCATTTCCGAACACTCGCGGGCCCGAGGGAGCGCCAGCGTGGTAGCCGCCCCACAGATGCATCGGGTCGGCGCCTCCAGTCCATACTCTGTCCCGCGGTGTCCGGCTAAGCGCACTGGCCAGCCCGCTTGAAAGGGAGATTGGGGTGAGGTCCGGCCTCAGCGCCCACGGCCTCAGGGGAGTGAGCGCATCATTCGGTGAGACATCCATCCGCTCAAGGACCCAGGCCAGGTACCCCAAGAGAGTCTCGTCGCTGAGCCAGGTGCCTCGGATGAGGTTCAGCCGGGGGTCATCCTCGGGCCAGGCGTTCTCGTAGCACCAGGCAAGCCCCTTGTCGTGACGCACCCAGCCGAACGAATAGGTAAGGAATGACTGCAGCGCGGTGTAGTACGCCAATGCCTGACGGTGACGACGGTCCCAATTCTCATACCCATCCGGAATCGACTCGGGTGATGCGGGCATGACACGGGGGCCGTCGACGGCTGACAGGCAGAGATAGGGCATGCCGAGGCCCCAGAGCCACGGGTCGTCGACGCCCGAGGGGACCTCGAGGCGCCGAGTGTCGCGCTGCCAATCGAACCCAGCTTCCGAGCCCACCACGACCGCCTCCTTCACCTGCGCCGCTCATCCGCGTACCGCGGCGCCATGGATTCCATCTGCTCCATGACCAACTTGATCGCCTCGGACTGCTTGTCCGGTGGGTATTTGTACTTCACCAGCAGTCGCTTGATCGATGAGCGCAGCTTCGCGCGCACATCATCGCGCACGGTCCAGTCGGTGCGTACGTCGCGTCGCATGACGGCGACGAGGTCGCGCGCGATCTGCGCGAGCACGTCGCCGCCCTGTACGTCGACGGCTGATTCGTTCGTCGCAACGGCGTCGTAGAACGCCAGTTCGTCGCTCGACAACGGTGGCGAGAACGTCGATCCGCGCGAGGCTTCGGCTGCAACGTCCTTCGCGAGCTCGACGAGTTCGGCGATGACCTCGGCTGATGTGAGCTGTTGGTTCGTGTAGCGGTTCATGATCTCGGCGATTCGTTCCGAGAAGGCGCGCTGTCGAACGAGGTTCCCTCGGGTGGCTGCGGATCCGGCATCCGTCAGTGACTTGCGCAACGCTTCGATCGCGAGGTGCGCGTTCGGCGCCTCCTGCGCCTTGATGAGGAACTCGGAACCCAGGTCATCCAGCGATAGCCGAGGAAGCCCGGCGGCCTCGTAGATGTCGACGACGTCTCCGGGGGCGATCGATTCGGCGACGAGGGTTCCCAAGAGCCGCGAGATCTCTTCGGGGATCGGTTCGTCGCGGGATTGGCGCTCGGCGGCGTCGAACTTCGCCATCCACACCCGCACCTCTTCGTAGAAGGCGATCTCGTCGTGCAACTCGGCGAGTCCTTCGCGGCCCGATGCGAGCGCCCATGCTCGTGCCAGCCGGCCCGTGGCGGCTCGGTAGCGCGACGCCAGACGTTCGGATCCGAGTTCTTCGGCATTGAGCGGGTTCGTGGCGTCTCGCAGGTAGTTGGTGACGGTCGTCGCGGCGGTTCGCCATGCCCGCGATCCACCTTGCGCGGCGATCGCACGCCAGTCGCATTCGGCGAGCATGTCGCGGATCTGCGCGACCAGTTCGGTCGCGATTCCGACCGCCTCGTCGACATCGCGTCCGATCGGCTTGTTCTGCTGGTCTGAGACCGTGTACTCCGACAGCGCTTTGGCGAGGTTGTCGGCCAACGGCGCGTACGCGACGAGGAGGCCATCCTGTTTGCCGCGGAACGTGCGGTTCACTCGCGCCAGAGTCTGCATGAGCAGTGCGCCCTTCAGGGGCCGGTCGAGGTAGAGGGTGTGCAGGGGCGGCGCGTCGAAGCCGGTGAGCATCATGTCTTTGACGATCACGAGCTCAAGCTCGTCGGATGCGTCTTTGAGTCGCGTCTTGATCGCTTTGTTCTCAGACTCTCGACGCACGTGCTCGCTGATCGGCGGCTGATCCGACGCCGACCCCGAATAGACGACCTTGATCCGTCCGGAGTCGAGTGCGTCCGAGTGCCAGTCGGGACGCAGCTCGACGATCGCCGCGTACAGGCGTGCGCAGATCTCGCGTGTGCCTCCGACGATGAGCGCCTTTCCCGGCGATTCGAGGAACGGTTTCATCCGGTCTCGGCGCTCTTCCCAGTGGGCGACGAGGTCGGCGGCGAGTCGTTCGATTCGTTCGGGTGCACCGTAGACGGCGTTGACGACGGCGACGGATGCTTCAAGTCGGGCCCGTTCGGTGTCGTCAAGGCCGGTGGTGTACTCGTCCGCGGCGCGGTCGATGTCTTCGTCGCTCGCGCCGTCGGCCAGAGACACCTTGATCAGTCGTGGTTCGAAGTACACCGGTACGGTGGCGCCGTCGTCGACGGCACGGGTGAGGTCGTAGATGTCGATGTAGTCGCCGAAGACGGCGCGGGTGTCGCGTTCGGCGAACGAGATCGGGGTTCCGGTGAACGCGATGAGTGTTGCGTTGGGTAGGGCGTCGCGCAGGTGGCGTGCGTAGCCGTCGAGGTCGTCGTAGTGGCTGCGGTGGGCTTCGTCGACGACGACGATGACGTTGCGTCGGTCGGTGAGAAGCGGATGCTGGCGGCCGGCCTGCTTCTCGGTTTCGCTGAGTCCGAACTTCTGCAGTGTGGTGAAGTAGATGCCGCCGGTCACGCGGTTGCTGAGCTCGTCGCGCAGCTGCGCGCGCTCACGCACCTGCATGGGTTTCTCTGCCAGCAGCAGGCTCTGGTCGAAGGTCTGGAACAGTTGACCGTCCAGTTCGGTGCGGTCGGTGACGACGATCACGGTGGGGTTCTTGAGCTTCGGATGCCGCGAGACGAGGTTCGCGTACAGTTCCATCTCCATCGACTTGCCCGACCCCTGGGTGTGCCACACCACACCGGCTTTGCCGTTGGTCTCGACCGCTTGCACGGTCGATCCGACGGCTTTGGTCACGGCGAAGTACTGGTGGGGTTTGGCGATGCGTTTGGTGAGGCCGTCGGCGTTTTCGTCAAACGCGGTGAAGTTGCGCACGAGCTGCAGGAATCGTTCTTGGTTGAACAATCCGCCGAGGGCGTCATCGAGCGGTTGGTAGTCGATCCCGTTTTCGACGCGCGGCTGGGTGAGCGGTGCGCCGTCGTCGTCGACGTTCCAGGGTGCGAAGTGGTTGAGCGGGGTGAAGGGGGTGCCGTACTTCGCTTCGAGGCCGTCGCTGGCGAGGGTGAGCACACAGAACCGGAATGCCATCGGGAACTCGCGCAGGTAGGTCTGCAGCTGGGCGTGCGCGGGCGCGACGCCGGTGGATGCTGATCCTGCGCGCTTCAGTTCGGTGATGACCAGCGGCATTCCGTTGACGAACAGGACGACGTCGAGGCGCCGGTGCAGGTCGCCCTGTCGTACGGTCAGTTGGTTGGCGGCAAGCCAGTCGTTCTGCGAGGGGTCTGCGCTGAGCAGTCGAAGGCGCGGGTTCTGTTCGATGCCGTCGGCGTCGATGTAGCTGAGCGGGTAGCCGCCGACGAGGTACTGGTGGATTCGGTGGTTCTCGGTGATCGCATCCTGCGATTTCGGTGATGCGATTTCGGCAAGCGCCTGCTGAAGGTACTCCCCCGGCACTCCCGGGTTGAGTCGACGGAGAGCTTCGAGCAGCCGGGGCCGGATGAGCAGATCGTCCCACGTGTCGCGTTCACCGGTGCCCGGTGCGATCTGTTCGCCGGCGAGCGTGCGCCATCCGAGCGGCTCGGCGAGCGTGTCGAGGGCGTCCTGTTCCCAGTCGGCTTCGGTGAGTCTTGTCACTTCGTGTCCTCCTCGTCGAAGTCAGCTCCATCGGTCACGGCAGCCCAGACTTCCTTCGCCAGCCACCGCTCTTTGCCCCCGCGTCCCCACCGGCCCACCGAGGTGACCCATCCACGGGCTTCGGCCTTGTGGATGAGTTTGGAGGCTCCGGGTTGCGACAGTCCGGCGGCATCCATGATCGTCGACACTGTGATCACGGGGTTCCGGAACACGGCGTCGATGAGTGCGGGCAACGATGAGCGCTCTGTTCGCGCCTGCGTTCGGTAGGTCTCGCGAAGCGCGAGCAACGCTCTGATGCGCGCGGAACTCCGCGCGGCGGCGTCCTCGACCGCCGCGCAGAAGAACATCACCCACTCTTCGATCTCGCCGCGCTCGCGCACCGCCTGCAGTCGTTGGTAGTACTCGGGGCGGTGGGATTCGAAGTACCCGGAGATGTGCAGCACGGGAGCCGGAAGTACGCCCTCGTTCATCAGTTGGAATCCGATGAGTAGCCGGCCGATCCGTCCGTTGCCGTCGAGGAAGGGATGGATCGTCTCGAACTGGTAGTGCGTTAGTGCCGCACGAACCACGGCGGGCATGGTCGACGGGTCGTTGGCGAAGTGTTCCCAGTCATCCAGGAGGGCCCCGAGTTCACTGGGCAGGGGCGGGATGAACTTCGCCGTCTCGGGTCTGGCGTTCGGCGAACCGATCCAGACGGGTGAACGGCGAAGGTCGCCCGGGAACTTCTCTTCACCTCTGGTGCCGGTCAGCAGCGTCTCGTGGAGGGCGCAGAAGAAGCACTGCGTGAAGGGCCAGGTCTCGAGCAGAGTGATCCCCTGGGTCGCCGCCTTGAGGTAGTTGCTGACCTCACGAAGGTTCTCGTTCTCGACGAGCACGTCGTCGTTCGCCGAAGACAGCACCTCGCTGAGTGATGCTTCGGTTCCTTCGATGCGCGAGCTCGCAAGGGCTTCCTGTGCCATCGATGGTCCGAGCAGAAGCTCGGGATCGTTGACCAGTAGCGCGAAGCCGGACAACTGCCCGAGGGCCGTGCTTGCTCGCGCGACTGCCGCGACCGTGTCTGCTTCGAGCGGGAGTTGACGTGGGATGCTGGCCGGCAGAAAGTACGGGTGAGGCCAGGGCCCGATCGGGTCTTTCTTGATCTCACCGAAACGCGAGCTGGTGAAGTCAGTAGCTCGCATCGATCACTCCTCCGCGTTTGTTCTCGGTCAGCATATAACTCAGCAGCCTTGCCAGTTATAGGTTCATGGAGAACTTATAACCCACCCGCCCGGTCTTTACCCGAGCACTGCTTCACAATCTCCGACGCTTGCACTACTACTTCGGCTCGTCTTCGCCCGGGACGTCTGCGTCTTTGCGGAGCAGCTTCTCGCCCAGGCCGCTCAGCAGTTTTCCGGTGCCCACTCGGGCATTGTCGGCCGTCTCGCCCGCGAAGCGTCCTACTGCTTGGGCGGCGCCGGCACCTGCCGTGACGACGCCGTCTCGGGCATCGCCGGCCGCGTCTCGCCATCGCTTCGCCTCGATGGCCTCACGTTCTTGACCGATGCTGAGCCGCGAATGGAACTCTGAGACATCCGCGCCGATCGCGTTGCTCGAACGGATAACCCGCGGTGCTGCGGTGGGCGAGAGCAGCACCTTGGCGTTGGCTCGTGTGGCCGCGGCATCCATTCGCGCCAAGAGCGACAATGTCGATCGGGCAATGAGGGCTTTGCGGTTGTCGCGTGCTGCGCGCAGGCCGCGACGGTGACGCTCAACTTCGCTGGGATCGTCGGGAGATTCGTCGAGTACGCGGTCGATTTCGAGTACGGCCGTCGCGTCTTGCAGCTGGAAGCAGCGCGCGAGCACGGCGAGCCATTCCTGCACGACGGTTTCGGCGTCTCTTGCGAGGTTGGCGAGGTCGCTCATTTTGGCGGTTCGTTCGAGTTTCTCGGCGAGCGCGTCGAGTTGGCGCAGCGCGTATGCCTGGGTGCTGGCGACGGTTGCGGTGGTTGCCTGCACTTTCGACCAGGTGGTCTCTGAGACGAAGCCGACCTGCTCGCGGATGGTCATTGCTTCTTCGATAACGAACTCCACACCGATCATGTCGGCGAGGGCGGCGTCTTTCTGCGCACGCAGCACGTCGTCGACCTTGGCGTCGATCTTCGCGAGGTAGTCGATGATCTCGTCCATGGTCTGCTGCATGGCCATCTGCGCCATGATCCCTGCAGCGCCGGTGAGGATCGCCGGGTTGGTGAGCATCTTGCCCGGTGTGCGCACGAATTCGAGGATGTGCTTGGTCTTGCCGTTCTTCATCACGATGGCGCGGGCGACGCCGGATGACGAGCCCTTCATCGGCGGCAGGTCGCCGAGTGCCTTCGCGGACTTCTCAGTGAGTTTGATCCACCGACCGGAGTTCTCGGCGATCTGCGATCCAGCCTGGGTGATGCCGGACGCGGCGTTCATCTTCGTGCCGAGTTTCTGCAATGCCAGCTCGCGAGACTCGAGACCCCGCGATGTGAGGAACTGTTCGACCGCCGCGGGCGGGCCGATCACCGCGACGCCGTCGCCGTCGGTGATCAGTTCGAGTTCGTGGTCGAGCAGAGTGAGCTCATCGCTGGCGAATGTGGATGCGTTGTTGTCAGTGCTCATTCTGCGAACTCGAATTCTAGGATGATGGACGGGTCAATTGCCTCGACGATGCGGGTATAGAACGTCTCAGCCTGGTCTTCGAGTACCGGCCGGAACCCGTCGATGTGCTGTTCGATAAAGCTCTCCGAGAGCAGCTTCTCGAAGACTTCCGTCTTGTCGATCTCGGGTGTGGTCCAGCTGAGGAGGCCGTTCTTCTCGTCCGCGACGCTCAGGTCTGGGTTCGCATATCCGAGGTAGATGAACTCGGGGATGGAGACCACGTAGGTGTCATCGCCGGTCTGGCGAATCTCGACGTCTTTGCCTTCGATGCCGAACTTGGCATCGTATTCGTACCGCACGAGCACGGAACGTTCGCTGCCCGGGAGAGTGAACAGGTTCCAGTCACCAATCGCTAGCCTGAGCCCCTCGCCGTTCTCCTCATTGACCTCGGTCATGCCTGCGGTGACAAGAATCACTTGTTCCTCGCCCTTTATCGATCGAATGACCTGCGTATCCCGTGATTCCGCAGCCCCAAAGAACTTGCCCACAGCAACACCTGCAATCGCTGCACCGCCGATGAGCAGCAGTACCATCACCACAAGTAGCACCTTCGCCCACGTGGGTGTGGTCTTGCCCGACTTGGGGACGATCGGCGACGTCGCCGGTGTCGTAGGAGCGGTCATGCGGTGGCTCGTTTCTGGTGAAGGTAACGGTGTACTGCTGAATCTAGTGGTTGGTCTCGGAGTGGTTGTGATCGCACGGGCGCCCGCGTATCAGTGCTAGCGCAAGAACTCGTGCAACCAGTTCTCGCCGACGATCGGGATGCCGTAGTCGCGCGCCTTCTTCGCCTTGCCGGAGAGTGAGTCTGGATCGGCGGCGACGACGAGCGCGACTTTCTTGGTCACGGTCGGATGGCAAGTGAATCCGCGGTCTTGCAGTGCGGCTTCCCACTCCGAGCGCGGACGCGTCATCTCACCGGTGAGCACGATGAGTGCGCCTGGTTGCAAGGTGAACGCCTCATGGGTGGGTTCTTCATCACCTGCGGGTGCGACGTCATCCGTTGCTGCGGCGATGGTCTCATCATCCATCTCGAGCAGCATGCCCACGGTGGCGAGGTCGATCTTCTCGTCTTCGGTGAGGATGCCGTCTGCCCAGGCACGACGTTCAAGCGTGACGAAGTAGTCGTGGTGCAGACCCTCGACGCTCGCCCGGTCAAGGCCGAGCTCGGTGGCGACATCGGCGAGTTGTGCCCTCTCGCTCGGCGACAGGAAGCCGTCGAGCAGACAGCGGTCGAGCAGCGCCAGGTACTGCGCAGCCGCACCGTCGACGGTCTCTCGCACGGCCTCGGTCGAGATGCGTTCGAGAAAGCTGGGCGCTGTGAGTGATGCTTCAGAGCGCGGCTTCGGCACGACACCCGTGCGAGACCCGGAGGGGTATCGGTACGAACGGCCGGCGTGGGCGGTCTGCTGCCAGTAGTCTTCCCAGCCCGGCCAGACGGTGCTGGTGCGCTGGTAGTGCGCGAGAAGCTGAGCGGCAGCGTGGGAGTCGGCGCCTGCACTGTGAGCCCGGGTGAGGTCGATGGCGTGCGTGTCGCAGGCGTGAGCGAGTGATGCGGATGCCCCAAGCCCGAAGCTCGCGCCGAGCCCCATCGTGCACACGGTCGGGATGCCGCCGTCGAGCCAGTACCCGGCACGTTCGAACTCGGCTTCCAGGAACCGCAGGTCGAAGGGCGCGTTGTGGGCCGCGAACACGCGCCCGCGCAACAGGTCAGCGAACTCGGCGGCGATGTCGCTGAAGAGAGGTGCGTCGAGCACGTCGGCAGCGCGGATGCCGTGGATGCGCTGCGGCCCGAGATCGCGCTCCGGGTTGATCAGCGTCTCCCACCGGTGCGAGATCGTGCCGTCATCCTCGACGTGGGTGACGCCGATCTCGACGACGCGGTGGTGATATGAGGGCAGGATACCCGTGGTCTCAAAGTCGACGACAGCGAACGCCATTACGCACCCGCCTCGGGCATCTCCGGAGCCGTGCTGATGAGCCGGGAGACTGACTCACCTTGCGGCCGTTCATTCGCCACGCCGTAAGGGATGAGCACGCTCGCGGCATGCTTCGACGTCGACTCGAGATGACTCTGCTGGTCGTCGAAGTAGATGTCAGGACGCATCACCTCAAGCACGGTTCCTTTGTCGATCCCACCGAGGAAGAACGCGTCGTTCACTGTCACGCCCCACTCAGAAAGCGTGTTCACGGCGCGCTCGTGCGCGGGAGCATTTCTTGCAGTCACGATCGAGACGCGCAACCTCGGAGCATAAGTCTTGTCCGAGACTGTGCGCTCACGCTCGATTTCCTGGATCATGTTCAGATCTCGGAGGAACTCGCTGAGCGGTCCGTTCTCAAGCGGCACAGTTCGCTTGGCAACCTCGTTCTCTTGGAAAGCGGAGAGGCCGCCATCACTTTGGTAGATGCGCTCCGCTTCGTCGCTCGCGACAACGCCATCAAAGTCCAGAGCAACCCGCACCGTCTCGTCCTCGGAGCCCCTGCCCGACGAGTCCACCACGAGTCCGGCGGGAAAGCCGTCGGACATCGCAGCACGCACGCTCGACTCCTGACCGGACAGAAATAGCGACATTGAAAAAGCACCGATGTACGTGTAGGGCGCTTCACCTTGCGTGAAGACGGCGCGGCTGATGGCGAGGCCATGCTGCTCAACCGACCGCATGACCCGCAGGCCCGTAGATGGGTCATTCCGCGAGAGGATGATGACCTCGACGAGCGGGTCGCCAGGCCTCAAGTTGTTCAACCCCAGAAGCTTGCGGATGAACCCAAAGGCAGCTCCCGGGTTGAGCGTGACGTCGATGTTGTCGGCCTGGTACTTGCGATACGCGACTTCTCCATGCTCGGTGAAGAACGCGTCAGATTCTGCGAGATCGAACAATGCGCTGGACGCAACGCCGATGACGAGTCGGTTATCGAGGGTGTATGCCATCAGGCACCTGGCTCGGATGCGACGCGCTCGGCATCACAGACGGTGAGCACGGTGTTCTCGGTGGTCATGCGGGCTCTCTCTCATGATGCCGAACGCCAACGTCGCGTTCGTTCGATAGTGGCGTGATTGCCGGGGGGAGCATGCAACCTTCATATAGACCGCCCGATACCGCCGGCGCCGAGCGGACGCTGATTCCGACTACGAAGCTGGTGGTCGAAAGACGCGGCGACGCGCTGACCGGTGACGGTCGGTGTTGCGGCTGTGAGGGCGGCGACGATGGCAGAAGACGTGACAAGCGGATCACACGTCGCGACCGTCTCGCCCTTCTTCGATGCCGCGGCGAGCGCACGCGCGGATTCGCGCCCCAGAGATTCGCTAGGCGAGTACTCTCGTTCGATTCGGTAGCTGAAGACCAGGGCTATTGCGAGCAGGATCGGTGCCGCCACGGGCATCAGGTAGAGGGCAAGCACGCGGAACCCGAACATGTACATTGAGCCCTTCGCGTAGAAGAAGCTCCACTCACGCTCGTCTCCCATGTCCGCGTCGTCGCGTGGCAAGACACTGAGCAGCACGGAGACCGCGAACGGCACTGCCGCGGCCAGTGCAATCCAGACGAGGGGCAACATCGTGCCGTGGATCTCCACCGCGATTGCGGCGCTCAACAAAGCGAGCACACGCAGCCCGGTGAGCCGGAAGCTTCGAAGTGACAGCGTCGATAGAACTGCTGAGGCGATGACACAGATCGGCAGGAGCGGCGCGCGGTTCGGATCGGTCAACCACTCGGGTATCGCAACCAACCACGCGGCGGGCTCGCCCCCGAAGGCCTTGATGACATCCGCAAACCAAGTAATCGGACCCGACTCGGGCAGGATCATGGCGTTCGACACGACCCATGCCGTCCACAGCCAGGCAGCCAGCCACGCAATGACCATCCATTCAACGAAACGATCCCAGCTGAGGCCAAGCAGATGGTGAACTTCCTCACGCCAGGCTTTGCTGGCAACGGCGGCCTCGTTCATCACAGCCCCGCTTCCTGAGCAACCTTTTGCGCATCGCGGACGCGGAGCTTGCCGGACATGAGTTTCGGGAGCAGCGCGTCGCGGGTCGCGGCGAGGGTAGCGTTCTCGGCACGGACTGCATCCTGGCTTGCAGCCAGCGCGCGAAGGGTCTGCCCGACACGATTCGCCCGTTCACCGCTGGGAACTCTGATACGAGCGCGCCCAAGTTCGACTCGGCTGAGTTCAGTCTGCCCCGTGCTGCCCTCACCCAGCGCTTCGATGTCAGCTTCGATTGCGAGAACTGCCTGCCCGATGACCGTCGGGTCGCTCACGTTGGGGTCAGGTCTGACGATCGTAATGTGGGAGTCGACGGTTGCTTGACCGGGGAGCGTCCAGCGCGCAACGCGCCCGAGGGTTCCCTGGCCGGTTGAGTTGACCAAGATATCGCCTACTGCGAGGACCTTCTCTGCCCTCACCTTCGAGTCGTCTGTCCATCGAGACGGCCCCAGGGATACCACTTGATCCCGCACGCACTTTTGATTAAGTACCCGGGTGCCTTCTCCATCAGGCAAATAGCGCGGCGTGATCCCGCGTACGAGCACGACCGAAGCTTCGTCGACCGTCAGCTCGCGGGCGTCGTCGCGGACTGCGGCGCGCAACTCAAGCCGGGCGACGGCGGCGGCAGTGGCGGCGAGGGCGGTGTTGGCGGTGATCTTGTCGTCGAGGGCACCCAGCACCTCGGCGATTGCCTGTTGCTCGGGGAGGGGTGGAACGTGTGCGCGAAGTCCCGCGAACGACTCCCGAGTCGTTGACGGTATAGCTGATCCGGAGTCCAACCCGTTGATATCCGCCAACTGCAGTGAGTAGTACGCCCAGCGCATGTCTAGGGGTCGCTTCGGAGCGATGTAAAAAGCAGTGTCGATGACCCAGAAGTCCTGCGCTGCGTAGTGGACGCCGCGATAGGCTCCCTTGCGGCCAACGACCACACCGGGCCCCTTCGTCTGATGAACGTCCGTGAAGCCAACCGGACCATTTGTGCCATAGACGGCCACGGATCCGCGCCCATCCCGGTAATCGCGTAGCGCCTTGCCGTACCGGAGTTCGACTACCTCTCCCCAGGTCGTGAGATCCCAGCCCACGGGTGTCACGAGATACGCCGCAACTGCTCGCGCACCGAATCCGCCAGGCGCGCGGATTCGGCGAACTGGGACTCCAGCTCCGCCCGCAGACGAGCGAGCTTTTCGTCGATTGGCTCACCGTCGTCCTCGACCTCGGCGGCGCCGACGTAGCGGCCGGGAGTCAGGGCGTAGTCCGCGGCCTTGATCTCGGCGAGGGTGGCGGAGTAACAGAAGCCGGGGATGTCGGCGTAACCGGTGCGTTTCGTCTCGCTTCGCTCGCTCAACGACCGGGAGTTGGGATCCTCGGCGTAACCGGCGCGTTTCGTCTCGCTTCGCTCGCTCAACGACCGGGGGTTGAGCGTTTCATCTCGCTGCGCTCGCTCAACGACCGGGGAGGCGGGGTCAGTAGGCGTTTCGTCTCGCTGCGCTCGCGCAACGACCGGGGTGTCACGCCAGGCGTGGAACGTGTCGGCGATCTTGGCGATGTCTTCATCCGACAGCGCGCGCTCGGCGCGGTCGACCATGTGGCCGAGGTTGCGGGCGTCGATGAACAGCACCTCACCGGCACGCTTGCCCTTGTCCTTCGCGAAGAACCACACGCACACCGGAATCCCGGTCGAACGGAACAGCTGCGTCGGCAATGCCACCATGCACGAGACCAGATCCGACTCGACGATCTCGGCACGGATCTTGCCCTCGCCGCCCGAGTTCGACGACATCGACCCGTTCGCCATCACCACACCGGCCTGCCCGCCCGGGGCGAGCTTCGACAGGATGTGCTGAATCCACGCATAGTTCGCGTTGCCCGCCGGTGGCACGCCGAAACGCCACCGCGGGTCGTCTTCGTTGCGCACCCAGTCCTTGATGTTGAACGGCGGGTTCGACATCACGAAATCCGCCTGCAGGTCGGGGTGCAAATCGCGAGCAAACGTATCGCCCCACCGCGGCGCCAGATTGCCGTTCAGACCATGGATCGCCAGGTTCATCTTCGCCAGACGCCAGGTGCGCTCGTTGAGCTCCTGCCCGTACACCGAGATGTCGCTGCCTTCACCGTGGTGCGCATCGATGAACTTCTCGGCCTGCACGAACATGCCACCCGAACCACACGCCGGGTCGTACACCCGGCCATGGGTCGGCTGCAGCAGCTCGACCAGCACCCGCACCACGCTCGGCGGCGTGAAGAACTCGCCACCCCGCTTGCCTTCAGCCCGCGCGAACTTCTCGAGGAAGTACTCGTACACCTCCCCCAGCAGGTCACGCGCACGCCTACCCTCCGAGCCACCCTGCCCCTGCGCCGCGAACCGCGCCGAGTTGAACAGGTCGACGAGCTCACCCAACCGTCGCTGATCGACGTTGTCGCGGTTGAAGATCCGCGGCAGCGTGCCCGACAGCTGTGGATTCGCCTGCATGACAGCATCCATCGCCTCGTCGATCAACGCACCCACCGGCTTCTCGGGCGCATCCATCGACGCACCCAGCCCCTTCGCGTTCTCTGCCAAGAACGACCAGCGAGCGTTCGCCGGCACCCAGAACACGCCGCGCCCGGTGTACTCATCGATGTCGTCGATGAGCTCGGCGATCTGCTCGTCGTCGTACCCATCGGCAGTCAGTTCCGTGCGGATGCCGACACAGCGCTCATCGAAGGCATCCGACACATACTTCAGGAACACGAGACCAAGAATGACGTCCTTGTACTGCGAGGCGTCCATCGACCCGCGCAGCTTGTCGGCCGCCTTCCAGAGCGTGTCCTTCAGCTCTTTCATGCTCGACGGAGCGGTCGGTGCGGCCTTCGGTGTGCGGGGCATGTGCGTCCTTACTGCGTGGATGCCGCATCAGCGGCGTCGTTCTCTTCAATGATGGTGACAGCTCCCGACGTCGCACCCGCGACGATCAGGTCGGCATAGACGTTCAGGCGTGTTGCGCGGGCCTCAAGGTCGGCGCGGGCGGCGGCGATCTCGGCGAGCGCACGCCGCAACGGCGCGACGCTGTGTGGTGCGACGCGGCGCAGCATCCACCGCTTCCACGCACCGGGGCCCGCGGTCGCGCCCGCGATGTCGGCGGCGATCACCTCGGGCACGAGGCCGCCCGGGTCCGCTGCGGTGACCCGCAGCACCCGCGCCGGCGCGACGACGACCTTCGACCCCTCGGCGTCGACCCAGGCCGCCGAGGTCGGTCCCGTGCGGAAGACAACGTCACCCGGCCGCGTGAGAGACGCGCGCGGATACTGCGTCGCGAACGCGAGCTGATCGACACGCGTGCCACCGATCGCTCCGGGGGCATCGAGATCGGATGCCGTCACCACGACCAATCCGTCGACCCCAAGCATTTCCGGGCTCAGCCGCGTGCCCTTGACGACCCTGAGATGCCCGTCATGAACCAGATCTGCGACGGATGCCGGCGATGGCGCGCTGTGTGCGGTCGTGCTCCACGGGACCCCAGCGACATCCGCGCGAACCGCGTCGGCGGCAGTATCGAGAAGCGCAGGGATATCAGCAGGAGACGGTCCGGCGGCTCGCCGCGGGCCTGCCGCCGCGATGAGCGGCCCGGTGCGGGCCACCAGTGACGCGGTACGCGCAAAGCGCGCGAACCGGAACGCATGCGCGCGCACATCGCGGCCACTGCCCATGCTCGCCACGACATCCGAGACGAGATCCGCCCGTGTCGCCGGAGTCAGCGGCGTCGCGCTCAGGTCGGCGACAACGGCGATGCGGTCTGCAATGGGGACGTCACCCATCGGCGCGCCCAGCATCCACACCGCGAGAGCCTCTCTGGATGCCGTCTCAACCAACCCCGGCATCAGACGGGCGATGCCACGCACACGTCCGGAACGCAAGATATCGGCACGCACGCGTTCCTCGGCCGGGCCGAGCGCATCGCTCAGGATTCGAGCGGGACCGATGACGACGGCCGCATCGGCATCGCGCAAGCCGAGTGAAACCTCATCCACGGCGAGCAGCGCCGACATCGTGTCTTCGCCCGGATGCCGCGGCACCCGGGCGATCGTGACGGACCGCTGCGACGGCGGAGCCTCGTTGGCCTCTGAGACCCAGTGCCCTTCGACGAGCAGCCGGCGACGCACACGGCGAGCGGTGACGGAGTTCGGGACGGTAAGGGCAACCGCATCGCCCAGTGACTCGGCGAGCGCTGACGAAAGCTCGGCATCCGCACCATCGAATGTGACGGTGGCTGGGCCGCCGCCGACCAGCGACGTCGCTGACTCCACGACGAGAGCGATCGCCTCGTGCACAAGCGGCCCCGTCGAGGCGGCCATCCGACGCGCGGATGCGTGGCGACGATGCACCAACGCCAGTGCTGCCGACGGCGAGTATGCGGCGTCGATCAGGTTCTCGGCGTATGCCAGCCACGGCGCACCACGATCCACGTGTGCGTTGATCTCGGCGCGGCACGACAGATCGCGCGGATCGGCCGTCGCCGCAGCGTTTCGATGCTCATCACCGGCCAGCGTTTCGAGTGTGCCGAGCTGGGCGTAGAGCACGATGAGCGATTCCAGTTCGGCGACGGCTGCGTCGTCGCCGAAGGCGAATCCCAGCGGCGTCGCCTGGGCTGCAGCATCCGCCCGCGCATCCGGGTTGTTGCCGTGTGCAGTGCGCACAAGCCAGTCGGCGACGTGCGATGCGTCGTAAAGCATCCGCCCGGCGTCTTCGGCGACCCCCTGCGGGAACGGGTCGTCACCCTCAGCGAAACGGGAACGCCACATCGACACCACCGGACGACGCACATCGGCCAGCCGGGCGACGCCGGCCAGGTCGATGAGAAGCGGTGCGGTGGTGGGCATGAGGTCAATCTAGCCCCGCCTGAGCTTCTCGCTCACTTTTGTGCGATAAGGGGTCTTATCAGGATTGTGCGCGCAGGTTTTGGCGTTGAACTCCAAGATCGTTCCAGCGGCATGTCGCCGCTGTCGCAGTCGGGGCGCTCCCTGGGGAGGAGCCGCCCCGACTGTCGGCCCCGCATCACGCACCTGGAGGTAGTCATGAGCACCATCGCACTGTCCACCGCGATCAACGAGATCACCTGCCCGCACTGCGGAACCGCGTTCACCGTCGATGCGGCCCAGTACGCCGACATCGTGCAACAGGTGCGCACCGCCGAGTTCGAAACCGAACTTCACGCCCGGCTTGCCGAGGCTGAACGCACCAGGCAGACCGAGATCGCCCTCGCCGTCGCGAACGCGACTCAGCAGTCGACCGAGGTCGCAGCCACCAAGGACATCGAGATCCAGAAGCTGAAGGCCACGGTCTTCCGCGGAGACGGCTTCTGGACATCGTCGTGCTCGTTGGCCACCACCAAGCTGCCTTGTTGGAGCTAGAAGAGCAGGCGGGCGGTTCGATGGACGCTCTTGAATTCGTCGACGCCGCGCATCGCAAGGTCAGTAAGGGCCGCGCCGGTAAGACAGATGAGCCGGCCGAACTCATTGAGCTCCGGTTCGAACCCCATGTGCGTTGCCCCTGCGATGACTGCGATGGAGCGTAGGGTCGGCACAGCTACCGCGGGGATCTCGTCCGTCCTCGGGCCAGCTAGGAGCTCGACTCCGTCACGCAGAACCGATGTGCGTACCGCACCCGCGTCGCCATGCACATGTCCGTGCGCACCATGTTGCACGAGAAGTCGCATATTGGACTGCCGCGCGAGTTCCTCGAGTCGCGTGAAGGTCGGCTCCAGGTACTTCCCGTCCCTCCTGCGCTTCATCAATGGCGTCGCCCAGCCGTACGGCTTAGCAAAGCCCAGCGACTCATCAACCAGCGTGTGGGCTCGGATGAGATCGGCCACAAGCGCCATCCGCTCGGCGCGCTCCTCGTCTGATGGCGCGTCCGGATGAGGTTGCCGATAAAACTCCTCCAGTCGTGTGAACTGGGTGACAATACCGTGGTCTAGGTAGCGCCTCGCGATCTGCGCGCCACCTTCAGCCACAACAACAGCTGTCACCGCAGTCTCGTGGAGCGCCCGCCAACGAGCGGCCGCCCCCGCAAGGTAGCCAGCGCGCAGAAGTTCACGAATCTCCCTTAGGGTCAGCGTCGACGAACATTGGAGGAGTAGCAGAGCTTCGCGCGTGTCTGAATGAGCGTCCTTGATCTCCGCACGGGGAAACATGAGCGCCGCGCTCTGCTCCATCGAGTTGATAACCGCGTCGACGACGGTCCAGCCGCGAGCCCAGATATGGGAGATATCCTCCGCAAACGCCGTGTCCTTCTCTGCGCGGGCTTGACGGCTCTCCCGCGCGACACGTAGGAAGTCCTCAGCGAGCAGCGGTGCAGTCTCGATCAAGAAGGCACGCTGTCGCCTGAACTCCTCGGGCTCGTCCTCTGCCGTCCTCGCATCGTTCATATGGCCTGTGGTACCCGACGATGCGGACGCGCTCCCCATCTGAGAGTCTGCCCCTTCCCCGAGAACGTTCATCGAGCTCACTGCCACGCTCCGCCACCTAGATTGTCCCAATCGCCAAACAGGACAACTTACGTGGCGCTAAGACAACCTAGTCAGTCACCTGTCAAGCGAAGTCCCCGCCCGGAGCCATGTCCATGAACCGCGAGTAATGACCCTGGAATGCGACGGTAAGGGTCGCGGTGGGGCCGTTGCGGTGCTTGGCGACGATCAGGTCGGCTTCGCCGGGGCGCACGTCCTTGTCGTAGGCGGCCTCACGGTGCAACAAGATGACCATGTCGGCGTCCTGCTCGATCGAGCCCGACTCACGCAGGTCGCTGATCGCGGGCTTCTTGTCTGAGCGCTGCTCGGCACCACGGTTCAGCTGCGACAGGGCGATCACGGGCACCTGAAGCTCTTTCGCGAGCAGCTTCAGCGCACGCGAGAACTCCGACACCTCCTGCTGACGAGACTCGACGCGCTTACCGCTCGTCATCAGCTGCAGATAGTCGATCACGACGAGACGCAGACCCGCGCGCTGCTTGAGCCGGCGACACTTGGCGCGAATCTCGACGAGCGTCATGTTGGGGCTGTCGTCGATGTACAGGGGCGCATCGTTGATGCGGCCACGCGTCGCGGCGACGGTCGTCCAGTCACGCGGGTCGAGCGTTCCCTTGCGCATGTTCTGCAGCGGGATGGCACCCTCTGCGCTGAGCAGACGCATAGCGATCTCGCTCTTGCCCATCTCGAGCGAGAAGAAGATCGACGGCTCGTTGTGGCCAATCGACGCCGCTCGCGCAAAATCCAGAGCCAGCGTCGAGTTGTGCGTCGGCACCATCGACTCGCCCGCCAGATACAGGTGGTCGGCGTTGTCGACCTCGACGCACCGCACCGGCACGCTCTCGATCGGGCGAATGGCCTTGACGTACCGGCGAGCGTCGTCAACGGCCACGAACGTGAGCAGATGTTCCATCTCATGCGAGGCACCGTCCGAACGACTGGTTCGCTCGCATCCGTAGCCGAGGCCGACGATCAGCTCGTACACGGAGTCGGCAAGACGCGCGCTCGTCGTCGCGAACTGACGGGCATGCCCGTCGACGTCGGCCGAGTCAACCGCGCCCGCAACGCCGTCGAGTAGCTCACGGCGCTGCTCCTGCGATGCTCGCAGGTAGATCGACGGCACATGCTTGTCGTTGAGTACGCCAAGAGCCTTGAGTGCCCCGTCAGTCTCGCTGGTCATCCGTGCGCCGGCGCTGTGGCCGTCACCCAGCCACGCCCCCAGGGCGTAGGGCGGAACCGGCAGGTCGACCTCGGCGGTGCGCAGGGGCGCAGCGTTGCGGATCGAGTGGTTCGCGCGGGCATCCGATCCCACTGTCAGCGTCGCGAGCATCTGCTCGGTCGTGACGGTCGCCGTCGCTCCCGCCCCGGCGCGGCGCGAAGCGCGCGTCTCAGTGGTCCACTGGTGCTGCGCATCAGCGATGATCTTCGTTCCGTCCGAGAACTCGACCTCGAAGCACGGTCGGTCAACCATCACCTCGGTCGCCGCAACAACCCGCGTCGGGCGGCCGTCAGCGTCGAACAGCTCGTCGCCGACCTGCACCTCACCCATCGTGGTCCAGCCCGTCGGCGTCGCGAGAGGTGTGTCGAGCGCCAGAGCCTTACCCATAGCGGGCCTCGCCGCGACGACGATCATCTGGCCGCCGTGCAGGCCGTTGGTGAGCTCGTCGAGTTCGCGGAACCCGGTGGGGATGCCCGTCATCGTGCCGTCGCGACCGTTGGCGGCCTCGATCTCTTCGACGGCCGCGTCGACGGCGACGGTCAGCGGCACGTAGTCTTCGGCAGCCTCGGCTCCGGTGACCGAGTAGATCTCGGCCTGCGCGTTGTTGACCAGGTCGGTCGCGTCGCCCTCACCCGCGTAGCCGAGCTGCACGATGCGCGTTCCGGCGTCGACCAGACGGCGCAGGATCGACCGCTCGGCGACGATACCGGCGTAGTAACCCGCGTTGGCTGCCGTCGGCACGATCGACGTCAGCGTATGCAGGTAGTCGGCGCCGCCTGCGCGACCCAGCTCACCCGTCTTGATCAGCTCGTCGGTGACGGCGACGACGTCGGTGGGCTCACCCTGCGAGTACAGCGACAGGATCGCCTCGAAGATCAGCTCATGCTTGGGGATGTAGAAGTCGGCACCCTTGAGCGTCTCGATCACATCGGCAACGGCGTCCTTCGACAGCAGCATGCCGCCCAGTGCGCTCTGCTCGGCCAGCAGGTCGTGCGGAGGGGTCCGCTCGGGTGCGCGCGAAGCGCCCAGTCGCTCATCTGAGATGTCTGCGATCGACACCGTTCCCCCTCCTGGCAGAGGCGGTGTGAACTGCACCGCCGACCCGCTGAACCGAATGGCTGTCCGGCCGCTATCGACAGCGAAACATGAACCACGGACACCCTGGCTTCCCCCACGGTAAGAGCAGAGTTATCCCCATGCAAGCGCCCCTGTGGATAACTCTGTGGAGAGTGTGCGAACAACTCCGGAGTGTCTGTGCAGAACCCCTGTGGAAAACCCGGTGGACAGTTGTCAAGATTGACGTCGTTATCCCCCCTGAACAGGTTTTTACAGTTTCCCCACCCTGTGGATGACAATCGGGTTCAAGCAAACGTTGAAGGTTGCCCGGGTTATGCACCGATGTGCACAACCTGGGGAAAGTCAAGTCGACGCGTCATCCCGGGTGTTGCGTTCTGGTCAAGTCCGCGCGGCTGTATGGACACGCATAGCAAGTCGGGGTATCTTCACACGATCGAGTTTTTCTCGCGCGCCCGCGAGAGGCTCACCCTGGGGAGGGGCCGTGCGACTTGCGTCAGCAGATCGCCGCAGCATCGTGAAGTGGCTGTGGGCTGCGTTCGGCGTGCTCGCGTGGGTGGTTCTCGCCTCGATCTTCGGCGCCTCACAGGCATCGGCGGAGGAACCTTCGGATGCTGCCGCCTCGGCGCCCGCAACGACGAGCGCCGACGATACCCGTGGCGCAGCGCCCGCCAACACGCCCGCCGTCAAGCCGAACAACGCCACGCCGAACAACGCCAAGCCGAACGCGCAGCCCGCGCCGAGCGCGAAGCCCGCAGCCGCGAAGCCCGCCGCCGCAACGTCGTCCAGCAAGCCGGACAACGCGACCGCCAAGCCGAGCAAGACCACCAGCACTCCGAACAGCTCCGCCACGCCGAACACACCGCAGCACGCGGGAAAGCCCGGCGAGAACGCCTCCTCGGCAAGCCCGGCCAAGCCCGACACCGCGGCCAAGCCCAGCACCCCGGCCACGCCCGTTGCGCCGAAGCCGACGCCTCAGCCCGACACCCCGAAGACCACGCCGGACTGGGCAGGCGTCCCCGGGGCGTCAGCACCGGCATCCGACGCATCAGCAGCCGAGAACCCAAAGCCCACCACTCCCCCTGGCCACGCGAACAAGCCCGACGCATCCACACCGCACACGTCGGGCAACACCGACCACCCCGGCAACGGCAACGGCAAAGGCAACGCGTACGGCCATGACCGCATCGACGACGAAAACAGCGCGTCCGCGAGCGCCGAGGCGCGCACGTCCGTAGCATCCGCCTCGCACGGCATCCGCTTCGCACCCACTGCGCACCCGCTTGCGCGTGCCACGCACACCAGCCCTGCCGAAGTCGTACCCGAATCAGCCGCAGCCGCCCACCTCGCACCGGCCCACGCCCCGCAACCGCTCGACGTGCCTGGCATCGACGCCGCTCCGGCGACATCCGGCGCCGGAGCCTCTGGTGCCACTCCGCTTCAGGTCACCGGCGATGCCGCCGCTGGCCACTCCGCGCTCACGCGCATCCTGCTCGGCGTCCGCGCGCACGCGGATGACCGCGCCCCGTCCGGGCCCGCGGGCTCGACGGACTGCTCCCCCGACTGATCTCCGGTCCGGTCGACTCACGTCGACACGCGGGCGCGCTCACCGCGCCACCGACCCGACCTGATCAGGAGCATTCCCATGCGCATCTTCGCGCCTCTCGCCCACCCGGGCATTCACGCACCCTCCGCGTAACGACTTCCGTCGACGCCCGTCCCATCCACCGCGGATGGTGACCGCCGTCGACGATCCAGAAGTCGATGCGGCGGGGTGATTCTCCCCGGTCTCACCTCGTCGTGTCGACCTCGCAGACACCGTTCACGGACCCCCTCTCCGTACGGTTGCTGCGCGGCGGTCGGCCCCACACCACCGCCAGGCGGGTGCCTCGACTCCCTTCACGAGGCACCCGTCACCCCGACCCCGGTTCGGAGCCCCTACTTCCGGACCGTGGGCGCGGCCGGCGCGTCACCGCCGGTCGCGGAGTCCACCACCGTCCCACATGTTCAATGGCGAATCTTCGACGGTGGTGGACTCCCCCTCAGCGATCCGGTAACGTCTCGCGCAATGAGCTGAGTCGAAGGGCGATGAGGCATGAGCGTCGAGGCTTCCAGGCGCCGCGTTCCCGCGGTGATCCTCTGGGGTGGCCTCGTCGTGCTCGCCTGGGCCGCGCTGACCGTGCTGGTCGGCGGGGGCGATGCGCACGCCGACGATGACGATTCCACCCCACTGTCGGGTCTGTCGTCACTGGTCACCGGTGCGGTCACCGAGGTCGTCGATCCGGTCGTTGAGAAGGCCGCCGAGGCGGTCGTCGCGGTCACCGAACCCGTGGTCGAGTCGGCGCAGCAGGTGGTCACGAAGACGGCGAAGACCGTTGCGTCGGTGCCGGTGGTCGGTTCCACCGCGTCGGATGCCCTCGGCACGGTCGGTCAGACCGTCTCATCGACCACGGATGCCGTCGCTGACGTCGTATCCGATGCGCCGGTGTCGTCGGTCGTGCGCCCCGTCACCGACACGGTGCGCGATGTGCCGGTGGTCGGCGAGGTGCTCGACGACCTGGGCGCCACGGATCTGCTCGACGACTCCGCCGGCGCCGTTGACAGTGTGGTCGACAACCTCGCCCCGGTCGTGGACGGCACCGTGCCGCCCGTGGTCGATGCGCTCGACCCGCAGCATCCCACCGGCCCCACGCCCGACGTCGGCGAGCCCGCGCTCCCCACCGGTCCGGATGCCGTCCTTCCGGACGACACGACGGCGGATGCCACCGCAGACGCCACTCCCGCCATCACCCTCCCGACGACCGGCACGCACCGCACGCCGTGGTCCGGTGGCCCGAACCCGCGAGGGTCCTCCAGCGACGCCACGACCACCACTGCGGCCGGCATCGAGCATCCGAAGCAGACTTCCGCTCCACCACCGGGCCTGGTCCCGGCGAGCTCGGCGGCAGGACCAGGTGGTTCTGCCGGTGGCGGGCACGCCGCGGTGCACCATTCGGCGTCGCATCTGCATGACTCCGGGGTCTCGGCCGGCCCACCGGCCGACTCCGCACTTCCGCCGTCTCTGGTCGGAGACACCGACGTCTCTCCTGACTGACGAGGGGCAGGCCGATGCCCGCATCGGCACGCTCGGGCGCACATCCGTGCCGCCCTCACCTCGTACAGATCAGGAGAAACACTCATGCGCACTTTCGCTAAGCACGCCCTGTGGGGCGCGCTCATCGCCGGCGGCATCACGCTGCTCGGCGCATCCGCCGCCGGCGCGGCGGAGACCAACGGTGATGACAGCCTTCTCGGCGGCACTCAGATCCTGGCGCCGGTGACGGCACCGCTGGAGGTCGTCGGCAACGCCGTCTCGGTGCTCGGCACCAGCGTCGTCGAGACTGTCGTCCCCGTGACGTCGGAATCGGATGCCACCGACCCGGCCCCCACACAGGAATCCGCGCCGGCTGCTGAGCCCGCGCCCGCTGATTCCGCCCCTGCTGATCCCACGCCGTCCGCTCAGACCAGCGGTGCGGAGGGAGTAGGTTCGGGCAGCCAAGCCGTGGTCGACGTCGACGTACCGGTGACGGTGGTCGACAACGCGGTGAGCGTGCTCGGCACGTCAGCCGTGACGACCGATCCGGCACCGCAGCCGGCACCGGCGGAGATGCCGTCGGAGCCGGCATCCGCCGTGCAGACCTCGGGGCTGGGCGGTGTGCTCTCGGGCACGCAGGCCCTCGTGTCGGTGAACGCACCGATCACCGTGTCGGGCAATGCGATCTCGGTGCTCGGCCACAGCAGCGTCACGCAGTCGCACGACTCGGCTGACATGGCGACGCCTTCCGACACCACCGGGGATCCGGTCGCACCGGGCCTCGGAGCGGTCACGGATGGCACCGACAGCATCCTCGGCGGCACGCAGGTCATCGCTCCGATCACGACCCCGGTGACGGTGGTCGGCAATGCGATCTCGGTACTCGGCCACAGCAGCGTCACCGGTGTGAATGCGGGTCAGTCGAGCGGTACGGCACCGATCGGGGCGGTCACATCCGGACTCGGGTCGTTGCTCGGCGGTAGCCAGGTGCTGTTGCCCATCACAGCGCCGATCACGATCGGCGGCAACGCCATCTCGGTGCTGGGCGAGAGCACGGTAACGGTACCGGGAACGTCGACCGATCCCGGAACAGATCCAGGCACCGACCCCGGCACGGACCCGGGCACCGACCCCGGCACGGACCCGGGCACCGACCCCGGCACCGAGCCGGGCGCCGTCGCATCCTCCGGCACGTCCCTGCCGATGGTGCTGGGAACCACGACCGGCGGCGAGACGCTGGCGGCGACGGGCGGTTCGGCCGTCGCCCCGGCCCTGGTGCTGCTGGCCCTGTCGCTGCTGCTGATGGGTAGCACCCTGATGCGCCGCGCACAGCGCGCCTGATCGCCCCTGTCGTGCGGGTTCGGGCGTTCCCCACCCGAACCCGCACGGTGTGGCGCCCCCAGAGATCAGACGCAGAAAGGGCGGGGTTCCGAAGAACCCCGCCCTTTCGAACAGCTGTCGCTTACTTAGCGGCGATCACCTGAAGCGTGATCACGGCGGTGACGTCGTCGTGCAGACGGACGGTCGCCTCGTGCTCACCGATGACCTTGATCGGCGCCGGGATGTGAACCTTGCGCTTGTCGATCGAGCCAAGGCCCTCAGCGGCAACGGCGTCGGCCACGTCGGCCGGCTTGACCGAACCGAACAGACGGCCCTCGCCACCGGCCTTGACGGCCAGGCGCACCTTGCCGGCCTCGAGCTTCGCCTTGAGGTGGTTCGCCTCGTCGAGGTCGTGGATCGCACGGGCCTTGCGGGCCGCCTGGATCGACTCGACCTGCTTGGCGCCGCCACGGGTCCACGCCACGGCGTAGCCCTGCGGGATGAGGTAGTTACGGGCGTACCCGTTCTTGACCTCGATGACGTCTCCGGCGCTTCCGAGCCCGGCGACCTCGTTCGTGAGAATCAGCTTTGCCATTGTCGGTACCCCTTAGCGGCCAGCGCCGGCGTAAGGCAGGAGCGCCATCTCGCGTGCGTTCTTGATCGCCTTGGCGATCAGACGCTGCTCCTGCACCGAGACACCGGTGATACGACGGGCGCGGATCTTGCCACGCTCCGAGATGAACTTGCGAAGCGTTGCGACGTCCTTGTAGTCAATGACGCCCACGCGGATCGACTTCGCGGGAGCGGTGGGCTTGCCACCCTTCCGCGGCTTGCGGCGGTCGCCGCTCGACTTTCCAGCCATGAGTTTTCCTTAAGAGATGAGAATCGGATGCCGCCCTGTGGGCCGGCTATCCAGAAGTTAGAACGGGGTGTCGTCGCCGAAGCTGCCCGGAGTGCTCCACGCGTCAGCGCTCGACGAACCGGGCGTCGACCACGGCTCCTCCGAGACCTGCTGCTGCGGCTGCTGCGGACGCGACTGTCCACCGCCCGATGATGCGGCCCGCGTGACCTGTGCCGTCGCGTATCGCAGCGACGGACCGATCTCGTCAACCTCCAGCTCGATGGCCGTGCGGTTGTTGCCTTCGCGATCCTGGTAGGAACGCTGACGCAGACGGCCCTGCGCGACAACACGCATGCCCTTCGTCAGCGAGCCCGCCACGTGCTCGGCGAAGTCGCGCCAGACCGACGCGCGGAGGAACAGCGCTTCGCCGTCCTTCCACTCGTTGGCCTGACGATCGAACGTCCGCGGCGTCGAGGCGATGGTGAAGTTCGCCACCGGCAGGCCGTTCTGCGTGTAACGCAGTTCGGGGTCTGCGGTGAGGTTGCCCACCACGGTGATGACGGTTTCGCCGGCCATGAGACTTAAGCCTTCGCGACCTTGGGCTTACGGGCAGCCTTCTCGGCGGCGCGCTTGGCCTCGGCGGCGACCATGGCCTGTGCCTCTTCGGCACGCAGGACCTTGGTGCGGAACACGAGCTCGCTCAGCTTCAGCTGGCGGTCGAGCTCCTGGGTGGCCTCGCTCGTGGCGGTGAAGTTGACGACGGCGTAGATGCCCTCGTTCTTCTTGTTGATCTCGTAGGCGAAACGGCGCTTGCCCCAGATGTCGACCTTGTCAATCGAGCCACCATCGTTGGTGATGACCTTCAGGAACTTGTCGAGGTTGGGGGCAACCTGGCGCTCGTCCAGCTCAGGGGTCAGAATGACCATGAGCTCGTACTGGTGCGTCACTTACCCACCTCCTTCGGACTAGAACGGCTCCCGGGACTTTCCCGGCAGCAGGAGGGTGTGTTGCACGTCGCCCGCCCGCGCATCCCGAATGGATGCCACAAGGCAGACAACCACAACAGTCTACCGGATACGCGGCGATGCTGCCGTCCGCCGCCGGATCGGCTCCACCAGCGGGCTCGGCGCCAGCGTGACGTCATCCATGACGGCATCCGCCCCTCCCGCGCGGCGACGCCGCACCCTCGCCAGCGCGGCAAGCAACGGAGTGACGGCGATCGACGCGACCCACCCCGAGAACGTCGTGTCCTCTGCGCCGAGCACCTGACGGCGGTGCCAGGCGGCGTGCAGAGCGCCGCCGCGCTCGGCGGGCACGACCCGGGCGGGTAAGTCTCCGCGACGGCGCTGCGCGACCAGCATCCGCACCTGCGCCCACCACCCCGAGTCGCGAGGATCGTGGAAGTAGTTCGTCGCCGCCCAGGCAGGATCCGGATGCCGGAAGCGGCGCGCCACGACGTCATCGGCGCCACCGAGCAGGCCGCTGCCGGTGAAGACGTGGTTGAGCATCGCCGGTTGCACGCCGAACTCATCGAGGGCGATCACCGGTACGCCGGCCGCCATCGCCTCGATCGCCGCGGTCGAGCTGACCGTGACCAGCCCCTCGGCGCTGTCGAGTGCCTCACGCATCGGCGCGAACGAGAAGATGAGGTTCTCGGGGGCGTTGTCGAGCAGGTCGGTGTAGCCGTCGCGCTCCTGGTGCGCCTCGACCTCACCGGGGCGCGAGCGCAGCTTGACCACGACCCGCCTGGTCGGGTCGGCGACCGCCGCCAGGCGCAGGATCTCAGCGATGCGACGACGATCCTCGCGCTCGGCGGGCACCAGCGCCTGTGCGGCGAAGACCAGATCGGTGCCGCCGCTGCCGGCATGCCTGCGCCCCGCGAACGGCAGCGTCGCCAGCGCGATCGGCACGTTCACGCCGAGCGCACGACCCAGTCGCTCGAACGCGTCAACCTCACGGTGCGAGTGCACGACCATCAGATCGCAGTGCCGGCGGTACTCCAACGCACCGCGCAACGCCGGGATCGACATGCCCGGCAGGCCCGACACGACGACCGGCCGTCGACGCAGTCGGTCGATCTCGCGACCCATCAGCCGCACGAACGGCGCCCGCCCGGCGAGTACCACCACGTCGGGTGCGTCCTTCGCGAGCCACGAGGTCACCTCGGAGAAGCGGATGCGGGTCACCGACCGCGGATGCCGCGCGAACCGGGTGCCCGCCAGCGCGGCGTCGCGCTGCGCATCGCTGACGACCAAGGGTGTCTGCACCAGCAGAAGATGCTGGCTGATGTCATCGACCTGGTCGACGAGGTGGGCGGCCCACTTCACGAACGAGTCGGCGTCGCCGATCGCCACGACTCGCAGACGGGGCGGCGTGCTGCCGGGAAAGCTCATGCGCTGACGCGTCGTAGCTTGGCCATCGGGGCGAGCTCGCCCTGATAGACCCGCTTGACTCCGTCACCGAGTGCCTGCTCGATCACCCGGATGTCACGCACGAGACGTGTCAGGCCGCCCGGTTCGAGCGACGCGGCGTGGTCGGATCCCCACATCGCACGGTCGAGGGTGATGTGCCGCTCGACGGCGACAGCACCGAGCGCCACCGCGGCCAGCGAGATCTGCAGCCCACGCTCGTGGCCCGAGTACCCGATCGGCACTCCGGCATAGCGGTCGCGCAGCGTCGGGATCATCTTGAGGTTCGCTTCGCCCGGCTCCATCGGGTACGTCGACGTGGCGTGCAGCAGGATGGTGCGGTCGGTCCCGAGGGTCTCCAGAGCGCGGTCGATCTGCTCGATGGTCGACATGCCGGTGGAGAGGATCACCGGCTTGCCGGTCGCACGCAGCGCCTGCAGCAGCTCGGTGTCGGTCAGGCTCGCGGACGCAACCTTGTGCGCGACGACATTGAGGTCTTCGAGAAAGCCAACGCTCGGCACATCCCAGGGCGACGCGAACCAGTGCAATCCCGACATCGTCGCGTAGTCGCCGATCTCGATGTACTGATCGCGGTCGAACTCCACGCGACGGCGGTAGTCGAGGTAGCTCATCGTGCCCCACGGCGTCTCACGCGGCACGTCGCGCATGTGCTCGGGCGTCGCGATCTCGGGGGTGCGCTTCTGGAACTTCACCGCGTCGGCACCGGCCTCGCGCGCGACATCGATCAGCCGCTTGGCGATCTCGACGTCGCCGTTGTGATTCAGTCCGATCTCGGCGATGACGTACGTGGGGTGTCCCCCACCGATCACGCGGCCCTCGATGCTCACGGTCATGACAACTCCATTCCCCCCGAGGCTGGGTGCTCCAGCCGGTTCATCCCGGTCTACGCAGGCGAGGTGAACCCGAGGCGGCGGCAGGGTGACGTTCGGCAGAAGCGTGGCGGTCGGACAGGTCGTCAGCGCGGCAGCATCCGCTCGATCACCTCGCGCACGGCACCGCGTCCACCGCCGCGACTGAGCACGACGCGCGCCACCGCCTTCACGGCAGGGTGCGCGTCGGCGACCGCGATCGGCCAGCCGACGAGGCCCAGCGGGCCGAGGTCGTTGACGTCGTTGCCGACATAGGCGATATCGGTCAGGGCGATGCCGTTCTCGTCCGCCCACGCGGCGAGCGCCGACGCCTTGTCGTCGACGCCGTGCAGCACCGGCACCTGCAACTTCTCGGCGCGGCGTGCGACCACCGGATTCTGCTCGGTGGACAGGATGAGCATCGGGATGCCCGCGCGCCGTAGCCGCGACACCCCCATGCCGTCCTCCCGGCTGACGCGCACGGTCTCGCGGCCCTCGCTGTCGACGAAGGCGGTGTCGTCGGTATGCACGCCGTCGAAGTCGGTCACGAGAACGGATGCCGGAATGCGGGCAGGTGCGGCGATGCCGGCAGGTGCCGGGTTTGTGGCATCCGCCCGGCATCCGGCATCCGCCCGCTCGGAGTTCTGCGCAGTTTCGGAACCATCCGCCGGGATCGTTCCGAGATTGTGCAGATCTCCGATTTTGCGCGGCGCGAGTGCATCGCCCGCCGCCCGCGCGAGCGCGTCGGCGAGGGCGAGCTGCTGCTCGTCGTCGATCTCGATCGCCGTCGACGCGGGCACCTCGACGATGCAGATGCGTCCGAAGAAGCGGTGCCCGGCGGCGCGGAACCCCTGAGCATCGAACGCGTAGAACGCCCCCGTCTCGAGGTAGTGCGGCTCGCGATCCTGTCGCCGCGGCCGGTGCGCGGCGACATGGTTGATCGCGACCGCGTTCCCGTCGCCGTCGCGGTGCCAGAGGAACCCATAAGTCTCGTGAGCCGAGAACACGCTGTCGAAGCGCCCGGCGGCGATGTGCGCGGCGGCCTCGGCGATCCCAGCGCTGGGAAGGAACGGCGAAGTCGCCTGCACGAACACGACCGTGGCGACGCGGATGCCGTCCGCCTCGAGCACGTCGAGGGCATGCAGCAGGGCGCTCTCCGATGACGCGGTGTCACCCGACAACTCGGCAGGGCGGGCGATCGTGCGCGCGCCGGCGGCGTGGGCGACCGCAGCGATCCGTTCATCGTCGGTGCTGACCACGACCAGATCGATACCGTCGGCGGTGGCGGCCGCACGCACGGCGCGCTCGACCAGGGGCACCCCGCCGACACGGCGCAGGTTCTTGCCCGGAACCCCCTTCGATCCGCCCCGCGCCGGGATGATCGCCACCGTGATGCCCGTCGTCGTTCCCGTCATCGTCCGCTCGCTGCCTTCCATACGCGCCCGGCGCGGCGCTTCGCGCCCACGACCGTCAGCCTCAGTTCTTCGATCCGGCCCACTCCCCCGCGCGGCAGCAGCAGACGTTGCAGCCGCGTGCGTTCTGGGGCCCCCGGCAGGTCAAGGGTGCGCAGTCGCGCGGGGGGCACGTAGCGTTCCCGCTCGCTCGGCGGCAGAGCGGCGAGCGTCCGCACAGCCCGCGGCCGCAGGTGTGCGACGATCTCGGGCTGCATGGCGTATCCGACCGCGTCGACGAGCTGTTGCAGGCGACCGTCCCACTCGGATCGGTTCATCGCGTCGACGATGGTCGCGGGCATCCGATTGCTGTTCTCGTAGGGGGTGAGGCCGGCAAGTACCTCGGCGGTCCCGACAGCGTGCACGGCCGTGCCGGCGATCGCCCGGATTGTGGGCAACGCCGTCGAGAACCCGGCGATGACGTCGGTGGCCCCCAGCCGCAGGGCGACGAACTCGGCCGGCTGGTCTCCGGTGTACGCATCGAACCGCAGGCCGCGGGCCGTGGCTCGGGCGGCGAGATCGCCCACCAGCGATGGTGGCGCGGAGGGGTGCGGTTTGACGACGACCCGCTCGGCTCCGGCATCCGCGGCGCGGTCGATCATCCGTGCCTGCATCTCGGCCTCCTCGGCCGGGGTGACGAGCCCGAGCGCGGCCAGGTACTGGCCGATGACCAGGGCCGTGCGTTCCGACCCCGCGGCGAGCGCGTCGAGCGCCGGATCGGACCGCGCCTCCCCCACCTCGCGTAACACGGTGCCGAAGGCGGCGGCGGGTACGGGCACGCGTTCGGCGCCGGTCTCGACGAA
This sequence comes from Microbacterium esteraromaticum, assembly GCF_028747645.1. Taxonomy (NCBI): domain Bacteria; kingdom Bacillati; phylum Actinomycetota; class Actinomycetes; order Micrococcales; family Microbacteriaceae; genus Microbacterium; species Microbacterium esteraromaticum. The sequence continues at coordinate 3,158,325 of NZ_CP118100.1, forward strand.
CACCAGCGGTGAGACGCCCGCGACCACGTCGGGGTACACGACGCGCGTCACGCGTTCGGTGATCTGCCTCGGCAGCAGGCTGCGGATCGGCGCATAGGTCATCAGTCCGTCACCGATGACGCCGAGGCGGGCATCGGCGAACAATGCCATCAGCGTGCGGGCGGGCGCCACCTGCGGCGATTGCACGAACAGTTCGACCGGGGCGGCGCCGAGGTTCCATGCGCGGCGCAGCAGCCGCTCGATCATCGGCAGGTCCTGCGGGTCGGGATCCCAGGTCGTCGGATGCCGCGGATCGACCATCGGGTTCAACGGTTCGACAGTGTCGAATCGCGCGCGCAGGCGCGCGAACCGGGGCGCGGTGGCGAGATCGATCGCCGTCTCGGGCACGTGCGCGGTGTTCATCGGCACCAGGATGCGCCGCTCGGCGTCGCCGAGCAGGCCCGCATCGAGCGCGGCGACGGCGGCCATCAGACCGTAGGGGCTGTGCAGGGCGAAGATCTGGATGCTGCTCATCGGGCCCCTCGCAGTGTGCGGGCGAGCACCCGTCGGCGCGGCCCGTCGAACCGGGCGATCGCGGCATCGGTCTGGTCTCGGGGCAGGCGGGCGAGCAGGTCGCCGATGCCGCGGCGCATCTCGCGGCGCACGGTGGCCGGCATCCGCCGTGACCGCACGAGGTGGTGCGCGCTGAGCGCGAGCACCGTGGTGACGGCTTTGGGCAGCATCCGCTCGGCCTCGCGATCCGACGTGACGATGTCGAGTACCTCGCCCATGGCGCGGGTGAAATGCAGCTGGCGTGCATCGGGGGCCTGAGACAGCGACCCGGGCAGGCCGCGCCGGTAGAGCAGGTGCGGGGCGTCGACGACGGCGAACCGTTGCGCGTGCAGGTGCAGCCGCCAGATCCAGGGGCGGTCCTCAGCCGTGAACAGGCCGTCGCTGAAATCGGCGAGGCCCTCGTCGATTACGCGCCGATGCAGCAGCCCCGCCCACGCGTAGGGGTAGTCGACCATGCTGCGGTCCTCGACCGGCAGCACCGCCGCGCGGGGGTCGGTGACGACGCCGCGATGGGTGAACGGCGCCCGCACCAGGCGGCGGTCGGCGCCGGTGACGGTGACGTGATCGGTGCGCACGAAGTCGCAGCCGAGGCCGTGCAGTGCGCGGGCGAGCACGGGCAGGCGGCCGGGCTGCATCCAGTCGTCGCCGTCGATGAAGCAGAACGCATCGCCCTCGACGTGCGCCAGCCCCTGGTTGCGGGCGGTGGCAAGGCCCCGAGGCACCTCGTTGCGAAGGACCTCGGCGTGCGCGAAGCGCTCGGCGTACTGCCGCATGATCTCGCCCGTACGGTCGCGGGAGCCGTCGTCGACCGCGACCAGTTTGAGTGCCCGGTCGTCGTCGAACTGTCGGGTGAGCGTCTCAAGTGTCGTGCCGATCATCGCGCCGGCGTCCTTGGCCGGCACGATCACGGTCATCGACGCGCCACGCACCGCCCCATCGTGCGACGCCGTCGTTACGCGTGTGCATCCGGCGGGTGAACGGGTGGTTGAGGGGTGAGCGGCGTGCACGCCACCCGCATCTCGAGTTAGGTTAGCCTTTGCTAATTTCTCAGGTGCTGCCGTTCGCCTCGCACTACCTCGACAGGCAGCACCGATCCCGACTGAAAGGTCTCGTTGTGAAGCGATACGCCCTGCCCGCAGTCCTGTCCGTCAGCATCCTCGCACTGAGCGGGTGCGGTTCCAGCCCCGCCTCGTCGGATGCGTCCGACGAGACCGCCGACGAGATCGTGCTGACGCACCCGACCGAGGCGGGCCTGTCGATCACGTTCGACGCGCAGCCCGAGACGCTGGTCATGGACTGCTACGCCTACAGTTCGCTGCACGAGTACGGCGTCGAGCCGGTGGCGCTGTTCGGTTACGACTGCGACAACCCCTTCGTCATGGGTGACATCGACATCAGCGACATCGAGCGCGTCGGGCAGGACGGCGAGATCGATGTCGAGAAGCTCGCCGCGCTGCGCCCCGATGCGATCCTGGGCCACGGCGGTGCCGACGGCTGGTCGTGGTTCGATGACGACGTCAACGCTCAGCTGACGCGGGTCGCGCCGTTCGTTCCGGTGCAGTACACCGACTCGGTGGATGCCGGGATCGCCGCCGTCCGCGACCTCGCCGCGTTCTTCGGCGCCGACGTCGAGGCCGACCACATCGTCGCCGCGGACGCCGACTATGAAGAGGCCAAGAAGACGTTCAGCGCCGCGGTCGCCGACAACGACCTCGGCATCATGTTCACCAGCCCCGGAAACGAGATGCTCTACACGGCCGTGGGCTTCGCCCCGTCGGATCTGCTCGCCGAGCTGGGCGCCACGGTGATCGGACCCGACAAGCCCGAGAGCGGCAACCCGTGGGGTCAGGTCGCCTGGGAAGAGGCATCGACCCACCCCGCCGACATCATCCTCGTCGAGGGGTACTCGGACGACTTCGCGTTCACGGCCGAGCTGTGGCAGAGCCTGCCGGCGGTGTCGGCCGGCCAGCTGGGGCCCTGGGGTTCGAAGGGTGCCATGACCAGCAGTGCGTATGCCGCGTGGCTGAACGCCATGGCCGAGCTGGTCACGGCGTCCGAGGACGTCGCCTGACACGTCGGTGAGAACCACGGATGCCACGGCGCAGCCACCTGTGACCACCGCGCCCACGCTGCGCGGCGTGGGGCTCATCCCCCTCGCGGCCCTGTGCCTCGCTGCTCTCGCCTTGAGCATGCTGGTCGGGTCGCGAGGGGTGTCCCCCGCCGAGATCACCCAGTTCCTGTTCGCTCCCGACCCAGCCGACCCGCTGTCGAACGTGGTCTGGCAGTCGCGCGTTCCGCGCACGCTGCTGGTGCTGCTGGCCGGCGCCGCACTGGGCGTCGCCGGTGCGCTGATGCAGGCGGTCACCCGCAACCCCCTCGCCGACCCCGGCATTCTCGGCGTCAACGCCGGAGCCTCGCTCGCCGTCGTGTTCGGGCTCGCGTTTCTCGGCCTCACCGACGTCGCCGACTACATGTGGTGGTCGTTTGCCGGGGCCCTGATCACCTCGGTGCTCGTCTTCGCCATCGGCAACAGCGGCCCGGTGCGATCTAGCCCGGTGCGCATGACTCTCGCCGGGGTCGCCCTCGGCGCCGTGCTGTCGGGGTTCGCCTCGGCCGTGCTGCTGTCGAACTCCGATGTACTCCGGCGCATGCGCGGGTGGTCGGCCGGCACCACGGCGTCGCAGTCCCTCGACGCCGTGCTGTCCATCGCCCCGTTCATCGTCATCGGGCTGGTCATCGCGCTGCTGAGCAGCCGCTCTCTTGACGTGCTCGCCCTCGGCGAGGCATCCGCGATCGCCATGGGCGCCAAGCCCCAGCGCATCCGCCTGATCTCACTCGTCTCGATCGCGCTCCTCGCCGGCGGTGCCACGGCCGTCGCGGGCCCCATCGGGTTCATCGGGCTGATGGCTCCGCATCTTGCTCGGATGCTCGTGGGTCCGCATCAGGGGTGGATCATGGCCTACTCGATCGTGCTGGCACCCACGGTGCTCGGCTTCGCCGACGTGCTCGGGCGGGTGCTTGTCGCCGGTGAGGTTCCCGTCGGTGTGGTCACCGCCTTCATCGGCGCCCCGGTGCTGATCGCGATGGTGCGCCGCGCACGAGTCCAGGAGGTCTGAACGATGACACAGCTCGATTTCGGTCGCACGGTCTATCGGGTCGGAAAGCCCGAGCGCCCCGTGCTGATGCTCGACGCCCGCTCGGTGGTCGTCTGCTCGGTGCTCTGGGTTGCCACGTTCGCCCTCGCCTGTTTCGCAATGGCCACCGGTTCGGCGCAGATCACCCTCGGCGAGGTACTGCAGGTGATCGCGGGGGCGGGCGATGACTACACGAACATGGTCGTCGCCGAGTGGCGCGCCCCGCGCATTCTGCTGGCGATCCTGTTGGGCGCCTGTCTCGCGATCAGTGGCGCGATCTTTCAGAACCTCACCGGCAACCCGCTCGGTTCGCCCGACGTGATCGGCTTTCAGACCGGCTCGTTCACGGGTGCGCTGATCGTGATGCTGGTGCTGCGCGGCGGCTCGGTCGAGACGATGATCGCCGCGCTGATCGGAGGCATGGCGACCGCGCTGGTGGTGTTCTCGCTCTCGATCACGCGCGGCGCTGTGCGCGGCGTGCGCCTGATCATCGTCGGCATCGGCGTCAGCGCGATGCTGGCCTCGTTCAACGTCTGGCTCATGCTGACCGCCACCGTCGAGGACGCCCTGATGGCGGGCCTGTGGGGTGCGGGCAGCCTGGCGGGCGTCACGTGGTGGCACGTCGCGCTGGCCGGTGCGGCCGCCGCTGTGTTCCTCGTGGCGGCCGGTCTGCTCTCGCGCCCGATGCGGCTGATGCGCATCGGCGCGCCGTTCGCCACGGCGCTGGGCCAGCGGGTGCGCTCGGTTCAGGTCGCGGCGGTCATCGTGGGTGTCGCGCTCACGGCGATCGCGACGGCGACGATCGGGCCGGTGTCGTTCATCGCCCTCGCCGCGCCGCAGATCGCGCGGCGGCTCGTGCCGAGCGACGGGCTCGCCCTCGCACCCACCGCCGCCGTGGGGGCGTTCCTGCTGTTGCTGGCCGACGTCGTGGCGCAGCGCATCCACCCCCATTCCCCGCTTCCCGTCGGCATCGTCACGGTGTGCATCGGCGGGCTCTACTTCTTGTGGTTGCTGATGAGAGAAGGCAAGACCCGATGACCCGACTGCTCGTAGAAGAGGCAACCCTCAGCTACGCCGACCGCACGATCTGCACAGACGTCTCGGTCGACATCCCCGACGGCCGGTTCACCGTGATCATCGGCCCGAACGCCTGCGGCAAGTCCACGCTGCTGAAGAGCCTAACCCGCCTGCTCACGCCCACCAGCGGGCGGGTGATGCTCGACGGCCATGCCCTGCACGCCCAGCCCACCAAGCAGATCGCGCGCACGGTGGGTCTGTTGCCGCAGGGTCCCGTGGCGCCCGATGGCATCCGCGTGGTCGATCTCGTGCAGCGCGGTCGATATCCGCATCAGCGGCTGTTCTCGCCGTGGTCACCCGAGGACGAGCGGATTGTCGCCGACGCCATGGACGCCACCGGTGTGCGGCACCTGTCGGGCCGGATGGTCGACGAGCTCTCGGGTGGGCAGCGGCAGCGGGTGTGGATGGCCGTGGCCCTCGCCCAGAGCACGCCGATCCTGCTGCTCGACGAGCCGACCACCTATCTCGACCTCAGCCACCAGTTGGAGCTGCTCGAGCTGTGCCGCGACCTGAATCGGAGTCACGGTCACACGCTCGTGGCGGTGCTGCACGACCTCAATCAGGCGGCCCGCTACGCCGATCACATCATCGCGATGCACGACGGCAGCGTCGTCGCCACCGGAGCCCCCGATGAGGTGATCACCGAGAGCCTGCTCGCCGAGGTCTTCGGTCTGGATGCCCGGGTGCTCACCGACCCAGAATCCGGCAGCCCGCTCGTGGTGCCCCGGTGGCACCACTGAGCGGGACCCGCGGGGTGGTGAGGGCGATCCGACACTGTCGGATCGCCCTCACCGTCCGACGTGGAATCGTCGCGGGATAGCGCTCAGCGCACGACCGCGGGCACGTCGGCCCACAGCGCCCGCTCGGCGGCTTCCGGTGCTGCCGGAATCCGCCCCGCGCCGTCGGGCTCGGGGATGGCTGCCAGCAGCGCCTGCGTGTACGGATGCTGCGGATCGCCCCACAGCTGATCGGTCGGGCCCGACTCAAGCACGCGCCCGGAGAACATCACGAACGTGCGGTCGGCGATGCGTCGCACCACGGCGAGGTCGTGCGAGATGAACAGCATTCCCGCGCCGGCTTCCGAGACGAGGTCGCGCATGAGCGCCGCGACGCTGGTCTGCGTCGACGCGTCCAGTGCCGAGATCGGCTCGTCGGCGACGAGCAGCTGCGGACGCGCGGCGAGTGCCCGCGCAATGGCGATGCGCTGCTTCTGCCCGCCCGAGAACTGGTGCGGGAACTTCGTGGCGGATGCCGTCGGCAGGCCGACACGCTCCAGCCACTCCTCCACACGCGAGCCTTCGGCTCCGCGGGCCAATGCGGTGGCGACGCCGTCCTGGATCTGATCGCCCACGCGGCGGCGCGGGTTCAGCGACGTCGACGGGTCCTGGAAGACCATCTGGATGCCCGTCAGGCGCTTCGGACGACGGCGCATGCGCAGCGGGGTGATCTCCTCACCACGAAAGCGCGCGCTACCGCCGGCGAGGCGCTCGATGCCGACGGCCGCGCGGGCCAGGCTCGACTTGCCACTGCCGGACTCGCCGACCAGGGCGACCGTCTCACCGGCGTGCACCTGGATCGAGACGTCGTTGACGGCGACGACGGGCGGGTGGCCCGGGTAGCTCACGACGATGTTCTGCGCGTCGAGAACGACGGTGTCGGAGGTGGCCTTCGCGTCAGGCATCCTGATCGTCTCCTTCGATGCTCGATCCGGGCAAGGCGGCCAGCAGCTGTCGGGTGTACTCGTGCTGCGGCGACCGGAAGAGGGTCTCGCGGTCGGCGCGCTCGACCAGACGACCGTCCTTCATCACGGCCACCTCGTCGGCAATCGCACTCATCACGCCGAGATCGTGGGTGACCAGCAGCACCGCGATCTGCCGTTCGTCGGCGAGTTCGCGCAGCAGGGTGAGGATGCCCGCCTGCACGGTCACGTCGAGCGCGGTGGTCGGCTCGTCGGCCAGCAGCACGTCGGGGTCGCACGCGAGTGCGCAGGCGATCGCGATGCGCTGACGCTGCCCGCCCGAGAACTGGTGCGGGTAGCGCTTGAGCGCCGCCTCGGGGGCAGGCACCTGCACGCGTTCGAGCAGTTCAATCGCCCGGGCGCGAGCGGCGTCCTTCTTGAGCCCGAGGTGCACCTTCATGTGGTCGGTGAGCTGACGGCCCACCTGGATCTGCGGGTGCAGCGACGCGGACGGGTCCTGGAACACCATGGCGATGCGACGGCCGCGCACCCTGTTCAGGGCGCGCCGACGCATGCCGATCAGCTCGGTGTCGCCGAGACGGATCGAGCCGCCCGTGCGCGCGTGACGGGGCAGCAGACCGAGCACGGCCATCGCCGTGAGGGTCTTGCCCGAACCGGATTCGCCGGCCAGGCCGTGGATGCGTCCGGCTTCCAGCGTCAGCGTCAGGCCCTTGACCAGCGGCCGGCCGATGTCGACGGTGAGATCACGGATGTCGAGGATGCTCATGCGCTGCCTCCGCTCGATGCGGCCAGGTCGCTCTGCTTCTCGTGCGTGACCTCGGCGGTCGGGTCGAGCACGTCGCGCATCGCGTCGCCGATGAAGTTGAAGGCGAGCACCACGGTGAGGATCGCCAGACCCGGGAAGACACCGAGCCACCAGGCGTCGAAGTTCTGCATGGCCGCCGAGATCATCGATCCCCATTCGGCCATCGGCGGCTGCGCGCCGAGGCCCAGGAACGACAGTCCCGACAGCAGCAGGATCGCCGTGCCGATGTCGAGGGTGGCCAGCACCAGCAGGGGGCCGGCGGTGTTGGGCAGAATGTCGACGAGCAGGGTGCGCGCCGGCGAGTGGCCGAGCAGTCGCCCGGCGATGACGTAGTTCTGGCCGCGCAACGACAACACGATGCTGCGCATCACGCGGGAGTACTGCGGCCATGACACCACGACCGCGGCGATCACGGCGTTGAACAGCGACGGCCCGAGCGAGGCGGTCACGACCATCGCGAGGATCACGGTCGGGAACGCCATGAACAGGTCGGTGATGCGCATGAGGGTCTCATCGACCCAGCCGCCGAAGTATCCGGCCAAGGCGCCGATGGTGGCACCGATCACAAGGGCGGCGATCACCAGTGTCAGGGCGAGGGGGATGGTGACGGTCGCGCCGGTCATCAGACGCGAGAAGATGTCGCGGCCGTTGCCGTCGGTGCCCAGAAGCGTGTCGATGCCCGGCTCCTGCAGGCGCGGCAGCACCTGAGCGTTGGGCGGGTAGGGCACCCACCACTGGGCGGTGAAGGCGACGATCACCCAGGCAATGGCGATGACCGAGCCGATGACGCCGAGCGGCGTACGCCAGGCCCGGGGCCAGCGCAGCTTCAGACGCCGCGGCATGCGGGGTTGTTCAAGGGTGCTCACGCGATCCTCACTCTCGGATCCAGCACTCCGTAGAGCAGGTCGACGATGAAGTTGATCAACAGGTAGATGATGCCGACGACCAGACCGACGCCCATGATGCCGGGCAGATCGAGGTTGGCCGCCGAGTTGTATGCGTAGGTGCCCAGGCCCGGCCAGGCGAAGACGGACTCGACGAGAACGGTGCCCGACAGCAGCGCCCCGAAGGCGACACCGACGACGGTCAGCACCGGCAGTGCCGCGCCGCGCAGCACGTAGTCGACGATCACGCGCATCGCGGGCAGGCCCTTGGCGCGAGCGGCACGCACGTAGTCACTGGCCAGCACTTCGAGCACCGAGGTGCGGATGAAGCGGGTGAGCAGGCCGATGGTCACCAGCGAGAGCACCATCACCGGCAGCGCCAGGTGTGCCATCGCGTCGGCCCAGCCCACGGCGTCGCCGTTGAGCAGATAGTCGATGGTGTACAGCCCGGTCACGCGGGGCGGCGGGATGATCGACGGTGAGATGCGTCCCGAGCCCGGAGCGATGCCGAGGTTCAGGAAGAAGAAGTAGAAGCTGACCAGGGCCAGCCAGAACGTGGGGACGCTCAGCCCGATCAGGGTGACCACCCGCACGACCTGGTCGGTGACCAGGCCGCGCCGGTAGGCCGCCAGGGTGCCGAGCACCAGGCTGACGGCGAGGCTGAGGATGATCGCGCAGATCGCGATCTCGATGGTCGCCGGTACGGCCTTGGCCAGGTCGGCGGTGACCGGCTGCCCGGTGACCAGGGAGGTACCCAGGTCACCGCGCAGCAGGTTGCCCATGTAAATGAAGTACTGCACGAACAGGGGCTGGTCGAGACCGTGTGCCTTGATGAAGGCCTCACGTGTCTCGGGGTTCTGCGACGCCCCCTCACCCAGTGCCGCGGAGACAGGGTCTCCGGGCACCAGGTTGGTGAGGAGGAACGTCACGATCGTGACGCCGAGCAGCAGCAGCAGAGACGTGCCGCCTCGGCGCAGCAGGTACCCCGCGAGGGGAGATTTCTTACGCTGCGCCTGAGTCTGCACAGCCACTGTCGTCATCACAGGGGGTCCTGTCAGCCCGCGGGCGTGATCTCGGCGATGTCCATCTCCCACACGGAGTTGTAGACAGCACCCTCGACCTGGTCGGAGGAGGCGATGTTGCGACCGGGCACGATCATCGGAACGAACGGACCCTCGGCCTGCATGGCCTCGGCGAACTCGGTGAACGCGTTGGTGCGCAGCGCGGGGTCGGTCGCGGTGGCAGCGCCTGCGGCGAGACCGGCGATCTCGGGGTTGGCGTCAGCGGTCCAGCCCGAACGCAGGCCCACCTTCAGGCCCGGTGCGAACGGCAGGAAGTTGGCCGAGTCGGCGTAGTCGGGGCCCCAGAACCACAGTCCGAAGCCTTCCTTGCCGTTGACGTAGGCGTCGAGCTCGGTGGCGAACGGCGCGGGCGCCAGTTCGACGTTCACACCGGCATCCTTCAGCTGTGCCTGGATGCGCTCGGCGAGCGGGGTGAACTCCACGCCACCGACCGGGTAGTCGTTCGGGAACTGCAGGGTGAGGGTCTGGCCGGTGTAGCCGGCGGCCTCGAAGGCCGCGGCGGCCTTGTCGAGATCCTGCGTGATGCCCTCGTCCAGGGCGCCCTCGAATCCGGGCGGGATGACGCCGGTTGCCTGCACGGAGCCCGCACCGGCGAGTTCCAGCAGGGCCGGGTAGTCGAGTGCGTAGCGGATGCCCTCGGCGAGCTTCACGTTCGCCAGGTCGCCGTTGATGTCGGCCGACTGGTTCAGCAGCAGGAAGATCGTCTGACCCGAGGGGACCGAGTCGACCGTGATGCCCTCGCCGAGGCCGGCGACCTGGTCACCGTTGAGGTCCATCGCGACGGTCGAGTCGCCACCCTTGAGGTTGGCGAGCTGCGTGGCGCTCTCGCTGACGTTGCGAATGACGACGCGGTCGTACGCGGGCTCTTCGTCGCCGTTGTACTCCTCGTTCGCCTTCAGCACGATCTGCGAGCTGAGGTCGAGGGTGTCGAGCACGAACGGGCCGGAACCGGCCGACGCGCCGTCAAGGAACGCCTGCGCGCTGTCGGTGCCATCGGTGGCACCACCGTTCTCGATCACGACATCGGCGTTGACGATGCCCAGTGCGGGGTTGGCGAGGATGGCCGGCAGCTGCAGCAGCGGCGTCTCGGTGGTGAAGCTGATCGTCTTGGCGTCGACCTCTTCGATGGTGACCCCGCCGAGCAGGAAGTTCGGCTTGGCGTCGGTCATGCCCTGGATGCGCTGCAGCGAGAACACGACGTCCTTCGCCTCGATCGGCGATCCGTCCGAGAAGACGCGACCGTCTTCGAGCGTGAAGGTGAACTCGGTGGCGCCGTCGTTGGCCTCCCACGATGCGAGTCCGGGGACCGGGGTCGAGACGTCGGAGCCCTCGAAGTCGACCAGGGTCTCGTAGATCGCCTTGGCGACCATGTTTCCGGTCGGGTCGTAGGTGTGCCCCGGGTCGGCGGTCTCGACCGAGAACGCGGTGTCGATGACAAGCGAGCCACCGGCGGAGTTCGAGCCGCCCGTGTTGCCGCTGTTGGCGGAGTTTCCTCCCGAGCAGCCGGTGATAGCGAGGAGCGACACCGCTCCGAGGGCAATCGCCGACTTGCGCAGCGTCGACAGCATGGATACCTCCATTGGCAGGGATGTGGGGTGCGGTCGACTCGGGTGTGGACGACCGTGTTCACATTCGCATGGTGTGCGACGATCTGTCCAATGACTAGCGTCATACAGACGAAACTTGTCGAACCAACGAAGGTGGGAATGCAGAATGTCCAGCACTGATGCGGAACGGGCGCGCGATTCTGGACGAAGTGCCACTCCCTTGGATGCTGTCTCATACCGAATCCTCGAACTTCTGCGCGAGAACGGACGGATTTCGATCGCCGCTCTCGCCGAGAAGGTGGGCATCTCGCGGGCGAACGCTTATGCCCGCGTCGAGGCACTTGTCAACGACGGGGTGATCAGCGGATTCAGCGCGCGCGTCGACCCGGCCCGCGCCGGGCTGTCGATCGGAGCCATGATCTTCGTCACGGTGCATCCGCAGGCCTGGGCGTCGTTCCGCGCACAGATCGCCGAGATGCCCGACATCGAGTACTGCGCGGTGACGACCGGTGAGCACGATGCGATGCTGCTCATTCGCGCCACCGATGTCAGCGGTGTGCACGAGTTCTCGACCGGGGTGATCGCCCAGCTGCCCGAGGTGCGCACGGTGGTCAGCGTCGTGGTTCTGGACGAAGTGATCCGCCGGCCCTACCTGCTGCCGACGGATCTGCCCGAGCGAAGCCTCGAGGTTCCGCTGGGGATGACGCGGTGGACGCCGGCGAGCGCCGGCCGCAGCACACTGCCACCCCGCTGAAGAGCTGATTCCCCCGCGCCGAGGCGCGGGGGACGGGGATGTCAGGCGGCGGTCTCGACGCAGACGCTCAGCTGGGGTGCGCCGTGCATCTCGTAGTGCTCGATCAGCTTCAGCATCCCGTCGTCGTCGACCTCGATGTCGCTCTCACCGTCTCCGGTGACGACCGAGCCGTCGGCGACGAGCACGTGCACGAACGAGACCCAGATGCGGTCACCGGTGCGGGTTCCGACGAACTTGCCGATCGTAACCGTGTCACCGGTGTAGTCGCCCCAGATGACCCCGTCCTGTTCGAAGTAGCGGAAGACGCTGGGCGCCTCGGGGTTCACGGCCGAGGTGGTCGACGAGACCATCTTGAAGATGCGGCCGTCGAGCGAAGGAAGGGTCTGAGTAACAGTCACCTCTCGATTATCACCGGCCCGCGAAGGTGCCGCGTACGCGGGGTCTGGGGTCGACTGGAGAAAAGCCCGCACCGGGAGGATGCTGGGATCAGTTGCGGCGTCGGTGTGCGGCGCCGCGGACAGAGGGACTCACAGCCCCTCGGAGAGGAACAGGCATGAAGGCCATCCAGTACCGCGAGATCGGCAAGGGCCCCGAGCTCGTCGAGATCCCGACGCCCGAACCGGGTCCGGGTCAGATCCGATTGAAGGTGACCGCCGCCGGCCTGTGCCACTCGGACTGGTTCCTCATGGATCTGCCCGCTGACCAGTACATCTATCCGCTGCCGCTCACGCTCGGGCATGAAGGCGCCGGCGTCGTCGACAAGCTCGGTGATGGCGTCGAGGGCATTGAACTCGGCGGCTCGTACGCGATCTACGGACCGTGGGGCTGTGGGCAGTGCCACGCGTGCACGCAGGGCAAGGAGAACTACTGCACCCGTGCGGCAGAACTCGGTATCGCGCCTCCTGGGCTTGGTGCCCCGGGTGCGATGGCCGAGTACGTGATCGTCGATGACGCCCGCCACCTCGTGCCGCTTGGTGACCTCGACCCCGTCGAGACGGTGTCGCTGACCGATGCCGGTCTCACTCCGTACCACGCGATCATGTCGTCGGCGTCAAAGCTGCGCGCCGGCGCGACGGCCGTCGTCATCGGCGCGGGCGGCCTGGGTCACGTGGGCATCCAGGTGCTGCGCGCGGTCTCTCCCGCCACGGTCATCGCGCTCGACATCAACGATGAGAAGCTGTCGTTGGCACGCGAGGTGGGTGCTCACCACACGCTGATGTCGGACGAATCGGCGGTCGCGAAGATCCGCGAGCTCACCGGCGGAGTGGGCGCCGAGGCGGTGTTCGACTTCACGGGTATGCAGGCGACGCTCGACATCGCGCGGCAGGTCGTGGCGGTCGACGGAGACATCCAGATCGTCGGCATCGGCGGTGGGCTGCTGCCGACCGGTTTCTTCTCGACGCCGTTCGGCGCGTCGGTTCGGGCTCCGTACTGGGGCAGCCGCAGCGAGCTGGTCGACGTGCTCGACCTCGCCCGCACGGGCTCGGTGGGCGTGCACGTCGAGCGCTACACCCTCGACTCTGCCGTCGAGGCGTACGGCAAGCTGCACAGCGGCAACGTGCGCGGCCGCGCGGTCGTCGTTCCCTGATACCGGTCGGATGCCCCGGGCTCGCGGCCGTCGTGCCGCGGGCCCGGGTGCGTCCTGGCGAGAACGCGGCCGCGCGCACCGCTCACACCACGGTGCCCCGCGGCACGATCCAGCGGTGCGCGAACTCGACGGTGTCCCACCCGGGTACCGTGGGTGCCATGGAATGGATCGCCGATGTCTCGCAGGGCGACTGGCTGCGCCCGCTACTCGATGAGGGCTACGGCACCATGCACGGGGTTGTGCCGCGCGGCTACGCCGCCTACGCGCGCGTCTTCCACCCCGCCGTCGTGCGGTCGCTGCCCGGTCGTGCGGTTCCCACGCAAGCGGAGTACGAGCGGATGCCCGATGCCGAGGCTCAGGCACTGATCGACCAGTACGTCGACCGGCCGGCCACGTGGGCCGATGCCGCCGAGGCTTTCGGCACCGTCATGCACCCGCTCGCGCAGTGGCGCAGCGTGGTGCGCACGCCGCCCGAGGGAGATTGGAGCACGCGCGTCGCACCGGACGGACGTGAGTTCTCCGCACCGTACGAGGGCGAGATGGAGCCGGCGCAGCTCGCCCGGATCGCCGCGCACCTCGCCACGCACACCGAGACGCCGGATGCCGGTGTCGCCGCCGTCTGGGCGGGATACGGCGGGCTTCTCGGCTTCTACGGCGAAGCGCCGTCACGTGCCTTCCTGTCGTTCTCGTCCGAGGACGACACCTCCGGCACCCCCGACGCGCAGGCGCTCGCGCACCAGAAGATGCTGGCGCGCAGCATCCGCGATCCCTTCAACAACGTGTTCCGCAAGCCGACCTGGCAGCCGGGCATTCTCTCGGACGAGATCTCGAAGGGCCCGCAGCTCGAGCTGCCCGACCGGGAGTACGTGCTGTTCTCGGCGCCGCCGGCGGCGTTCGTCGACCCGGCGTGGATCCTCGACGCGACCTGGCGCGACCGGCCCGGCGAAGAGCACGGGTTCGCGCCATCGGCGCAGCATCCGAACATCCTGTGGCCCACCGATCGCGCCTGGGTGATGGTCAGCGAGATCGACTTCGACTCGACGATCGTGGCCGGTTCGGCCGAGCTGATCGCGGCGCTGTGCGCCGATCCGCTGCTCGAGGCCGCCCCGATCCCGGTCAACGCCGACCTGAGCTGGCAGGCCGATCTCATCAACCGGTGACGACGACGCCTACGCCGATGCCGCCAAGCCGAAGTGCTCCAGTTCGGGCTCTGTCAGCATCCGCGATCGGATCAGGAAGCGCTTGCCGGTCGGTCCTTCCACACTGAACCCGGCACCGCGCCCCTCGACGGCGTCGATGGTGAGGTGCGTGTACTTCCAGTACTCGAACTGCGACTCCGACATGTAGACCTCGATGGGGTCGAGCCCGTCGATGTCGAGGGTGCCGAGCAGCACGTCGCTCGGACCGGTCACGAACATGCCGATCGGGTAGCACATGGGCGACGACCCGTCGCAGCATCCACCCGACTGATGGAACATCAGCGGGCCGTGCTGCGCCGTCAGCTGCCGCAGCAGGGCCGCCGCGTCGTCAGACACGGCGACCCTGCTCATCTGATCGGGCATCAGAAGAATCCCATCGGACCTTCGGCGTACGACACCAGCAGGTTCTTCGTCTGCTGGTAGTGGTCGAGCATCATCTTGTGGTTCTCGCGGCCGATGCCCGACTGCTTGTACCCGCCGAACGCGGCGTGCGCCGGGTACTGGTGGTACGTGTTGGTCCACACACGGCCCGCCTCGATGGCCCGGCCCGCGCGGTAGGCGGTGTCACCGCTGCGGCTCCAGACGCCGGCACCCAGACCGTACAGGGTGTCGTTGGCGATCGAGATCGCGTCGTTGTAGTCCTTGAAGCTGGTCACCGACAGCACCGGGCCGAAGATCTCCTCCTGGAAGATGCGCATGTCGTTGGTGCCCTCGAAGACCGTCGGGGCGACGTAGTAGCCCTCGCTCAGGTCGCCACCGAGGTCGACCCGCTCGCCACCGGTGAGCAGACGTGCACCACCCTGCTTGCCGATGTCGATGTAGCTGAGGATCTTCTCGAGCTGGTCGTTCGAGGCCTGAGCACCGATCATGGTGTTCTTGTCGAGCGGGTTGCCCTGAATGACCTTGCCGACGCGCTCGAGGCCGTCCGAGATGAAGCCGTCGTAGATCGACGCCTGGATGAGCGCACGCGACGGGCACGTGCAGACCTCGCCCTGGTTGAGGGCGAACATCGTAAAGCCCTCGAGCGCCTTCTGGTAGTACGGGTCGCTGGTCGAGCTGGCCACGTCTTCGAAGAACACGTTGGGCGACTTGCCCCCGAGCTCGAGCGTGACCGGGATGAGGTTCTGCGAGGCGTACTGCATGATCAGGCGGCCCGTGGTGGTCTCACCGGTGAAGGCGACCTTGCGGATGCGCTTGTGCTGGGCGAGCGGGGCGCCGGCCTCGATGCCGAAGCCGTTGACGATGTTGACGACGCCAGCCGGCAGCAGGTCACCGATGATCTCGAACAGGAAGAGGATGGATGCCGGGGTCTGCTCGGCAGGCTTGATGACGATGCAGTTGCCGGCGGCAAGTGCGGGAGCGAGCTTCCACACGGCCATCAGGATCGGGAAGTTCCACGGGATGATCTGGCCGACGACGCCGAGCGGCTCGTGGAAGTGGTACGCGACGGTGTTCTCGTCGAGCTGGCTGATGCCGCCCTCCTGCGCGCGAAGCACGCCGGCGAAGTACCGGAAGTGGTCGATCGCGAGGGGGATGTCGGCGGCGAGCGTCTCGCGCACGGGCTTGCCGTTCTCCCAGGTCTCGGCGACGGCGATCTTCTCGAGGTGCTGCTCCATGCGGTCGGCGATCTTGTTGAGCACCACAGCGCGCTGGGCGGGGCTGGTCTTGCCCCAGCTCGCGAATGCCTGCCAGGCCACGTCGACCGCACGGTCGACGTCTTCGGCGGTTCCGCGGGCGACCTCGGTGAACGGCTTGCCGTTGACGGGGCTGATGTTCTCGAAGTACTGCCCCTTGAGCGGCTCGACGAACTCTCCGCCGATGTAGTGCCCGTAGCGGGCGCGATAGTTCGCGATGGCCCCGGCCTGCCCGGGTGCGGCATAGGTCGACGAGGTCTCTTCGACGATGGTCATGGTGTCTCCTTCGACAAGGCGGCGTCAGCGCCGCGGGTCCCTGTGCGAAGAAACCTACGCCCGGCCACGTTGCACGCCGATGCGCTACGTTGCATCGGGTTGCATACGTCGGATGCCCGCTTCGGGCGCGCTACGCCTGGTCGAGCTTCTCGATGCGGGCGACCAGCCCGGGACGGCGCGGCGACCTCGCCGGCAGCATCTCCAGGCACAGGCGCAGCACGGCGGCATCCGATGCGCCTTCGGGGATCTCGGCGTACGCGAGCAGCACCTCGACGCTGGCCTCGGTGAGCATCGTCTCGCGCAGCACGCCCCGCAGGCTCTCGCGCAGTTCGATCACTCCCGGCGCCTCGGAGTCGGGCAGCACCGGGCCGCGGTAGGCCGACAGCGCTACCCGGTGGGCGCCACGATCGAGCAGTGAGAGAACGTTCTGCGCATCGGTGTCGAGCGCGATCGGCAGGCGGTACGGGCGCGACTGCGGCACGAGCTGGGGCGAGATGCGTTCGAGCACCTTGCGCAGGCGCACCATCTCGGGGCGCAGGGTGTCGGCGGTCGACCCCTCGCCGTAGACGAGCTCGGCGAGCCTGTCGGCCGACAGTCCCTGCCGGTGAGTGGCGAGCATGAGCAGGATCTCGGCGTGGCGCGCGCTGAGGTCGATGACGATCTCGGTGTCGGCGCCGCTCACGTCGAGGCGCGCCCGGTCACGGCCCAGCACGTGCAGTTGTACGCGCTGCGGCGTCTCGCGCACGGTGCGGCGAGGGCGCACGGATGCCGGCTTCTTGCCTCGGGAGTCGCCTCCCTGAGCCCGCGCCCGCAGGCGCGACACCATCAGCTCAGACTCCACTGCCCGAGCGGTGGCATCCACCAGCATCCGTGCCTGCGGGGTGACCGCCTCGTCTCCGCCGGTGACGTCGATGACCCCGAGCACGCGACGCGTCTCGGGGTCGAACACGGGCGCAGCGGTGCACGACCACGGCTGCACGAGCCGGTTGTAGTGCTCGGCCTGTCGGATCTGCACGGATTCTCCGAGCGTCAGCGCGGTGCCGGGGGCCGAGGTACCCACGGCCGCCTCTGACCAGTTCGCCCCTTCGACGAAACCCATCTCGCCCGACAGCATCCGCTGCTGAAGATCGCCCTCGACCCACAGCAGCCGTCCGGCGTGGTCGCCGACGGCGACCACCACGCCCGAATCGTCGGGGGCGCCGGGTAGCAGCAGGGTGCGGATCAGTTCGATCGCGCCGGCGAGCGGATGCCCGGTGCGGTACGTTTCGAGCGCCTCGGGCGTGAACTCCAGCGGCGGCAAACCTTCGGCACCCACGCGGTCCTGCCAGGCGCGCTGCCATGAGGCCCGCACGAACGGGCGTACCTGTTCGAGACGGCGGTCGTCGAGATTGCCGGCGACGAGCTCTTCATGGGCTCGCTCGATGATCAACCGGGAGGTCTCCGGCGGGTTCTCACGCGATGACGACCAAGGTGAGGGCACTGAACTCCGATCAACGCTGACGGTGTGCTCAAGTGTAGGTCGGAAAGCGGTGTCGCGGCCGGTGAATGCGCCGTGAGCGGATCAGTCGCGCGCGGCCCACCAGTCGCGCAGGCGCTGCTCGGCGACATCGGCGCCGAGAGGGCCCTCATCGAGGCGGATGTCCATCAGGAACCGGTACGCCTCGCCGACCTCGCGGCCCGGCTTGATGCCGAGGATCTGCTGGATCTGGTTTCCGTCGAGGTCGGGGCGGATGCTGTCGAGCTCCTCCTGCTCGCGGAGTTCGACGATGCGCCGCTCGATGTCGTCGTAGGCCGAAGCGAGCCGGGCCGCCTTGCGACGGTTGCGGGTCGTGACATCCGCGCGCACCAGGATGTGCAGGCGCTCGACGAGGTCACCCGCGTCGCGCACGTACCGGCGCACGGCGCTGTCGGTCCAGGCCCCTTCGGCGTAGCCGAAGAAGCGCAGGTGCAGCTCGACGAGCTTCGCGACAGCATCCGTCGTGTCGCCGTCGAAGCGCAGCGCCTGCAGACGCTTGCGCGCCATGCGCGCGCCGACCACATCGTGGTGGTGGAAGGTGACTCCCCCACCGGGCTCGAGCTTGCGCGTGCGGGGCTTGCCGATGTCGTGCAGCAGCGCCGCCAGGCGCAGCGGCACGTCGGGAGCGGCGTCGGGGTTTCGGCTCTTCTCGAGCGCGATCGCCTGCCGCACCACGGTCAGCGAGTGCTCGTAGACGTCTTTGTGATGGTGGTGCTCATCGACCTCGAGGCGCAGCGCGCTGACCTCGGGCAGGAACTGCTCGATCAGGCCGGTGTCGACGAGAACGCGGATGCCGCGCACGGGGTCGTCGGTCTGCATGAGCCGCACGATCTCGCCCTGGATCCGCTCCGGGCTGACGATGCTCAGCGTGCCGCGCAGACGCTCGATGGCGGCGAAAGTGGCCTCGTCGAGGGCGAAGTCGAGCTGCGCGCTGAAGCGCGCCGCGCGCAGCATCCGCAACGGATCGTCACCGAAGCTCACGTCGGGATCGATCGGAGTGCGCAGGATGCCGGCGATCAGGTCTTCGACACCGCCGGTCGGGTCGACCAGTCGCGGTCCCGGTGCGACCTCGGTGCCCTCAGCGGGCGGGGTGACCTGCAGGGCCATCGCGTTGACGGTGAAGTCGCGACGCTGCAGGTCGCCGTCGATGCTGTCACCGAACTCGACGACCGGCTTGCGGGTGGTGCCGTCGTAGCTGTCGGCGCGGTACGTGGTGATCTCGACCTGCTCGGCGGGACGGCCGGGGTTCTGCACGCGCGCACCGATGGTGCCGAAGGCGCGGCCGATGTCCCACTGGGTGGTCGAGATGGGCGTGACGATCCGCAGGATCTCATCGGGCTGCGCGTTGGTCGTGAAATCGAGGTCGTTGGTCGCCCGGCCCAGCAGGGCGTCGCGCACCGGACCACCGACGACGGAGAGCTCGTAGCCCGCTTCGGCGAACGCCGTCGACAGGGTGGCGACGACGGGATGCGCGGCAAGCGCGCCGAGTCGGGACAGTCCCTCGGCCATATTGAGCATGGGTTCCAGATTACCGGCTGGTGTCGTCAGGCCCCGGCGGGCGGCTGAGGGCGCCCCAGCATTCCGCGCAACAACAGGCCCGGTGCGGCGGCGTGATCCAGAGCGGTTGGCGGTGCCTGCGGCTCTCCCGCGCCGAGCGCCCACTCGTCCAGGCCGCGCAGCATGCCGAAGGTCGCCGCGGCAAGGGCGTCGACGGGCACGTCTTCACGAACGGCTCCGGTGCGCACGCCCACCCGCAGCACCTCGGCGACCCAGGCATGCACGGCGTCGAGCAGAGCGGTGCGCGCATCGACGGCCCCGGCCGCAGGCAGGTAGAAGATGCGCCCGAGCAGTCCGAGCGCGGGATCGGCCGCGGCCAGCTCGCCGAGATCGGTGAGCACGGCGTCGAGGCGGGGCCAGAAGTCGGCACCGGAGAACAGTTCGGGCGCCGGTGGAATCCAGTGCGCGCGCACGTCGTCGATCAGGGTCTCGACGACGGCGTCGAGCAGCTCTGCCTTCGAGCCGACCGCGTGGTAGAAGGAGCTCTTGCTGATGCCGGCCGCCTGGATGATCCGGTTCAGCGACGCCCCCTCGTAGCCGACCGAGGCGAACTCGGCGACTGTCGCCTCGATGAGGCGGTCGCGGTGGTGTCCGGTGAGCGTTGCCATGCGGTCAGCCTACTGGACCAGTCAGTCCAGAGAGCGTACAGTGAACACTGGACCAGGTGGTCCAGAGGAGGAACATGCTCACCGATACCCCGCTCGACACCCAGATCACAGCCCAACGGAACGATCGCCTGAGAGTGCTCATCGTGGGCGCCGGCGTCGCCGGCATCACGCTCGCGCAGCTGCTGCGCCGGGATGGGCTGCACCCGGTGCTCGTCGATCGGATGCCCGAGATGAACCACCCCGGCTACATGCTCGCCCTCATGCCGACGGTCGATCAGGCCTTCGTCGACCTCGGCGTGCACGACCACTATCTCGCCGCGGGCACCCCCATGGAGCGCTACGCGTTCCGTTCCCACCGCGGCACGATGTTGCGCTCCGATTCGATGAGCGACCTGCTGCGCGTCTACGGCTCCTACAACGGGATCTCACGGGGAGCCCTGATCGACGTGCTCACCGAGAGCGGATGCCCGGTGACGTTCGGCACCACCGTGCAGCAGGTGATCGATCGCACGGCCCGTTTCGTCGACCGCGACGGGACTTCCACCGGTGAGGCGGAGTTCGATCTGATCGTGGGTGCCGATGGCATCCGCTCGCACATGCGGTCTGTGCTGGATTCACCCGCGCCGCAGGTGGTCAAGACGGGCTGGTCGGGCTGGGTCGGGTGGGCGGAGGATCTCAGCGACCCAACGCTCGGTGAAGAGATCTGGGGCAATGGGTTCTTCCTCGGCGCCTACCCCGTGAATGGTCGGCTGGGCGTGTTCCTCGGCGGCCCGGACGCCGATCTCTCCGACGGACCTGCCGCGTTCGCCGCCTCCATCCGGCGCCGGGTCGATGCCCTCGGGCCCCGCCTGGAGGCATCGTTGCGAGCGATCGAGGCGGCTCCGGATCCGTATCTGTGGCGGCTCGACGACGCCCGCGCCCCGCGATGGGTGTTGCCCGACGGGGTACTGCTAGGAGATGCGGCCGCGGGCTTCCTGCCCACAGCCGGGATCGGCGCCGGGATGGCGATCGAGGCGGCTTGGATGCTGGGCAGGATGCTCGCGCACGCCGACCGCGAGTCGCTGCCGACACTGCTCGAAGCATGGGAGCGGGTGGAGCGTCCGCGCGTCGAGGCGGCGCAGTCGAATTCTCGGATGCTCGCGCGGCTCATGTTCCGGCGCGGACGGGTACTCGCCTGGCTGCGTGAGACCACGCTTCGCCGACTGAGCGTGCGGGCCGTGCTGGGACCGATCGTCAAGCTCGTCGCCGGACGGCCCGATCCCGAGGCCGTCGCCCGCCAGGCGTTGCGCGGAATACGGTCATAGCGGCCGGCACACGTCCCTCCCCGCGACGGCGCTTCCGGGGTGCGGCGCATCGCCGACACCCCGTGTTGCCGTCGAGACCCCGTCATGCAGACGCATCTACGACGGGGTCTCGGCGCTTACTGGGGGTGTCGGCGAGGATCGCCGTCACGCGATGACGTCTCCCTGCACGGGCCCCTCCGTGTTGGGCTTCCACCCCAGCGCCGGCGCGACGTGCGTTGCGAACGCCTCCAGCACGTGCAGGTTGTACTCCGGGCCGAGCTGGTTGGGGATCGTCAGCATCAGGGTGTCAGCCGCCATCACGGCCTCGTCGGCCTTGAGCTGCTCGATGAGAACGTCGGGCTCGGCCGCGTAGGTCTTGCCGAAGGTCGATCGCAAGCCGTCGATCACGCCGACCTGGTCGCCGTTCTCGGCACTGCGCAGGCCGAAGTAGGCGCGGTCGCGGTCGTCGATCAGAGGGAACACGCTGCGGCTGACCGACACCCGGGGCGCACCGGTGTGGCCGGCCTCGCGGTAGGCGGCACGGAACAGATCGATCTGCTCGCG
This sequence comes from Microbacterium esteraromaticum, assembly GCF_028747645.1. Classification (NCBI taxonomy): domain Bacteria; kingdom Bacillati; phylum Actinomycetota; class Actinomycetes; order Micrococcales; family Microbacteriaceae; genus Microbacterium; species Microbacterium esteraromaticum. The sequence goes on from NZ_CP118100.1 coordinate 3,180,084, forward strand.
CTGCAACTCGTGGAACGGCTGCCCGGTGGCCTCGGTGACCAGCGTCGAGCTCATCATGTTCAGCCCCATGCGGCCGGTCGTCTCGGCGGTGGCGCGTGACCCCGACCCCCACCAGATGTGGTCGCGCAGGGTCGGCGACTGCGGCTCGATCGCCAGGTAGTGCCCGGCCCCGACGGTGCGCGGGTCACCGGGTGCGATCCGCTCGCCCTCGATCGCCCGCAAGAACTGATCGAACTTCTCACGGGCCAGCACGCTGCCGCGCTCGGTGTCTTCAGCATCCACGTAGCCGAACGACTCGTAGCCGCGCAGCGCCGTCTCGGGTGACCCGCGGCTGATGCCCAGCGCAATCCGCCCGTCCGCGATGAGGTCGAGCGCGGCGGCTTCCTCGGCGAGCTGCAGCGGGTTCTCGTAGCGCATGTCGATCACCCCTGTGCCCACCTCAATGCGCTGGGTGCGTGCGGCCATCGCCGTCAGCAGAGGCATGGGCGACGCCGCCTGCCGTGCCCAATGGTGCACGCGCACATAGGCGCCGTTGACACCGATCTCGTCCGCGCCCTGCGCGATCTCGATGGTCTGCCGAAGCATGTCGCCTGCGGTGCGCGTGGCCGAGCCCGGCACTGCACCGTAGTGCCCGAACGAGAGAAATCCGAACGCCTTCATGATTCATGCGAACGCATGATCATCGGATGCTATTCCGCCGGCAGCAGCAGACCGTCGAGCACCAGCTCGCGAAGGCGCGGCTCGAGATCGGCCCACAGGTCGGCCAAGGGCACCTCGAACAGGTCGGCGAGGGCCGCGACGATCTGCCCGACGGTGAGTTCGCCGTCACACGCGCCGACGAGCCCCGCGAGCGCCGGATCGACCCGCACCGTGCGACCGAAGCCGCCACCCTGCCTCAGTTCGATCACGCTCGGGTCATCCTCGCCGGGCATGAAGTGCCGTGCCTCGGTGACATCGGGGGCGACGAGCAGTCGCTCGGGAACACCGTGCGCCAGGGCGTCATGCGCCTGAAGACCCCGGCCGAGCGCCCGACCGAGATCGGTGACCGGCTGCGCCGCTGTCTCGAACCGACGCAGCACCGCCGCCCCCGCCGACGGGCGGCGAAGCACGATGTATCCGAACCCGACGGCGGTCACGCCGCGGTGGTCGAAGTCGTCCAGCCACGCGGTGAGCAGGCGGGTGAACTCGTCGTCGCGCGGCAGCGTGCCGCCGTCACGGATCCACAGTTCGGCGTAGCCGAGGGGACTCAGCTCTTCGCGCTGGATCACCCAGGCATCCAGATCATCGTCGACCCACGAACGCACCCGGTCCAGGCCTGTCACGTCAGCGGAGGACTCCCAGTTGCCCAGCAGCTGCGCCACGCCACCGGGAGAGAGATGCGTCGGCACCTCGCGCAGAAAGCGCTCGACCAGGGCGTCGCCGATGAGTCCGCCATCGCGGTACTCATAGGAGGGAACACCCGCGACGCGCGGCGTGATCACGAACGGCGGATTCGAGACGATCAGATCGAACGACTCGCCCGCGACGGGCTCGAACAGGCTCCCCAGCCGGAACTCGATGTTGCGCACACCATTGAGGTGCGCGTTGAGTTCGGCGTAGGCCAGTGCGCGCTCCGAGATGTCGGTGGCGACAACCGCGCCGGCATGGCGAGAGACCAGCAGAGCCTGGATGCCACACCCCGTGCCGAGATCGAGCGCGCGCTCCACAGGCGTCGGGATGACGAGTTCGGCCAGCGTCCGCGACGCCCCGCCCACGCCGAGCACGTGATCGGCGGGCAGTGCCCCTCCGAGCGCGCCCTCATCGAGATCGCTGGCGATCCACCATTCGCCCACACCGTCGGCATCCACGAACGACTGCGGGGTGATCAGCGCCAGTGGCGCGACCCGATCGTCTTCCCGCGCGGCCAGCCCCATAGCCACCAGTCCGTCGATCCCCGTGCGCGGCAGCGCGCGCTCGACGACGGGAAGCGCCTGCGGCATCCCGAGCACCCAGAACCGGCCCAGCGTTGACAGCGGATCATCCCGGTCGGCCAGTGCCCGCAGGATCGGTGCGCGTAGCCCCCGGGCGAGCGCGTCGTCGGCCTCGCTCCCCCACAAGGTTCGCAAAGCATCCGAGCGGAAGTCGGCGGCATCCAGATCGGCGGCGAGGGCCTGCGCGAGAACGAGATCAGGGCGGGGGCGGGAGTGGTCCGGCACGGGCGTCACTCTACGCGCCTTCAGGGTTTCGCACGGCTTCCCGCCTAGACTCGGGGGCGTCGTCCTCGCCGCTTCCTGGGCGTCGACGGCCCCGATCATGACCACGACGCACCCTCGCGAAGCCTCACGCCCGCGCGCGCGCCGGCTGTTGAGCCGCCTCGCCGCGGCGATCGTCGTCGGCACCCTCGCCTTCGGTGGCGCGTCCGCGGCATCCGCCGACGACGAGACGGATGCTCCCACACCGGCCGACCCCATCGTGCGACTGTCGGTCTCGACCGGATCGGGCACGCCCACCGCGCCGGGCGGCCCGTTGGTGAGCACCATCACGATCACGAATGACACCTCGTCGCCGCTCAGCGCCGGAACGGTGTCGCTGCAGGTCGGTCGGGATGCCCTCGCCGACGGCGAGGCCCTCGACCAGTGGCTGGATGACGATGCGACCAGCGGCCCTTTCCACACGCTGGCGAGCGAGGCGACCCCGGTCATCGATCGCGAGGCGTCCGGCACCGTGAACGTCGTGGTGGATGCCGTCGAGCTCGGCGATCTCGACGCCGGTGTCTACCCCGTCAGAGCTCGGCTGTCGGGGGCCTCGACGCAAGTCTCGGGCGAGGATGCCCTGCAGTGGAACCTGACCGCGAGCACCGTGCTGGTCATCGCCGATTCCACCGCGCGCAACAGCGCCGTGCTCGTCCCGATCACGGCGACTCCCGAGAACGGTTCGCTACTCACCGCCGACGAGCTCTCGGCGCTCACCACTGAGGGTGGCGCCCTCGCCGGCCAGCTCAATGCGGTCTCGGGCACGACTGCCGTGTTGGCGATCGACCCGGCGATCCCGGCCGCGATCCGGATTCTCGGAACCCGCGCCCCAGAGACTGCGACGCGCTGGCTGAGCGAGCTCGAAGCATTGCCGAACGACGTGTTCGCCCTGCAGTTCGGTGACGCGGATGCCACAGTTCAAGCTCGCGCCGGGTTGCCGGCTCCGCTCGCCACCCCCGATCTGACCTCGTTGCTGCTGGCGGATGACTTCCCGCCGGCGGCGGACGCGACGCCCACACCGAGCCCCACGCCGACGGCGGATCCCGTGGCAGCGCTGCCTGACAACGAGCAGCTCACGGCGCTCAACGGTGCCGAACAGGGCCTGCTTTGGCCGCGGTCAGACGTCACGGCGGCTGACCTGGCGGTATTCGGCGACTACTTCGGCGAGGACGTCACAACGATCCTGCCCTCGACGTCGTTCATCGGTGATCCGGCGGGCCGCGTGACCGTCGACGGTCACGACGCTCTGGTCGTCGATGCGACAGCATCCGCTCGTCTCTCTGCCGCCGTCGAGGCGACCGATCCCGCCGTTCTCGATCGGGAGCTCACCGCCGCGGCCGGGCACATGTTCTTCGCGACCGGCGGCGCGACGCCGACGATCCTCGCGCTCGACCGCTCGGAGACGCGGTCGCCCTCTGCCGTGCGTGCGGCGCTCAGCGCCTTCGCCTCGCCCGCTGTCACGCTCTCCGAGCTGCGGGCAGCGCCGCCGTCATCCGCGACGCCGACGCGGGCCGATTCCATCGACCGCGTCCCCGGGCTAAACGCGATGCTCGCCGATGAGGAGCGACTCACCGAGTTCGCCACCATTCTCACCGAGCCCGCGCAACTGCTCAGCCCCACCCGCATCCGCATCCTGCGGACGATCGGCGTCGGGTTCGATGACACCGCGTTCACCGCCGCCGTAGCCACCCAGCAGGAACGCGCGCGCACCACCCTCGATGCGGTGGGCATCCAGCAGCCCAAGCCCGTGCAGCTGTTCACGTCTGCGGCGCCCCTGCCGGTGTGGGTGCGCAACGATCTGCCGTGGGACGTGAACCTCTCGTTGTTCAGCACGCCCTCCGATCTGCGTCTCGACATCCAGCCCGTCACCGAGGTGGCCGCACAGCCGGCGGGCAGCACCCGTGTCGACATCCCCATCGAGGCCCGCGTCGCCAGCGGCGACGTGCAGGTGACCTTCCGGCTGACCAGCCCCACCGGCGTCCCGATCGGCCAGACGGCAACCGCAGACGTCACGCTGCGCGCCGACTGGGAGGGCATCGGCCTGGGCATCCTCGGCGGCGTGATCGCGCTGCTGCTCGTGCTCGGAACGATCCGTACCGTGCGCCGTCGGCGCACACAATCGGATGCTGCCGACGAAGCCGAACCCGCAACCGACGACGCAGGAGAACGATGACCAGTCTCGGCCGCGCCAGCGCCATCCTCGGAGCCGGCACCCTGATCTCACGCGTCACCGGCCTGATCCGGACCATTGTCCTCGTCGCGGCGATCGGCAGTATCGGTCAGGCCAGCGACGCGTTCGCGGTCGCGAACCAGCTGCCGAACAACGTCTTCACGATCATCCAGACCGGCATCCTCACCGCCGTGATCATCCCGCAGATCGTGCGCTCGGCCAGCCACAAGGACGGCGGCAGCGCCTACATCTCAAAGCTGTTCACGCTCGGCACCGTCGTGTTCCTCGCGGTGACCGCCCTGGCGATGGTCATCGCCCCGTGGCTGGTCGCGCTGTACGGCGAGAAGTTCAGCGCCGACCAGCTCGCCCTGGCCACTGCGTTCGCGTACTGGTGCCTGCCGCAGATCTTCTTCTACGGCTTGTACGCGCTGATCGGCGAGACCCTCAACGCCAAGCGGGTATTCGGCCCGTACACGTGGACCCCCGTCGCGAACAACATCATCTCGATCGCCGGGTTCCTGATCTTCATCGCGCTGTTCGGCGGCAACCAGAACATCGTCGATGCGTGGGATCCGACCATGATCGCCGTCCTTGGCGGCACGGCCACTCTCGGTATCGCCGTGCAGGCAGGGCTGCTGCTGTTCGCCTGGCGGCGCACCGGTCTCAGCCTGCGCCCCGACTTCCGCTGGCGCGGTGTGGGCCTGCGGCAGGTCGGCGGGCTCGCGGGCTGGACCTTCCTGATGGTCATCGCCGGTCAGATCGCGGGCCTGATCCAGACGCGGGTGGTCTCGGACGCGTCCGGCGAGCACCCGTCGACAGCGTTGATGATGGCCGCCTGGCTGGTGTTCATGCTGCCCTACTCGATCTTCGCGATCTCGATCGGCACCCCGTACTTCACCCAGATCGCTGAGCACGCCGCTGAGGGGCGCGACGACGATGTACGCAGCGACGTCGCCCAGTGCATCCGTGCCGTGTCGCTGTTCGTCGTCGGTTCGGGAGTGGCCCTGGCCGTCGCTGCCGTCCCCGCCACCCGGATCTTCACCGACAGCGCTGAGCAGGCCGTGCAGGCCGCGCCCGTGCTGGTCTGCTACCTGGTCGGGCTGCTGCCGTTGTCGGTGCTGTTCATCGTGCAGCGCGCGTTCTACGCCTACGGCGACACCCGCACACCGTTCCTGTTCACTCTCGTGCAGGTCGCACTGATCATCGGCTTCTCGTACATCGCCGCCGCGGTCGCCCCGCTCAGCCAGCTCGCCGCCGCCGTCGCCCTGGGGCAGTCGCTGGCCGGACTCGTGCAGACGATCATCGCCATCTGGATCCTGCGCAACCGCCTCGGCGGACTTCAGCTGCCGCAGACCCTGCTGTCGCTCGGCCGCTTCTTCATCGCCGCGATCCCGGCCGGCTTCGCCGGGTGGGGCCTGTACGTGCTGATGGGTGCCGGCGCGGGCTGGACCGCCGGGCAGACCGGCAACACCCTTGTCGACAAGCTCTTGGGTGCCGTCGGCACCGGCGTGGTCGGACTGGCCGCTGTCATCGTCTACGGCATCGTCCTGCTGTTGCTGCGCGCACCCGAGCTGTCGGCGGTGACGCGCCTCGCCCGCCGCTTCCTGCCCTCGCGCTGATCCGAAGCTGCTCTCCCCGTACCCAGCGGGCGGGAATGTCGCGCGGTTACGATTGGTTCTATCCAGTCGGTGCGGATATTCCAGCATCCGCGATCAAGGAGAGCACATGCGTCAGGTCATCATCATCGGCTCCGGTCCCGCTGGGTTCAGCGCGGCCATCTACGCGGCGCGCGCAAATCTGCAGCCGCTTCTGATCGCGAGCAGCGTGCAGGTCGGCGGTGAGCTGATGAACACCACCGATGTCGAGAACTTCCCCGGCTTCCCCGAGGGCATCCTCGGCCCCGACCTGATGACCAAGATGCAGGAGCAGGCCGAGAAGTTCGGCACCGAGATCGTGTACGACGACGTCGTCGAGCTCGACGTCGACGGCCCCGTCAAGAAGGTCACGCTCGGCGGTGGCGCCGTGCACGAGGCATCCACCATCATCTACGCGACAGGCTCGGCCTACCGCAAGCTCGGCATCGAGGGCGAAGAGCGCCTCTCGGGCTACGGCGTCTCATGGTGCGCGACCTGCGACGGCTTCTTCTTCCGCGAGAAGACCATCGCCGTGGTCGGCGGCGGCGACTCCGCCATGGAAGAGGCGACGTTCCTGACCCGTTTCGCGTCGAAGGTGTACGTCATCCACCGCAAGGACACCCTGCGCGCCTCGAAGATCATGCAGGAACGCGCGTTCGCGAACGACAAGATCGAGTTCATCTGGAACACCGAGGTCGCCGAAGTGCTCGGTGGCGACGCCGTCTCGGGTGTGCAGCTGCGCTCGACCGTCGACGGATCGCTGCGCGACCTCGAGCTCGACGGACTGTTCATCGCGATCGGCAACGACCCGCGCACCCACCTGGTGCACGACAAGCTGAAGCTCACCGAAGACGGCACGATCTGGGTCGACGGTCGCTCGTCGCGCACCTCGGTGCCGGGCATCTTCGCCGCCGGCGATGTCATCGACCCCACTTACCGTCAGGCGGCAACCGCCGCCGGCTCGGGTGTCGTCGCCGCCCTCGACGCCGAGCACTTCATCGCCGACCTCGAAGACGCCGCGGCAGCCACGCCGTCCGCCGCTGAGGTCCTCGCCGGCTGAGGCCGGGAACATTCCGTCCACACCCGACGTTCGAACGGGTGACACCGAACAAGGAGATGCAATGACTGCCAAGGCAACCACGCAGGCCACCTGGGAACAGGACGTGCTGCAGGCCGACGGTCCGGTGCTGGTCGACTTCTGGGCGGCATGGTGCGGTCCGTGCCGCATGGTCGCACCGGTGCTCGACGAGATCCAGGCCGAGAACCCCGAGAAGATCACCATTCTCAAGCTCAACGTCGACGAGAACCCCGACCTCGCGATGAAGTACCAGATCACCTCGATCCCCGCGATGAAGGTGTTCCAGGGCGGCGAGGTGAAGGCGACCATCATCGGCGCCAAGCCCAAGCCCGCACTCCTGCAGGATCTCGCGCCGTTCATCGGCTGATCTGCCCCTGATCGACGAAAGCCCGTCACCTCTCGAGGTGGCGGGCTTTCGTGTTCTCGGATGCTGTCGTGCAGCGTCCAGTGGCGCAGGCCGTGTTCAGTGGCGCAGGCCGTACCGCGGCTCAGGCGGCGAGCATCCGCCACACGGTGGGACTGAGTTCGGGGTACTCCAACGCGATGCGGCGCAGGACGCCGTCGTTCCATCCGCGGTCCGCGATCGTGACGCCCTGATCGGCTGCGACGTCGGCGCGCAGCAACAACACGACCAGTTCGTCGGTCGTGGGGAGCTCGCTCATGAAGTCCCACGGGTCCTCACCGAAGCGCAGACGCTCGTGCACGAGCACCGACCGCTCATCGGCGGCCTCGGCGCGCAGCACCTCTAGGCTGGCTCGGCGCGGAAAGTCATCACTCACCCATCAAGCCTACGCGCGATGACGAGCACCCCGGCGTTGCACGATCACTTCCTCGGTCATCGATTCGAGCTCGCGCCCCTTGGTCTCGGCGACCTTGAAGTACACGAAGAAGAACGACAGCAACGCGAAGAACGCGTAGAAGCCATACGCGAACGTCAGACCGATCTCAGCGAAGGCCGGGAACGTCGTCGAGATGAAGAAGTTCGCCACCCACTGAGCGGCCGCAGCGACCGCGAGAGCCCCCGCCCGGATGGAGTTCGGGAACATCTCCCCCAGAAGCACCCAGACCAGCGGCCCCCACGTCGCCCCGAAGAAGACCACAAAGGCGTTCGCCGAGACCAGCGCGATCGTCGACCACGGCTCTGCCAACGCGACCTCACCTGCAGCATCCACCGTCCCGAACGAGAACGCCACGGCCATCAGGCCCAGAGTCACCGCCATGCCGACCGAGCCGACCATCAGCATGAGGCGACGACCGACGCGATCGACGAGCAGGATCGCCACGATCGTCACGACGATGTTCGTCACCGACGTGATCACGGTGATCGTCAGGGCATCGGACTCATCGAAGCCAACCGATCGCCACAGCGTCGTCGAGTAGTAGAAGATCACGTTGATGCCGACGAACTGCTGGAACACACTCAGCAGGATGCCGACCCACACGATCGGCTTGAGTCCGAAACGGTGGCCCCGCAGGTCGCGCAGCGACTCCTGCCGTTCGGTGTTGATCGTGCCGGTGATCTCGTCGATCTTCGCGCGGACGTCGATCTCGCCGGTGACGTCCGTGAGCACTTGGCCGGCGCGCTCGAGATGGCCACGCGCGACCAGATAGCGCGGCGACTCGGGCAACCGCAGGGCCATGAGTCCGTAGACGAGGGCTGGGATCGCCTCGGCCATGAACATCCATCGCCACGCCTGCAGGCCCCACAACGAACCGGCTGCTCCCCCGGCGAAGTTGGCGAGCATCGCATCCGACAGCAGTGCGACGAAGATGCCCGTCACGATCGCGAGCTGCTGCAGCGAGCCGAGGCGGCCGCGCACCCGTGCCGGTGACACCTCGGCGATGTACGCCGGCGCGATCACCGACGCCGCACCCACACCCAGGCCGCCGATCACGCGCCAGACGATCAGATCGATCACGCCGAACGCCAGGCCGGATCCGATGGCCGAGATGAAGAACAACACCGCCGCGGTGACCATCGTCGGCACGCGGCCGAGCCTGTTTGCGAGGGGTCCTGCAAACCAGGCACCCAGCGCGCAACCGATCAACGCCGACGATACGGCGAAGCCCTTCAGCGCGACACCGAGCTCGAAGGCGTCAGACAGGGCATCCACGGCGCCGTTGATCACGGCCGTGTCGAATCCGAACAGGAATCCACCGAGCGCGGCGGCGATACTGACGCCGATCACACGGCCGTGGATCGCGCCAGGTTGCCTTGCGTGCGGTTGCCTTGCGTCAGCCATCATTCCCCCCGGTGCGATCGACAGTATGCAGGTGCCCGGATACTATCCGAGCCGACCCGCTCACGGAAGAGCGTTCTCGGGGGGGGCGATGCGTCAGCGGCTGCCGTACTCCTCTTCGCCGAGCTCGGCGAGAATCCGATTCAGGTCCTGGATCGAGGCGAACTCGATCTTGATCTGCCCCTTGCGCGCACCCAACGCGATCTGCACGCGGGTGTTCAGACGGTCACCAAGCTTGGTCGACACCTCGTCGAGGTATGCACGGCGGGCGCCGGCCTTCGGCTTGACGGAGCGCGCGGAATCGGTCGGAAGACTCTTAGCAGCCGCCTCGGTGGCGCGCACCGAGAGATCCTCGTTCACAACCTTGTCGGCCAGACGCTGCATCTGCTCAGGGTCGTCGACCGAGAGAATCGCGCGTGCGTGGCCGGCTGAGAGCACACCGGCAGCGACACGCTGCTGCACCGGCACGGGAAGACGCAGCAGACGGATGGTATTGCTGATCTGCGGGCGCGACCGACCGATGCGAGTGGCCAGCTCTTCCTGCGTGATCCCGAAATCCTCGAGCAGCTGCTGGTAGGCAGAGGCCTCTTCTAGCGGGTTGAGTTCCGACCGGTGCAGGTTCTCGAGCAGCGCGTCGCGCAGCAGATCCTCATCGGCAGTCTCACGCACGATCGCGGGGATCGCCTCGAGGCCGGCCTCGCGTGCGGCGCGCGTGCGCCGCTCCCCCATGATCAGCTCGTACTCGCCACCGCTGTTGCGGCGAACAACGACGGGCTGCAGAACGCCGAACTCCTTGACGCTGTGCACGAGCTCGGCGAGGTGGTCCTCGTCGAAGTGGGTGCGCGGCTGGCGGGGGTTGGGGACGATGAGCTTCGGGTCGACCTGGATCAGGCGGATGCCCGGGATCTCGGCGAGGGCGGCGTCGGCTTCTGTGGCGGTGTCGTCTGCAGCATCCGAGGTCTTGGCCGGACGCGCGGTCTTTGTCTTGGTCTTGGCGTCCGCGGTGTCGGGAGCGACCGTCTCGGTCGCGATCTTGACGTTGCCGGGGAAGAATACGTCGACCGGGCGTTCGGTCTGATCTGCTGTCGGAATGAGCGCGCCGATGCCCCGTCCGAGTCCAGTGCGTTTGGCCATCATGCTCCCTTGTTCTGAGCGGATTGCTGACCCCGCTGAGCGATTTCCACTGCTGCCTCCCGATACGCGACCGCGCCGGCAGATGTGCCGTCGTACGCGATGACGGTCTGTCCGAAGCTGGGAGCTTCTGAGACGCGCACCGACCGTGGGATCACGGCGTCGAGAATCTGCTGCGGGAAGTGAGCGCGCACCTCGTCGGAGACCTGCTGCGCCAGACGCGTGCGGGCGTCATACATCGTCAGGAGGATCGTCGAGAGGGTGAGTTCGGGGTTGAGGTGCTTCTGGATCATCTGGATGTTCCCGAGCAGCTGGCTCAGGCCCTCGAGCGCGTAGTACTCGCACTGGATCGGGATGAGCACCTCGGTCGCCGCGGTGAAGGCGTTGATCGTGAGGAGTCCGAGCGAAGGCGGGCAGTCGATGATCACGACGTCCTTCGGGTTCTCACGCAGGTAGATCTCGAGCGCACGACGCAGGCGGAACTCCCGCGCCACCTGCGAGACAAGTTCGATCTCAGCGCCGGCGAGATGAATGGTGCTCGGTGCGCAGAACAGGTTCGGCGACTCGGGGCTCGGCTGGACGATCTCGCCGAATGGCTGGTCGTTGATCAGCACGTCGTAGATGCTGGCGGTCTCGGCGGTGTGCGTCACGCTCAATGCCGTCGAGGCATTGCCCTGCGGGTCAAGGTCGATCACGAGGACCCTTGCGCCGAGCTCGGCAAGTGCGGATGCCAGGTTGACGGTCGTCGTCGTCTTTCCGACTCCGCCCTTCTGGTTCGACACCGTGAAGATTCGGGTGTCACCGTCGAAGGAGACCTTGACCTTGCTGAGGGCTTTGCGTCGGGAGGCCAGATCAGCCAGCTCCCGCGCGAGCGGGGTATCCATCCCGAGATCGGTGTTCGGCGATGCGTTGTCGGATGGTTTCACGTGAAACATCGACTCCTTTCGGGACCGTCATCCACTCTAACCGAGGCAACTGTCTGCGTCGGTCATTGAGCGCGGCTCCGCCCCCACTCCCCCGGTCATTGAGCGAGGACCGTTCACGTGAAACACCCACCCGGTCATTGAGCGAGGAGCGCAGCACCGAGACGAAATGAGCCTGCGCCCTCGGGGGATGTTCGCTTCGACTCGCTTCGCTCGCTCAACGTCCGAGTCCTCTTGCCCGGTCATTGAGCGAGGAGCGCAGCGACGAGACGAAATGCCAGGCTCCCGTTGCGATGCGTTTCGACTCGCTCCGCTCGCTCAACGTCCGAGTCCTCTCGCCCGGTCATTGAGCGAGGAGCGCAGCGACGAGACGAAATGCCAGGCTCCCGTTGCGATGCGTTTCGACTCGCTCCGCTCGCTCAACGACCGTGGACACCGCGCGTTTCACGTGAAACACCCACCCGGTCATTGAGCGAGGAGCGAAGCGACGAGACGACTGGCGACGCCCCTGCAGCCACCGTTTCACGTGAAACACTCCCTCGGTCATTGAGCGAGGCGCGCAGCGGCGAGACGAAATGAGCTGCACCGCCGTAGAGCGGACGTTTCGACTCGCTCCGCTCGCTCAACGGCCGTCGACACCTGCTGTTTCGCGTAAGACGCCAGCGGCCACTGAGAGAGGGGCGCGCGGCGAACGAAACCAACCCTCGAACCGGCTACGGCTGAATCAGTCCACTCACTCACCGCCGGAACCCCCTCCCCCGTCGAACCTCGCCGCAGGCGCCCGGCGATGGCTGCCGTTTCACGTGATACACCACCCGGTCATTGACCGAGGAGCGAAGCGACGAGACGAAATGAACGCCACCGCAGGGTGTGCGTTCCGACTCGCTTCGCTCGCTCAACGGCCGGAGGACTCACATACGTGTCGACCATAGAAGAAGAAACACCGCTATGTGACGAGCTGGGCCGGACTCTCGAGGAGGAAACGTGTCGACTCGCCGCGCTCGCCCAACGACGGCGGCGTCACTTCCGGCCACATTGCGGAACTCAGTACCGGCACCCGTTTCACGTGAAGCACCACCACGGGTCATTGAGCGAGGAGCGAAGCACCGAGTCGAAATCTGCGCCCCAGTAGTCGCACACGTTTCGACTCGCTCCGCTCGCCCAACGACCAAGGAACCACTGCGCGACCTGCTTGGCGGCACTCATCCGACGCAAGTTTCACGTGAAACACCGCCGATCATTGAGCGAGGAGCGCAGCGACGAGACGAAACGTGCTCCCTCAGTAGTCGCGCACGTTTCGACTCGCTCCGCTCGCTCAACGACCGTACGGCCGGTCATTGAGCGAGGAGCACAGCGACGAGACGAAACGTGCTCCCCGCACGCCCCAAGACTCGCGTGCGTTTCGACTCGCTTCGCTCGCTCAACGACCGAGACGTCACTGCCGGACCTGCATGCCGGTCCCATCCCGACGCATGTTTCACGTGAAACAACGCCGGTCATTGAGCGAGGAGCGTAGCGACGAGACGAGACGTGCTCCCCCAGTCGTCGCGCGCGTTTCGACTCGCTGCGTTCGCTCAACGACCGAGGAGCCACTGCTGGACCTGCATGGCGGCACTCATCCGACGCAAGTTTCACGTGAAACATCACCCGTCGTTGAATGAGGAGCGCAGCGACGAGACGAAACGTGTTCGCTCAGTAGTCGCGCGCGTTTCGGCTCGCTCCGCTCAATCAACGATCGTGAAGGCCGCACGGTTCACGTGGAACAACGCCGGTCATTGTGCGAGAAGCGCAGCGACGAGACGAAGTGTGCTCCCCCAGTACTCGCGTACGTTTCGACTCGCTGCGCTCGCTCAACGACCAGAGGTGCCACCGCGGCGGAGAGCGCGCTCGCGTGCGCTCCAGCCCTTGATCGCGTCGTAGCCGCCCTCCATGAACGCCAGGCGCTTCGCGTGACTCCACCCCTGCATTCGCTTCTCGAGAGCAAACGCCTCATCAATGCGATCGAACTCGGCCCACCAAACCAGCGTGACCGGTAGCCGGCACGACGTGTAGTCACTCCCCATTCCCTGCGCGTGAGTCTGCACTCGAGCATCAAGGTCTTTCGTGCTGCCTACGTAGAACGTGCCGTCCGAGCAGCGGAGAACATAGGTGTATCCGATCATGGTCGGACACTATGCGCACCGGGGAGTACGGCGATGTCGAGATCACGGGAGCTGTGGATGTTTCACGTGAAACGTGGAGTTGGGGAGAGCGAAGACTCCGGGCGGTCTAGTGGTGTGAGCGTTTCGTCTCGCTCCGCTCGCTCAACGACCGAGGGAACTCAGCTCGAGCACTAGCGTTTCGTCTCGCTGCGCTCGCTCAACGACCGGGGAGAGCTCCGCTCGCGTACTCGCGCTTCGACGAGTTGCGCTCGCTCAACGACCGGGGACAGCGGGGGTCGCGCGGACGCGAGCGCGGAACACACGCGTCGGCTCGGCGAGCACTCCCTCTCCGAGCACTTCCACTGTGGCGTCCGACACCTTGAACTTCTTGAACACCTTCTGAGCGGCATCGATCTCGGCCGGCACGTTGTGCCCCTTCAGCAAGATCAACTCACCGCCGTCCTTCACCAACGGAGCAGTAATCGGGATCAACGTGCGAAGTGCACTCACCGCACGTGCCGTTACGGAATCGAACTCCAGCCCGACATCCTCGCCACGAGCGCGCATGACACGTACGTTGTCCAGCCCCAGAGCCTCGACCTGCTCCGTCAGCCATGCCACACGACGCTCCATCGGCTCGATCAGCGTGAAATGGACATCCGGACGAGCAATCGCGAGCACAAGGCCCGGCAACCCCGCACCGGAACCGACATCGGCAACCGAGCCCTGAAACAGCGGCGCAGCGATCGCAGAGTTCAGAACATGACGCGTCCAGATGCGCGGCAGCTCGAGCGGGCCAATCAAACCGCGCGTCTCCCCCTCCGCGACCAGCGCATCGGTGAAACGACGCGCAAGATCAATGCGTGCGCCGAAGAGCTCCGCGGCGACGGAGGGTTCAGATTCGGGGGTGTGGGACATTTCGTCTCGCTTCGCTCGCTCAATGACCGGAAAAGGGGCCCGCTCAATGACCGGAGACCGGGGCGGCTATGCGCATCACCGTTTCACGTGAAACATCACCGACGGGTGATGACCGTGTGGCGGTCTGCTCCCTCGCCGTAGGACTCCGAAACCAGCCCACGCTCCGAGGCGATGTCGTGCACGACCTTGCGCTCGTAGCTCGACATCGACGGCAGCGATGCCTGGCTGGCACCACCGTCAAGCTTCACAACCGCAGCGTCAACCAGGGCCTCGAGCTGCCGGCGACGCGTGTCGCGCGAACCACCGATGTCGAGGATCATCCTCGAGAACGAGCCCGTCTTGTTCTGCACGGCGAGGCGAGTGAGCTCCTGCAGAGCCTGCACGGTGTCGGGGGCCGACAGTACCGAAAGCCCCTCGCTCTCGGCCTCAACCGAGACATATGCCCGACCCTGCCGCACATCGAGGTTCAGATCACCGTCGATGTCGGCGATATCAAGCAGCTCCTCGAGAAAGTCTGCTGCGACATCCCCTTCACGCTCAAGATCCTCCACCGAGGGAACCGACGAGGTCTTCACGTCTTCAACAGTCATCAGTTCGAGCCCTTCTTCTTGGCACGCTTCTTGCTCATCGGCTGCTCACGCTTGGGAGCCTCCGCCTTGGCGCGCTCCATCTCTTCGAGCTTGCGCTGCTCCTCTGCCCGCACGACCTCGATCGGAACGATCTTGCCCTCGGCGTTGATGGCCTTGCCCTTGCGCGCAAGGCGCTCTTCACGCGCCTTCGCCGCCTCGGAACCCGGCGTGGGCATCTCGCGGATGACCAAGAACTGCTGACCCATGGTCCACAGGTTCGAGACGAACCAGTACATGACGACACCGAGCGGGAAGAAGACACCCGAGAAGATGAAGCCCAGCGGCAGCACGTAGAGCATGATCTTCTGCATCTGGTACGCCTGGCCGGTCTTGGCCTCAGGTGAGAGGTTCTTGGAGATGATCTGCAGCTGGGTGAAGAACTGCGAAACGATCATCAGGACGACGAGGATCGCCAGCAGCACGATCGCCGGGGTATTGCCGGCCGACCAGGCCTCGCCCAGTGTCTCGTGCAGCGACACCGAACCGAACAGCGTCGCATCGAAGAACTGCTTCGTCAGCTCGGGGCTGAGTAGCCCGACACCACCGACCTCGGCCTCCGCGTGCATCTTGACGTCGCGCAAAACGCTGAACAGCGCGAAGAAGATCGGCATCTGCACCAGCAGCGGCAAGCAGCTCGACATCGGCGTCGTGCCGTGCTTCTTGTACAGGGCCATGGTCTCGCGGCTCATCGCCTCGCGAGAGAGCTGATCCTTCTTGCCCTTGTACTTCTCCTGAACCTTTCGCAGGTCAGGAGCGATTTCCATCATCTTCCGCTGGCTCTTGATCTGCTTCACGAACAGCGGGAAGACCGCCGCGCGAACCACAATCACCAGACCGACGATCGACAGCACCCAGGTGATGCCGTCGGCCTCGGGCATGCCGGCGGCCGTCAGCAGCCAATGCCAGGCGACGAGGATGAGCTCGACGGCCCACTTCAGCGGCCAGAGAATGGCACCGAACAGGTCGAAGCCGCCGCCGGAGTCCTCGGCGGCAGGGGTGCTTGCGAGCAGGAGGTCAAGACCCACTGTTCAGTCCTTTCGAGCAGGTACGACGAAACCACGGGCGGTCAAGTCGTATCGGAAGTGAGCGTGCGGGCGGACGTCATCAACGCCGCCTTTGCTCCAGGGATTGCAACGCAGGATGCGCCATGCCGAGAGCATCGCTCCCCACACGGCGCCGTGCTGCTGCACCGCTCCTACAGCGTACGCGGAACAGGACGGGTAATACCTGCACACGTCGCCATACAGCGGAGAGATGATCGCCCGATACACGACGAGGAACGCAAGCACCGCGTTACGCGGCAGCACCAGCAGACCTCGAAACAGATCGGATGCCCGGAACCGCGCCGTTCCGAAGGCGTAGGAGGGCAGTGCGCTCATGAGCCCACCGCATCGGCGAACCGTTTGTTCAGGCAGCGTGCCACGTCTGCCCGCAGCGACGAGAATTCGGCGGTCGCAGACGCAGGGAGGGCACGGATGACGACATCCGTGCCCTCAGGAACCATGTCGACGAACTCCGCGCACACGGCTTTGAGCCGTCGACGAACGGTGTTGCGAACCACAGCGGTTCCTACCTGCTTGCTGATGATGAACCCGAACCGAGGGGGCCGCGCGTCGGTGCTCACGAGCACAGACGTGATGAGTCGCGGACCGCCGCATCGTGTTCCCCGGCGAACAGCCTGACGATAGTCAGCGCCGCGGGTCAGACGATTCGGTCGGGCGAGCACTGGGCGTTACGCCGAGAGCTCGGTGCGGCCCTTCGCGCGTCGTGCCGACAGGATGGCGCGACCGGCGCGGGTACGCATACGTGCGCGGAAGCCGTGCTTCTTGGCGCGACGACGGTTGTTGGGCTGGAAAGTGCGCTTGCTCATGGAATCACTCCGAACTGGTGTCGCCGGGTTCAGACGTCCGGAGACAGGGGGTACTGCCGTTAGGCATAAGTCAACCGATTAAGGGTACGACTCGCCGACGCACAGAGCAAATCGTGTGCGGAGACCGCCATCGGCACTGAGAGTTACGCACAGCCATTATCCACAACTGTGGAAACGCGTTCCATCTTCAGAACATCCGCGTGTTTCCGCGGACGGCTTGCCGTTCGCCCCTTCGGTGACTACCGTTGCATCCATCGTTATCCACAGGGGGAGATCACGCTTCAAGGCGACCTTTCCACAACCTCGCCCGGAGCACC